>JAJRVT010000421.1 GCA_024277175.1 Chloroflexota bacterium | reverse complement strand
GCGGTTTTCCAGATGGCGACAATGGCCAGGGCAGGCAGCGCCCAATATTTGTCAGCCAGCCAGGCCGGCGGATTGGAGATGCCCAAAAAGTGGGTCAGGAAGTAGTTAAGAACGCCGAAGCGGGTGGCGAAGATCCAGTTCCAGACCATGGCGACCGCCACCATGGCCGTGATGTAGGGCATAAAATAAAGCCCGCGGAAAAAGGCGATGCCCCGGATCTCCCGGTTGAGCATCAGCGCCATGAGCAAGGCCAGGACCATTACGCCCGGCACAAAGATCAGAATGAAGAGCACCGTGTTTTTAGCCACCTGCCAGAAAATGGGGGATTGAACGGCCTCCGCATAGTTGTGAAAGCCCAGAAATTCCGGGGGCGTTTGGATGTTCCAGCGCGTGAACCCGGCTAACAGGGCCACCAACACAGGGCCCAGTCGAAAGACGAACAGACCTACAAGCATGGGGAAAATGAACAGATAGGGGGTCCACTTGCCGTATCTCATCGCTGCCAAACTCCCGTAATTTTAGGGATCGTGGGTTTCCTGCAAGGTTGATAATGTCGATTGGGGATTGGGAGATTGGAGATCGACCGCTTAGCCGACGGGTAATCTCCAATCTCCCAATCTCATCATCCTCAGCACAACTCCGGGCTATTCCGGATAGTAGCGCTCCAGCACAGAGTTGGCGTGTTCCATCGCATTGGTCAGGGCCGTTTCCAGGTCGGTGACGCCGTTGAAGATCTCATCCAACTGTCCCTGGAGACCGGCGCCATCAGTGTAGCCGCGCCATTCGCCCCAGCCGGGTGTGAAGGTGGTGGGACCGGTGTAGTTGGCCCACTCCAGCAGGAATTCCTTGTTATCGGGCTGCTGGTCCTTTTCCAGAAACTCTTCAGACAGAGCCACGGGCTTGTAAATGGGAATCTTGCCGCCCTTGGTCAGTTCGATGGTGCGCTCAGGACCGGTCATGAAATTGATGAACGCCCACGCTTCGTCAGGGTTCTCACAAGTGGAGGCGATGGAGAGGCTATCCGGCCAGCCATAGGCCGCGTCCCCCTCTGCCTGCGGACCTCGGGGAATGGGGGCGATGGCCCACTTGAAGGAATCGCCGGCGGTGTCCCGGATGTTCTTGATGTTCCAGGCGCCGTCCACCCACATGGCGGTCATGCCCAGGGGGAAGAGATCCTTGGCGCGTACGCCTTCCATTTCCTTGGGCTCGGGGGCGACGCCATACTCATGGATGAGGCTGTCCAGGAAGGCCAGCGCCTCTACGGCATTCTCGTCCGGCTCGAAGCGGGTCTTGTCCTCGTTGAGGAGACGGCCTGCGTTCTGGTAGACCCAGGGTTCGATCTCGGCGTAGCGGCCATAGAAGTAATGTCCATACTGGTCGATGACGCCATCGCCGTTGTTGTCGAGGGTCAGCTTCTGGGCGGCGTCCAGGAACTGATCCCAGGTCCATCCCTCTTCAGGATAGGGGACCCCGGCGGCGTCGAAAGCGTCCTTGTTGTAGAAGAGGACCGTTTCGACGAACGCGAAGGGGAAGGCGTGCATGTTGCCGGTTTCCTTGTTGCGCACCACATCAAAGACGCCGGTGAAATAGTCATCCGCGTTGATGTCTCGGTCCACGTACTCCTGGATATCCAGGATCAGACCGTCACTGATCCACTGATCGACGAAGCCTGCGCTCATGCTGAAGACGCAAGGGAGATCGCCGGCCGCGGACAGCGCGCCCAGTTTGGTCCAATACTCAGGCGTCCCGACCGTCTCCATCTCGACCTTGATGTTGGGGTTCGCTGCTTCGAATTTGTCGACCATCAACTGCTCGGTCTCCTCGAAGTCAGGATCCCACATGAAGTACCGCAGCGTGACCTCTTCTCCCGCCTGTGCCTCAGCGGCAGCCGGGACAGCAGCTTCCCCTGCATCGGCCGCCGGTTGCTGGACCGGGGCTGCGCAGGCCGCCAGCAAAAGCGTGAACAGCGCGAGGGCCGCCAGCAGGATGAATCGTTTGTGTTCTTTCATCTGTACCTCCTGAAATAGAGTGGAATGGATTGACGGAAACGACCCCTGGAAACGGCGGGTCGCAATACACGGGATAGTTGTGGGGGATGGGCCAAAGGCGATGAACGCCGGTTTGCTTTGCGTTTCGTCTTGATGCGCTATCATGATGATTGGTTGTGCTTTGTCGAGATATTAGGGGGAACGGGGCATTTATAATAGTACCCTCCAATGGCTTGTCATGTCAACCAACTTGGGTGACGGGGGTGCATTCTCTGCTGGGGGCGAAATTCCCGTGCCTCGAACGTGCCGGGGAGTTCGGAACTCCCCGGCACATGCCTGCGACCCCCAAATCAGAATGCACCCGGGTGACGGTCGACAGGCGTATGCAGGATAGATGCTGAGTTAAGAATTTCATGGCGGTTGTGGGTTCCAAGCGCCTCAGCTGTTTCAGGAGAGGAAATCATGCCGCAATGCAGGAAAAACGTCAAAACCTGGAGCGGCGCGCCATTCTGTAAGCGGAGGAGGGGATAAAGGCTCGCCATCTATAAGGGGCTGTGGAACTGACATTTGCACCCTTTTTACACCCTTTGAGACCTGTTATCTCAGCTTCCGGTGTCGTATGATCATTTTATCAGGACGTATGCCCGTTCTTGGAGGCGGAATACCCCTGAGCGTCGATGAATTCGGCGACAAGTGCGTACAAATCAAAAATCCGTCTGACAAGCGGCGCAAACAAAGAAAGGACCCAATCGATATGTGTTGTTTCTTCCTCTCATTAGCCCTGCTTGGCCCACGTATTGTGGGTGCGTTCTGGTGGCTTTTCCAGCCCCTGCGTTGGCAACTGGCGTTTAACAACTGGGCCGGGATTTGGTGGATCTGACCTCTGTTGGGCGTCATCTTCCTGCCCTGGACGACAATCATGTATATCATTGTCTCGCCCGGCGGCGTGATTTTGGGCGTTGTCACCGGCGGCGCGGCCCTGGTGCTGGGAGCAGGCGGTGCAGCCATTGGCGCGCTGATCGGCAAGCATAAGAAAAACAAGCGTTTCTCCCCCTGACCGCCTGGATCAGGTGGCGGACGCTCTGGAACCGGACACATCCGCCATTGTAGCCGTCATCGAGCATAAGTGGGTCGAAGAGTTGAGCGATGAACTGGCGGAGGCCGGCGCCGATGTGGTGACAGCAGCCATCGCCGCGGACATTGCTGAGCAACTGGTCGCTGGACGCGACGTGTCCTATTCCGCGGTGACGGATGACGACAGCCTGACCACAAGCCGCTTGCCTACGGGTGAGGATGAAATCCAGGCCAGCGCCACCACCTTCACCGACGAGTCCATCGAGCACAAGGCGGCCGTGGTCACCGAAGAAAGTATAACCGCCAAGCATGTAGTCATCACCGCGGAAGGCGTGACGGTTACCGACGACGCCGTCGCCTATGCCGCGGGTGCGCTGACGGATGAGGACGTTGAAGAAGCCAGCGAAGGGGACGAGCAAGCTGAGGCGTAATCAGGCTTGACGAATCAAGTATAGTGGACGCTAAGAAGTCGGGTTTTTGTCAAAAACCCGACTTCTTTTTGCGTCCACCTTTGAACAACCCGCTCTTTGACAAGAGACCATTTCCAAGATAGGGTATGTGTAGACAAGGGGCAAATTATACGCATTCAGAAGGAAACGCGACCCATGCGCACCAACGTTGTCCTCGACGACTAACTGATTGCCGAAGCCATGGCATTGTTGACGCTGATAGCTTCGATGGATAGGGCTAAATCACCATGTTCAACAAAATTTTGATCGCCAACCGCGGCGAGATCGCCGTGCGCATCATTCGGGCCTGCCAGGAGATGGGCGTCGCCACCGTGGCCGTCTACTCGGACGCGGATGAGTGCAGCCTCCACGTCACCCTGGCCGACCAAGCGGTGAACATCGGCCCGCCCCCACCGTCCGAGTCCTATCTGCGCGACGACCACATCCTGGACGCGGCCCGACGCCTGGGTTGCGACGCCATCCACCCCGGCTATGGCTTCCTCTCTGAAAATCCCGACTTTGTGGAGATGACCGAGGCCGCGGGCCTAGCCTTCATTGGTCCGCCGGCGCAGGCCATGCGCGTCATGGGATCCAAGATCGCGGCCCGCGCTGCCATGGAGGACGCGGGCGTGCCCGTGGTTCCCGGCTACCAGGCCTCCGGCGATGACCAGGACCTCATGCAGGCGGCGCACGCGCTGGGCTTTCCCCTGCTGGTCAAAGCCACGGCTGGCGGCGGCGGCAAGGGCATGCGCGTGGTGAATGACCCGGCAGAGTTGTCCAACGCGCTGGCGTCCGCCCGCCGAGAGTCCATGAACGCGTTCGGCGATGACCGCCTCTATCTGGAAACCCTCATTCAGCAACCCCATCACATCGAGTTCCAGGTGCTGGCCGATCGCTACGGCCATGTGGTGCATCTCTTCGAGCGCGAATGCTCGGTCCAGCGCCGCCACCAGAAGATCATCGAAGAGACGCCCTCGCCCCTCATGGACCCGGCCCTGCGCCAGCGCATGGGAGAGGCCGCGGTGGCCGCGGCCCAAGCCGTGGGCTACGTCAACGCCGGGACCATCGAATTTTTGGTGGACGAGGCGCGCAACTTCTACTTCCTGGAGATGAACACCCGCCTCCAGGTGGAGCATCCCATCACTGAGCTGGTGGCGGGCGTGGACCTGGTCAAGGCCCAGATCCGCATCGCGGCCGGCGAGCCGCTGCCCTTCACCCAGGAGGAGTTGAGCCAGCGGGGCCACGCTATCGAATGCCGCATCTACGCCGAGGACCCAGCCCACGACTTCCTGCCCGCGATCGGCGCCGTCCTCCAGTCTGTGGAGCCGGTGGGGCCGGGCGTGCGCGTGGACGCGGGCGTGAGCAGCGGCGACGAGGTGACCCTTCACTACGATCCCATGATCGCCAAGCTAATCGTGCTGGGCGAAGACAGGGCCGACGCCATCCGCCGCATGGACTGGGCGCTCCATCACTACGTGATCCTGGGCGATGTGATCACCAACATTCCCTTCCTGCGTGATGTGCTGGCGCATCCCCGTTTCGTTGCCGGCGAGACCACCACCGATTTCGTGGACGCGCATTTCGGGGACTGGCGTCCTGACGACAGCCCGCCGCCTGACATGGCTCTGATCGCGGCCGCGCTTTCGGAGGTGATGAACGCCTACACCGCGCCCGCACCCGACGGCGCACAGGTCGACGGCGACCCCTTCAGCCCCTGGCGGACGATGAGTGGTTTCCGCATCGGGGCGTGATGGATTCAATGCTAATAATTAATGGTGAATGATGGCGCCCGTCGGTAATTAACCATTCACCATTCGCCGTTCACCATTAATTGTTAAAAATGCTCTTCGTATTCTACTTCGAGGTTTCACATGAAGAGGGAACTGCAATATCAGGTCGGTGATAGAACGGTGACCGTCATTGTCGAGCGCGACGGCGATCGCTATCGGGTGCGGGTGGGCGATCGGGAGCACCTGGTGCAGGCCAGGCTGGGCGACCGGGGCCGCATTGACATGGGCGTGGGCGACCGGCGATTGCGCGCGTACGTGGCCAGGAAGCAGGATCGCACCTACGTCGGACTGGACGGTCAGACATGGACGCTGACCAAACCGGACGCCCGGCGACGGCGTTCGGGCAGTCCCAGCGCTGTGGCCGGCGCACTGACCGCGACCATGCCCGGCCTGGTGCTGGACGTGCTGGTCGCGCCCGGCGATGTCGTCATCAGGGGCGATACGCTAGTGCTGATGGAAGCCATGAAGATGGAACTGCGCATCACCGCGCCCGCGGACGGCGTTGTGGTTGCGGTCGGTTGTGAAGCGGGGCAGGTGGTGGAACGGGGGAAAGTGTTAGTGGAAATTGGGGATGGAAAACAAAATTGAGGGGTGAGGATTAAAGATTGGGCAGCGGGAGATTCGCCGCTCCCCGACAATCTCCAATCTCCTCAATCTCCTCAATCTCCAATCTCCCCAATTCCCCCAATCTCTCCGCCAACCAATCCTCAATCCTCAATCTTCAACCTTCCCCCCGCATCTGTCAACAACACCACCGTCACATAGGCCACCAGCAGGAAGCCTGAATAGAGCACAGTTACGGCCAGGGTCTGGGGATGGGCCAGGGGGTTGAGGAAGCGCTCCAGGATGTCTGTGGCCAGAGCGTGAGGCGATGCGATCAGGTCCCAACTGTTCCAGCGCAGGAAGCGCCCCAGGTAAATACCGAAGCCGCTGAGCGCGAGGGCGCCCGTGGCCAGCAGCCAGCCAGCCACCACCCCATAGGATCGCTGCACCTGTTGCTGGACCATCCACAGCGACGTGAACCCCAGAATCAGCCCATTCCATGCAAACGAGAAGATCACCATCAGGTCATACCAGAGGGGGGCGGACGCGCGTTGACTCAGGTGCAGAAAATCGGTGACGATGTAGGGTGCGTTGGGGAAGAAGGCCAGCCAGCCGAAGAAGAGAACCACCATCAGCAGATGGGAATGGCGCGCCCGCTGCCCGGTCTGGCGCATGGCCAGGGCGAAGAGTAGAGGGATCCAGGCCAGGAAGAGATTCCAGACCAGGAAGTAGAAGGTAATGGTCCCCGAATAGTAGATTCGAAACGCGAGCAGGGCGACGCTCATGGCCGAGGAGACCACTAGGGCGAAGAGCGGGGTCACCAGTCTTTGATTATCACGCAGCCAGGCTCTCGACGCAGTCATGGTGTGCTCCAGATAAAACGCAGAAGAACCTTCCAGGAAGCTCTCAGCTTCCTGGAAGGTGGGTCGAACAGTCGCTAAAGGTAACGTCGGAACGCCATGCTCTGTTCCTGATACAGGTCCAGCCGACTGCGCCAGACGCGGCAAGCGACGTCCTCGCCAGGATGGTTCCGCAAGGACGCCGCTCGTTGCGTTAGCCTGTTTGAGATCGTGAGATTGATGAGATTGGAGATGGATGCTCAACCCGAAAGCCGTCAATCTTCCAATCTCGGCGCACAAAACAACCCGATTTAATCTGACTTCAATCTCACCGGCGCTCATCCCATGGTTTTGAACCGCGCCGGCTCGGCCTCGTGCATCACCTCCAGCACCGCGTCGATGACGTCCTCCACGTTGGGCTTGGAGAAGTAATCGCCGTCGTTGCCATAGGCCGGACGGTGGGCCTGAGCGGTGAGGGTGCGCGGCTCCGCGTCCAGCCAGTAATAGCCCTGCTGCTTCTCCATCACCTCGCGCAGGATGTAGGCCGACGCGCCGCCGGGAACGTCTTCGTCGGCGATGATCAGTCGCCCCGTCTTCCTGAGGGACTCCACGATCCTATGGTGGCGGTCGAAGGGCAGCAGTGACTGGACGTCGATGACCTCCAGCGAGACGCCCAGGTCGGCCAGGGTCTTGGCCGCGTCCATGGCGATGCGGCACATGGCCCCGTAGGTGACCAGGGTCGCATCCTCGCCCTCGCACAAGATTTCAGGCGCGCCCAGGGGCACGGTGAACTCGCCCGGGTTCTGGGGCATGGGTTCCTTTAGCCGATAGCCGTTGAGCACCTCCACCACCAGGGCCGGGTCATCGCCCTGCATGAGTGTGTTGTAGAAGCCGGCCGCCTGGGTCATGTTGCGGGGAACCAGGAAGTGCATGCCGCGCAGGAAGTGTAGCAGCCCGCCCATGGGCGACCCAGAATGCCAGACGCCCTCCAGCCGGTGGCCACGGGTGCGCACGATCACGGGAGCCTTTTGCCCGCCGGCCGTGCGCCACTGGACGGTGGCCAGGTCGTCGGAGAGGGTGGCCAGGGCATAGAGGATATAGTCGATGTACTGGATCTCGGCGATGGGACGCAGACCGCGCATGGCCATGCCGATGGCTTGGCCGATGATGGTCGCCTCACGGATGCCCGTATCCGACACCCGCAGAGGGCCGTACTTGGCCTGCAACCCGGCCAGCCCCTGGTTGACGCCGCCCAGATAGCCCGAATCTTCGCCGAAGATGATCACCCGCGGGTCCTTGGCCAGCAGGGCGTCGAAATTTGCTTGCAGGATCTCGAAGCCGCGGGCCATGCGCGGTCGTTCGGGATAGACCGGAGCCACGGATGCCACCCTCATCGCCGCCCGCTCCGATTCGCTGGTGAGGAACGTGCCGTACCGTCGCCGGTTTTCCTCGATCTGGCCCTGCTTCCAGCGCACCAGATCGTCCCAGATGGGGTTCTCTTCGTCATAGATGAGGGTCAGGGCCTTGCGCACCGTCTCCAGCATCACGCGGCGCTCCGGTTTTTCAGTTTTTTGGAGCGCCTCGCTGAGCGCGTTTAGCTCCTCGCCCTGGGGCGAATAGAGTGCGGCCTGCTCCAGCAGATCGCAGAGCTGATTGGCCTCGATGTGGAGGGGAGAGAGCAGGGCGTTCCACGCCCGATCGCGCGCGGCCTGCACTTCCGCCTTCGCTCCCGCTTCCAGTGCATCCAGTTCGGCTGCAGTGGCGATGCCGTTGTCCAGGATCCAAGCGCGCATGCGCGGGATGGGATCGTGCTCGGCCTCCCACGCCAGCCGTTCTTCGGACTTGTAGCGCTCGTGGCTACCGGAGGTGGAGTGACCCTGGGGCTGCATCATCTCGGTCACATGGACCAGGGCCGGGATGTGGCGGGTGCGGGCATTGTGGGCCGCACGGCGATAGGTCTTGACTAGCCGTGCATAGTCCCAGCCGGGCACGGTGTAGACGTCGAAGCCTTTGTCGCTTCCAGGTTCGCGTCGGAACCCTTCCAGCAGAGCGCTTAGGTTGCCCTTGGTGAGTTGATAATCGTTGGGCACCGAGATGCCGTAACCGTCGTCGTAGACGGAGATGATGGCCGGGGCCTGGAGGACGCCGATGGCGTTGATGGACTCCCAGAAGACCCCTTCGGCGGTGGAGGCGTTGCCAATGGTTCCGAACGCCACCTCATCACCGTTGTGAGAGAACTGGGCGAACTGCTTCAGTTCCTCCACCTGGCGATAGAGGCGCGAGGCGTAGGCCAGCCCCACCAGCCGCGGCATCTGCCCGGCAGTGGGCGATATATCGGCGGACGAATTGTGAAGATCCACCTGGGCCTTCCAGCGCCCTTCTTCGTCGATGAAGCGGGTGGCGAAGTGGGCGTTCATGGAGCGCCCGCCGGACGCCGGTTCTTCATGGGGATCGGGGTTAGCGTACAGTTGGGCGAAGAACTCGGACAGGGTGGTCATGCCTAAGGCCAGGGCCAGGGTCTGATCCCGGTAATAGCCGGCGCGGAAATCGCCGGGGTGGAAGAACTTGGCCATCGCGATCTGGGCCACCTCTTTGCCGCCGCCAAAGATGCCGAACTTGGCGTGTCCGCTCATGACCTCGCGCCGGCCGATCAGGCTGGCTTGACGGCTGAGGAACGCCAGCCTGTAGTCTGCCAGAATTTCATTGGGCGAATATTGGGGACGGATGGCGATGCGGTGGGGGGCGGAGGCGCGCTCCCGTTCAGCGACTTCGTCGATCGATTTGTCAGGACTGGCGTCGGACTGCTTGACGCCAAGCAAGTTGGCGCTGAGCAGTTTGGGTTCAAGCAATGTCGTCATGGTGGTCTCCCTTCCATCTCTGCCTCTGCGCAGATCCACCAGCCGGCCAGGGTGCAAATAGCGTACCCGATTCAAGGCCTTGTGGCTGTAAGCCAGGGTTCAGACGACCATCGCCGGCGTCATTGCCGGTGATTGCTCTGTTTGTCCTGCTGTTGCAATCCTATTCGTCGATGATCGGCAACGAGGTCGATGACTTGATCTCGGACACAACCAAACTGGTGGAAATACGCGCAATACCGGGTAACGGTGACAGTTCGCGCAGAATAAAACGCTCCAGGTCCGCCTGATCGCGCAGAACGACCTTGAGGATATAGTCGAATTCGCCGGTGATGAAACTGCACTCCTGGACTTCGGGCATATCGCGCAGGCGACGCCGCACGCTTTCCAACTCCTCGGAGTGGTGGCCCTGCAAACCAATGTGGATATAGCAGAGCATGCCATACCCCAACTTGGGCCGATTGAGTCGGGCCACATACTCATCAATGTAGCCGTCCTGCTCCAACCGTTTGAGGCGGGTGTAGGTGGCGGGCGGTGACAGATTGATCCGTCGCGCTAGATCGGCGTTGCTGATACGCCCCGAAGTTTGCAGGATATTCAAGATCGCACGGTCGAGTTTGTCTAGATTGCTCATTACTAACAATTATAGCATGTTGATCGATATTTATCAATGGTTGTTCTGTTAGTTACAAAATGTACAAAATATTGTTTTGATATTTTCGATTTGTGAAAAATTTTATTGTGAGGAATGGGGTGGGTGGGCGGCTTTGCTGAAAAATATTTGGGGGCGGCCAGGCGAAGCTCAGCCCCTTGCCTTCTAATCCTGGGGGTGATCGTGGCGAAAGCTAGCTTCTCCCAATATTGGGGGCTGGGAGGTCAGGAGTGCGTTTCACGCCCGCAGACGTCCACACCCGCGCGTCGACTTTGCGGGCGTGGGACGCACTCCTGAATTGAGCGTCACTCCACTGCACAGAAGTCACCGATTTCTACGTCACCCAAGGCGCGCATCAGGTCTGTGCGCTGCATGATGACGCCCACGCCGCGCACGCCGGATCCCATGGAAATCTCGTCCTGGGTCAGCACGCTTCGATCCACCAGGATGGGAAGCCGGGTGGGCATGCCAAAGGGCGCGACCGCGCCGATGGGGTAGCCGGTGATGGCGAGCACTTCATCTCTGGAGGCCATGGTCAGGCGCGAGCGGCCAAAATGCTGACGCAGGGCCTTCCACGAGATCTGCTGGGGGCCGGCCACCAGCACCATGGCGTATTCGCCTTCCCCCAGCCGGAAGAGGATGCTGCGCACTACCTGATCCGGCTGCTGGCCCCGCTCGGCCGCAGCCTGCTCCAGCGAGCGGATGGGGCCGGCGTGGCGGAAGACCCGATGGGGAACGTCCATCGATTCCAGGGCGGCACTCACAGGCGGTTGATTTTCCATGGATCACCTTCTCTTTTCTGGACTATCATTGCAAACGCCGGGACAGGCGTCCCGGCGTTTGCAATGATAGTCCGTGTGGGGTGGGTTGTCAACATGACGCGGCGACGACCAACAGGAATAGCTGGCCTCCAAAGCGCCTGTCAGCCGTTGGTCATTATAATCCGTTCTTCAACATCTGCCCATCCTTCATCACCAGCTTGATATTGTCCACGTTCTCCAACGAGCGAATGTCGGCCAGCGGGTCCGTGGCCGCGACCACCACATCAGCCAGCTTGCCCGGCGTGAGCGAGCCCAGCCGGTCGCCCCAGCCCATGCAGTCCGCGGCCACCTGGGTCGTGGCCACGATGGCTTCCATGGGCGACATGCCGATGCCGCACATGAGGCCCAGCTCGCGCAGGTTGGTCCCGTGGGGCATGACGCCGGCGTCCGTGCCCATGGCGATCCGCACGCCGGCCTGGTAGGCGCGGGCGATGCTATCGCGGTGAGCGTCGATGGTGGCGCGGGCCTTGCGCACGCCGTATTCCGGCATCGCGCCGCTGACCTCCGCGGCTTCCACCACAGCCAGGGGGGCCAACAGCGTGGGCACCAGATAGGTCCCCTTCTCCAGCATGAGGCCGATGGTCTCGTCGTCCAGGAACATGCCGTGCTCGATGGAGTGGATGCCGGC
>JAJRVT010000420.1 GCA_024277175.1 Chloroflexota bacterium | reverse complement strand
GACAGCCATCGTCGAAACCATCCGTCAGGAAATGATGATCACCAACGACCTGCGGGATGAGACCCTCAAACGCAGCCGACTGTTGATCCGCTCCTGCGCCCACGCCATTCGCGCCATCCACCGTCACGAGCGGGAAGAGGCCGACCGCCTGCTGGCCCAGGCCAGGGCCGAAGCCCTGGCCATGGTCGGGCCCCTCTCCCGCCACCCGGTTCTCTACCACGCCGGCTACACCCAGGACGCGCTCAAGGAGCTGGTGGAAGCCCACCTGGTCTACGCCGTGGTCTATGACACGGAGCCGCCCACGCCGGCCGACCTCCACGTGGCCGGCGACAGCTACCTGCGCGGCATGAGCGAGGCCGCCACTGAAATGCGCCGCTTCGCCCTGGACCTCATGCGCCGGGACCGGGTGGAGGAGGCCGAGAAATATCTGGACTTCATGGACGACGTCTACAGCCTTCAGACGACTATCGACTTTCCCGACGCCATCACAGGCGGCCTGCGTCGCAACACCGATGTGCTGCGCAATGTGCTCGAACGCACCCGGGGCGATCTGACCATGGGCATCCGCCAGGACCGCATGAGCGAGATGCTGCGCCGGTTCGAGGAGCGGCTGGACCAATTGCAGGGTGAGGATCATGGCTAAAGATCGTTCGCTGGTGCGGGCCAGCGACATCGGCTCCTGGGCCTTCTGTCACCGGGCCTGGTGGCTGGCCAATGTACGCGGCGCGACCCACCAGCGCCCGGAGGTGCTGGCCCATGGCAATCAAGCCCACGCCGCGCATGGCCGCCAGGTGCGCCAAGCCGGGAGACTGCGCACCGCGGGTCTCTGGCTCATCGCCCTCGCCCTGATCCTGGCCGGGCTGGCGCTGATAGTCTGGGCTCTCCTGGGTCTAGGTTAGCGGCAAACGGGGCGCTCATTTACCCTGGACCGTGGCCGGTTGTGCTATAATATGCCCAGTGATAATCGATCTGTGACGCCCGCCTGTGCGCCATGCACAGGATTTTCGATCCAGAGGTGGCTGATGCCCCAACTATTCCCGCAACACGCCGTCCACGATGAGAGCGCGCCCACCTTGACGCTGGAGCATGTCAGCGTGCGCTATGGCTCCACCTACGCGCTGGAAGATGTGAGCTTCACGGTCAATTCTGGTGATCAGGTGGCCGTGGTGGGACCCAACGGGGCCGGCAAGAGCACCCTCTTCAACGTCATCACCGGCATCGTCAAGCCCAGCCGGGGCGCGGTCCACATCTACGGCAGCGGGCCGGAAGGGCATATCTGCGTTGGCTATGTGCCCCAGCGCAACCGCATCGACTGGCGCTTTCCCGCCACCGTCTTCGACACAGTGCTCATGGGCCGCGTGGGCAAGATCGGCCTCTTCCGCTGGCCGGGCCGGGGGGATCGGGCCAAGGTGCAGAAGGCGCTGGAGCAGGTGGGCATGGCCGAGTTCGCCCACCGTCAGATCGGCGAACTCTCTGGCGGCCAGCAGCAGCGGGTCTTTCTGGCCCGGGCCCTGGCCCAGGAGGCGCAACTGCTCCTGCTGGACGAACCGCTGACCGGGCTGGACGCGCCCAGCCAGCAGGCCATCCTCGACATTCTGGCCGACCTGGGCCGGGAAGGCGTCACCATGCTCATCGCCACCCACGACCTGAACCAGGCCGCCGAACTCTTTTCCCTCATCATGCTCCTACGGCGGCGCGTCATCGCCTTTGGCCCGCCCAAAGAAGCCCTCACCACCCAGACGCTCCGGGAGGCCTACGGCAGCCACCTGCACGTGATTCACGCCGCGGACGCGGACATCCTGCTGACGGACACCTGTTGCAGTGGCGGCCAGCCGCCCGTGGGGCAGATCATCGGCCACGGTTCCGAAGAGGCGCTCCCCCACTATGATGTTTCCCACCCTGACAGACAGACGCGGAGATAAACATGGCTGCTTTGAACTGGCTGGTCGAACCGCTCAGTTACGGATTCATGTGGCGCGCGCTGCTGGCCGCGATTATGGTGGGGATCATCTGCTCCGTCATCGGCGCGTACGTCATCCTCCAGGGCATGGCCTTCTTCGGCGATGCGCTGGCCCACATCATCCTGCCCGGCATCGTTTTCGCCTTTCTGCTGGGCTGGCCCCTGGCCGTGGGCGCGCTGATCGCCGGCGTCCTGGCCGCGGTGGGCATCGGCGCGCTGAGCCAGCGGGGCGAGCTGCGAGAGGACACGGCCATCGGCATCATCTTCGCCGGCAGCTTCGCGCTGGGCGTGGCCATGCTCAGCACCGTGGACAGCTACGCGGTGGACCTCTCCCACATCCTCTTCGGCGACGTCCTGGGCGCGTCCCGCAGCGATCTCTGGATCACCTTCGGGCTGGGGTTGCTGGTGCTGCTGACCGTCTTCGCCTTCTACAAGGAGTTCATGGTGCTGGCCTTCGACCCGACCCTGGCCAAGGTGCTGCGCCTGCCGGCCACCTTCCTGCGCTACCTGCTGCTGGTGCTGGTGGCCGTCACCATCGTGGTCTCCCTACAGACGGTGGGCGTGGCCCTGGTGCTGGCCATGCTGGTCACGCCCGCGGCCGCGGCCCAACTGTTGACCCGGCGGCTGTGGACCATGATGGCCGTGGCGGCCTTCATCGGCGCGTTTTCCAACGTGGTGGGGCTCTACCTGAGCTTCTACATCAACATCGCCTCCGGCCCGGCCATGGTGCTGGTGACCACCGGGATTTTTGTCCTGGTCTTTCTCTTTGCGCCGGAGCGGGGCCTGCTCTGGCGCGCGGGGCGGGATCGGCGGAAGGAGCGGATGGCGGGGTGATGGGGGGCTGGGGCGGTAGGTCACGCATCCTTGCGTGACGTTGCTGTGAGTTGCGAAGTCGGATAGGGATGCCCGACGATGGCGGTAGCCAGAACGTCACGCATCCTTGTGTGACCTACGAAAGTGTTGTTTTCATTGTGCGCTCAGTTTAGTTTGACCGGTGTTGACAGGTTCACCATGCGCTTGCTATTATCAATGCCATAAATTATCGTCCTAGGTCGCTGAACCCTTCCACTACACACACCTTCCATCCATCATTCCATGATTTCGGAATAAAGCCCAATGAATGTCTTCCATCTCCGCCACCAACTGATCGATGACTACGCCGATTATATCCGCAGCTTTATCAATATCCAGGACAGGCGTATCGACCGCCACGTGGATGCAGAGCTGCGTGACGGCCTGCTCTGGCCGGACCCCTTGCTGCAACTGAATCCCAGCTTCGAAGCTGGCGCGTGGATCGACGATCTGGTCGATGAAGGTGTACTTCATCCGGAATGTAAACGGATCTTCCGGCTGGACAAGCAGCACGGGGCAGGCAAACCCCTACGCCTGCACAAACATCAATCGGACGCCGTGACCGTGGCCCGCAGCCGGGAAAGCTATGTGCTGACCACAGGCACCGGCTCCGGGAAAAGCCTGGCCTACATCATTCCCATTGTAGACTACATCTTGCGACAGGGCAGCGGCAAGGGAATTCGGGCCATCATCGTCTATCCCATGAATGCGTTGGCCAACAGTCAGTTCAACGAATTGGAGAAGTTCCTGCGCTGGGGATATGCAGGCGATCCGCCGGTCACCTTCGAGCGTTACACGGGCCAGGAGGGCAAAGAGAAACGGGCCGAGATACTTGCCAACCCGCCGGATATCATCCTCACCAACTACGTGATGCTGGAATTGTTACTTACCCGCCCTGAGGAGCGAAAGCTGGTGAGCGCGGCCAGGGGATCGCTCCAGTTCCTGGTGCTGGATGAATTACACACCTACCGGGGCCGCCAGGGCGCGGACGTGGCCATGCTGGGGCGGCGGGTGCGCGAAATCATGGACGCGCCCAACGCCCAGTTTGTAGGCACTTCCGCCACCTTGGCCACCGAGGGAACGTTCGAGAAGCAGCAGCGGGCCATCGCCGAGCTGGCCAGCCGTCTCTTTGGCGTGGAGGTCAAGGCCGAACATGTGATCGGCGAGACCTTGCGCCGGGCCACGGTGGAACGAGCCAACGACGATCCTGATTTTGTGGCGGAGCTGCAGGAACGACTCCGCGACCCGGAGCGTAAGCCGCCGACTGACTATGACGCATTCATCACCGATCCGCTTTCGGCGTGGATCGAATCGAACTTTGGCCTCAGCACGGAGCCGGGAAGCCAGCGTCTGCGCCGGGCCACCCCCATCAGCATTTCAGGCCCGGAGGGCGCGGCCCGGAAGCTCAGCCAACTCACCGGCGTGGATGAGCAACGTTGCCGAGATGCGATCGAAGAGGGCCTGCTGGCCGGCTATGATGTGGTCCAGCCGGAGACGGGGTTCCCCGTGTTCGCCTTCCGCCTCCACCAGTTCATCAGTCGCGGGGACACGGTTTACGCCTCTCTGGATCCGCCGGAGAATCGCCATATCACCACCCGGGGACAGAAATTCACGCCCGGCTCTCGGGACCGAATCCTGCTCCCCCTGGCCTTCTGTCGCGAGTGCGGCCAGGAATACTATGTGGTCAGCAGGCAGAAGGCGGGGGAGGATGGCTGCGATGTCTTTATCCCCCGGGCGTTGAACGATCAATCGGGCGGTGACGACGATGAGACCGGTTTTCTCTACGCCAACGCCGCCCATTCCTGGCCATCGAATGACGCGGAAATCATTGAACGTCTGCCGGATGACTGGCTGGAAATGTATGGGAGCGCGCGGCGAGTCAGAAAAAGCCGTCGAAAAAAACTTCCTGCGCCGGTGCGCGTCGATGGACTGGGACGGATAGACGCCGACGGCGAACTTTACCACTTCATCAAAGCGCCCTTTGGCTTCTGTCTCAACTGCGGCGTATCGTACAGCAGCCGGGAGCGGTCAGACTTCGGCAAGCTGGCCGCGCTTTCGTCGGAGGGACGTAGCACCGCCACCACCATTCTCAGCCTGGCCACCCTGCGCGCCCTGCGTGATGACGGGTCCCTGCCGTTCAAGGCGCGCAAGCTCCTCAGCTTCACCGACAACCGGCAGGACGCGGCCCTCCAGGCTGGCCACTTCAATGACTTTGTGGAGGTGGGACAACTGCGTTCGGCCCTCTACCAGGCCGTCTACAGGGTAGGAGATGCAGGCGTCACCCATGACCAATTGGCAGCCAGGGTCTTCGACGCCCTCTCATTGCCCTTTGACCTCTATGCCGTGGACCCGGGCGTCAAATTCCAGGCCAAACGCCAGACGGAGGCGGCCCTGCGCGAGGTGCTGGCCTATCGGGTCTACCAGGACCTGCGCCGCGGCTGGCGCATCACCTCGCCTAACCTGGAGCAGACAGGCCTGCTGAAGATCCGCTACGAATCCCTGGATGAACTGTGCGCGGCAGAAGAGGAGTGGGCGAATCTGCACCCGGCCCTGACTGGCGCAACGCCCGCGGAACGGGAGGAGGCGGCCCAGGTGTTGTTGGATCATCTGCGCCGTGAACTGGCCATCAAGGTCGATTATCTGGATGCGAATTACCAGGAGAGCATCAAGCAGAAGAGCAGCCAGCGGCTGATCGAACCCTGGGCCATCGACGAGAACGAAGTGATGGTCCGCGCCACCATCGCCTTTCCCCGCTCCAAACGGCCAGGAGAAACCCGGGAGCATATCTTTATCTCGGCCCGTGGCGGGTTCGGACAATACCTGCGCCGCACCCAGGTTCTGCCCCGCTATACAGAAAAGCTCACACTGGTCGAAACCGAAGAGATCATCGTCCAGCTTTTCGAAACCCTGCGGGTGGCCGGCCTGGTGGAGGTGATCGTCGAGGACAAAGGGGAATCGCCCCGACATGGATATCAGATCCCGGCCTCGGCCTTCGTCTGGCTGGCCGGAGACGGGCGCACGCCCTTCCACGATTGGATCCGGGTGCCCAACCGTCCCCGCGAGGGCGCGCGCACCAACGCCTTTTTCGTCGATTTCTATCGCAATCCGCCGACCCACCTCCAGGGTTTCATCGCCAAAGAGCACACAGCCCAGGTGCCCAACGAAAAACGGCTGGAGCGGGAGCGCCGCTTCCGGGCCGGTGAGTTGCCTCTACTCTACTGCTCCCCCACCATGGAACTGGGCGTAGACATCTCCCAACTGAACGCGGTGAACATGCGCAACGTGCCGCCCACGCCCGCCAACTACGCCCAGCGCAGCGGCCGCGCCGGGCGCAGCGGCCAGCCCGCGTTGGTCTTCACTTACTGCACCACCGGCAGTCCCCACGATCAATATTTCTTCAAGCGTCCCCAACTGATGGTTTCGGGCGCGGTCGCCGCGCCCCGGCTGGACCTGGCCAACGAGGACCTTGTGCGGGCCCATGTCCACGCCATGTGGCTGGCCGAAACCGGACTTTCCCTGGGCCGATCCCTGGTGGATGTGCTGGACGTGGACGGCGATCCTCCTTCGCTGGCGCTGAAGCCTTCGGTGCAGGCCCATGTGAACAACCAGGCCGCCAAAGATCGCACCCTGGAGCGGATGCAGCGCATTTTCGATGGGCTGGCGGATGAACTCACCCAGGCCGACTGGTATCACCCCAATTGGCTCCAGCAGACGTTGGACCGGGTGGGCGGGGCTTTCGATCAGGCCTGCGACCGCTGGCGCAGCCTCTATCGCGCGGCCAGCGCCCAGCGGGAGCATCAGCACAAGATCGTCAACGACCACAGCCGCCCGGCCGGGGATCGCAGCCAGGCCAAGCGGCTGCGTTCTGAAGCCGAGGCCCAGTTGGAGATCCTCACCCAGAGCGGCAACGTCTACCAGTCCGACTTCTACAGCTATCGCTACTTCGCCAGCGAAGGCTTTTTGCCTGGCTATAACTTCCCGCGCCTGCCCCTCTCCGCCTACATCCCCGGACGGCGTCTGCGGGGCAGCGGCGATGAATACCTCAACCGGCCCCGCTTCCTGGCCATTTCCGAGTTTGGCCCGCGCAGCATCATCTATCACGAGGGGTCTCGCTATCTGGTCAACCGGGTCATTCTGCCGGTGGACCAACGAACCGATGAGGGATTGGCCACCCAGCGCGCCAAGATCTGCCCCCACTGCGGCTACCTGCACCCGGTTGTGGAAGGCGAGTCGGACCCGGACCGCTGCGAGCATTGTAATGAGTTCCTGGAGCCGGCCCTCCACGCCCTCTTCCGCATGCAGAACGTCTCCACCAGGCGGCGGGAGCGCATCAACTCGGACGAAGAGGAGCGGGTGCGCATGGGGTACGAGCTGATGACCACCGTGCGATTGGGCGCCAAGGGCGGCGTCCGCGGCGTCTATTCCGCCACGGTGGAATCCGCGGACGGACGTCCGTTGCTGCGCCTGACCTACGGCCGGGCGGCCACCCTTTGGCGCATCAACCTGGGCTGGCGGCGGCGTAAGGAAAAGAACATCCATGGCTTTATTCTGGACATCGAGCGGGGCTATTGGGGGACCAACAAGCAGGCGGTGGAGAACGATCCGGAAGATCCCATGAGCCCGTCCACCCAGCGGGTGGTCCCCTATGTGGAGGATCGGCGCAATTGCCTGCTCATCGAGCCGGCCGAACCGCTGACAGTGGAGCAGATGGCCTCGTTGCAGCCGGCGCTCAAGAACGCCATCCAGGTGCTCTATCAGATCGAGGACGCAGAGTTGGCCGCAGAGCCCCTGCCATCCCGGGATGAACGCAACCTGATCCTCATCTACGAATCGGCCGAAGGGGGCGCGGGCGTGCTGCGCCAGCTTTTCGAGCAGCCACATGCTTTCAGCCAGGTGGCCAGAGAGGCGCTGGCCCTCACCCACTTCGACCCGGAGACGGGCGAAGACCTGCATCGCACGCCAGGCGCGCGGGAGGATTGCGTGGCCGCCTGCTACGATTGCCTCATGAGCTACTACAACCAGATGGACCACCAACTGGTGGATCGGACGCTGATCCGGGACCTGCTGCTGGACCTGGCATCCAGCGTTCTGCACGCCAGCCCCGGCAGCGAGGATCGCGCCAGCCACCTGGCAAAACTGCGCAAGCAGTGCGAGAGCGACCTGGAACAGGATTGGCTGGACTTTCTGGAAGAGCAGGGGCTGGCGCTGCCCGACGCCGCCCAACAGACGATTGACGCCTGCCAGACCCGGCCGGACTTCGTCTACAGCGATGAATATGTGGTCATCTACATTGACGGCCCCGTCCATGACAAAGCGGACATCGCAGCCAAAGACCAACAGATCATCCGCTGTCTGGAAGATTTGGGGTACACAGTCATCCGCTTCGGCTATCGTCAGGAGGAATGGCCGGCCATCTGTGCAGACCACGCCTACCTTTTTGGCGTCACCCATGAACAGGAATAGGTTATGATCTACACTCCAGGCTCCCTGGTCAAAACCCGCGGCCGTGAATGGGTCGTCCTGCCTGAATCAGACGCCAAACTGCTGGTCCTCCGTCCCTTGGGCGGCACGGACCAGGAGGTGGCCGGCGTCTATCTACCCCTGGAGGGCGAGGACGTGAAACCAGCCACATTCGGTCTACCCGACCCCGCGCAGGTGGGTGACTTCCATTCCTGCCGCCTGTTGCGGGACGCGGTGCGCCTGAGCTTCCGGGCCGGCGCGGGTCCCTTCCGCTCCGCGGCCCGTCTCAACGTGGAACCCCGCCCCTACCAGCTCGTCCCCCTGCTCATGGGGCTGAAGCTGGACCCGGTGCGGCTCCTCATCGCCGACGACGTGGGCATCGGCAAGACCATCGAGGCGGGGCTGATCGCCCGGGAACTGCTGGACCGGGGCGAGATCCAACGCATCGCGGTCCTCTGCCCGCCCCACCTGGCGGAACAGTGGCAGGCGGAGCTGGGCGAGAAGTTTCATATCGAAGCGGAATTGGTTCTGCCCAGCACCGTCACCCGGCTGGAGCGGGGCATGGGCGTGGGCGAGTCCCTCTTCGACCGCTATCCCTTCGTGGTGATCTCTACCGATTACATCAAATCCAGCCGCAGACGGGACGAGTTCATCCGCGCCTGTCCCGAATTCGTGATCGTGGATGAGGCCCACACAGTGGCCTATTCGCCCAACCAGCGGGGCGGTCGCCATCTGCGCCACCAACTGGTCGCGGACCTGGCCAAGGATGACGCCCGCCATTTGCTGCTGGTGACGGCCACGCCCCACAGCGGCGACGAGGGCGCGTTCCGCTCGCTGCTGGGCCTGTTGCGGCCCGACTTTCTGGACCTGCCTGCCGACCTCTCCGGTCCCCGGAATGAACCCTATCGCCGGGAGATCGCTCGCTATCTGGTCCAGCGCCGGCGCGCAGATATCCGGGACTACCTGAACGCGGACACGGTCTTCCCGGCCCGGGAGGACGCGGAGGTGACCTACGCGCTGACGCCTGAATACGCCCGCTTCTTCCAGGCCGTGCTCGACTACGCCCGGGAGCGGGTGCAGGACAGGAGCGGCGGCAAACGACGACAGCGGGTGCGCTGGTGGTCGGCGTTGGCCCTCTTGCGCAGCTTGGCCAGCAGCCCGGCCGCGGCCGCGGCCACCCTGCGCACCCGGTCCGGCGCGGCCGAAGCGGAAACCGAGGTCGAGGCCGACCTGGTGGGCGAACGCTCGGTGCTGGACCTGGATGATGTGGACACGAGCGAAGTCATGGACATCGCGCCCGGCGGCCAGGAGGACGACGAGGACGATGCGGAGGAGAAGCGTCGGCGGGAGCGGCTGCTGCGCCTGGCCCGCCAGGCCGATAAATTACAGGGACCCAAAGCGGACGCCAAGCTGAACACGGCCATTCGCCTGGTCAAAAAGCTGCTCAAGGATGGTTACAACCCCATCCTCTTCTGTCGCTTCATTCCCACCGCGGAGTATGTGGCCGACGCGTTGCGCAAGGCCCTGCCGCGAACGGTGGAGGTGGCCGCGGTGACGGGGCTTCTGCCCGCGGCCGAACGGGAACTGCGGGTGGCCAGCCTGGGCGAGCATCCCAAGCGGGTGCTGGTGGCCACCGACTGCCTGAGCGAAGGCATCAATCTGCAGGAACACTTCGACGCGGTCATGCACTACGATCTGAGCTGGAACCCCACCCGCCATGAGCAGCGGGAGGGTCGGGTGGATCGCTACGGGCAGCCCAGCCCCACCGTGCGCACCATCACCTACTACGGCGTGGACAACCAGATCGATGGCGTGGTGCTGGATGTGCTCCTGCGCAAGCACAAGACCATCCGCTCCTCCCTGGGCATTTCCGTGCCTGTGCCCGCAGACACCAGCCAGGTGGTCCAGGCGCTCATGCAGGGGCTGCTGCTGCGGGGGCGGCAGATCGGCAGCCAGCAGACCGCGTTCGAATTCATGCACGATGAAGCGCTGATCCACGAGTTGCACGAGCAGTGGGAGAATGTGTCGGCGAAGGAGAAGCGCTCCCGCACCATGTTCGCGCAGCGCACCATCAAGGTGGCCGAGGTGGAGCGGGAATGGAACGCGGGGCGGGCGGCCATCGGCACAGGGGTGGAGGTGCGGCGGTTTGTGGCCGACGCCGTGCGCATGCATGGCGGGCATATCGCGGAAAAGAAGGGCGCGCTGGAGGTGATCCCGTCCAACCTGGCGCCCCTGCGCGAGGCCATGGGCGTCCGGGATCGCTTCATCGCCCGCTTCGAGTTGCCCGTTTCCGATGGCGAACTCTACCTCACCCGCACCCACCCGCTGGTGGAAGGGCTGGCCGGCTATGTGCTGGACACGGCCCTGGACCCGGGACAGGCGGGCGTGGCCCGGCGCGCGGGGGCCATCCGCACCCGCGCGGTGGCGCGGACCACCTATCTGCTGCTGCTCCGGCTGCGTTTCCACATCGTCATGCATCGCACGGCCGGCGACGGCCCGGCGGAGACGCCCCTGCTGGCCGAGGAGAGCCTGGTCACAGCCTTCGACGGCCCGCTCGACGAGCCTCGCTGGCTGGCCTCGGCCCGGGCCGAGGCCCTGCTCGCGGCCACGCCCGACGCCAACGTCGCGCCGCCCCAGGCCATCCGCTTCGTCCAGCGCGCGCTGGCGGACTTCGACCACCTGTTGCCCCACCTGAACCAGATCGCCGAGGAGCGGGGCCAGGTCCTGCTGGACGCCCACCTGCGCGTGCGCGCCGCCTCGCGCCAGACGGGGGTGCGCTACAGCGTGCAAGCCCAGACGCCGCCGGATGTGGTGGGGTTGTATGTGTTGTTGCCTATCAGTTGAGTTGGAGGTTCGCTATGACAACATATTACGAGACGCCCCCACAAGAGACGCCGGAAGAACAGGCGCGAACGCTCGCTCATCGAATTGAGAGTTTGAGTGATGGCCTACTGAATGACATTCACGCCCAAAATTATCAGGAGGCTTCCGCTCAGATTGTAGGAATCTACAAAGGGTTGCTAGACCTGCGTCAGGTCATCGATAGGCTTTTGGAAGATGACGCAGATCCGAATCGTTGGAGTGGGTTTCCGTATCCTGATTCAGGAGGTGGCTTCAGTTGTTGTCTTGTTCTAATTATCATTTTGATTGGTTTAGCTTGGGCTTATTCCAAGGGGATGATATGAAAAAATTTCTGATTCTAGCGGATTCTATGGTTGAACCTTGCACCATACACAACAGCGAATTCAGACAGGAACGAATTTCATTTCCGGTGACTGAGCGTATCCGATATTCGACGAAAATCGACAAAACACGAACAATAATTCGCTCCTGTCCGAATTCGCTGTTGTGATTCCGTCCCCGGCACGCTTCAGCAGAATTGGCGGGGTAACCGTCCGTCCCACGCCCGGGGGAGAGGCGGGATGGCGAGGATGACGGCGGGCGTGGAACGCACGCCTGCGCGGTGAGTGCGTCCCACACCATGGGCCAATCCCGCAGACCGGACGCTCACCATGGTGTGGGATGGACGGGCGCTGGGACGTCGCGAGTCGAATGTGCCGGGGACGGACCGGGAGGCTTCCGGGTG
>JAJRVT010000419.1 GCA_024277175.1 Chloroflexota bacterium | reverse complement strand
TACTCGCGAACAACCTGCTGCTTAAATGCCTGGCTATATCGCTTGACCGGTTCTTTAACTGCTTCTTTAAAGGGGTGGTTGTTCATGGTCTCCTCCGTCCTGAATGGTCACTATGGTGTCAATTATATATAGGACGGGTCACGGGTCAAACAATCAACGGTTAACAGTCAACAATCAACGACGAACGCCCCGCCCCGTGCTCATTTGAACCGTATCCCTCCCCCCGACGTTTTCACTGTATGCCGTCATCGTCTATAATCGGACGTAAGGCGTGAAACGTAAAAACATAAAACACAAAACGTGACGAGTCACCCTGTCATCCTGTCACCTTGTCATCCTGTCACTTATGATAAACTGGCGTGCGTTCAATCTCTCCATACTCACCCTGGCAGCGGGCCTGGCCTTGCTTCTCGCTGGCCTGCCCCGCTGGACGCGCGCTCAGAGCGCGGTGCCGACGCGCAACAAGCCCATCACCTTGGCCATCATGCCTGGCAAGCCGGACAAGGTGCTGGTAGGCACGCTCAACGCACCCGATCCCCAGAATATCTTTCGCACCGAGGATGGTGGCGTGAGCTGGGTGGATTCCAGCCAAGGGACGGTGGAGAACATCAGCGTGGCCGGCATGGCCTTTGACCCCCGCAACGCCAACTTCGTCCTGGCCGGGGACGGCGGCTTTGGCTACCTTTTCCGCAGCAAGGATGGCGGCAAAAGCTGGGAGGAACTGCCCGATTTCAAGGCTTTGTTGAGCGAGAATGCGGCTGTCAGCGAGATCTACGCCGCGATCGAAAACCGGCGCACCGTATTCTATGTGGCGACCCGTTACGAGGGCGTCTTCCGCAGCGATGACCGCGGTGACACGTGGACCCAACTGGATCTGGGGCTGGGCGGCGAGGCCCGCCGCGTGCGCGATGTGGTCACCTATGATGACAGGCTTTACGCCGGCACCCATGACGGCCTCTATCGGTTGGAAGAAGGTGATGTCTGGATCCCCATCCCCGCCTTTCCGGAGCAGACCATCGTCTTCAGCCTGCTGGCCGAGGAAGACGCACTCTACGCCGGCACGGGGCAGGGACTCTTCCGCAGTGAAACAGGCGAGGATTGGACTCGCGTGACTAATTTCCCCTTCACTATCGTCTATGATCTGGTCACCACCGGCGTCAATCTGGTTGCAGCCACCGATGACGGCATCATCACCGGGCGCGGCGACCTGTGGGAGACCGCACCGCTCAACGGCGAGCCTTACGTGGAAACTGTTTATGCGGTGGCCAATACGCCCAAGGCTCCCCGCACCATCTACGCCGCCACCGAGTTCATGTGGGTGGTGCGCAGCGATGACGAGGGTGCGAACTTCACCTCCCTCTCGCGCATGCCGCCCCTGGACGTGAAGGCGGCCCTGGCTACGGCGACGCCCACCCCCACTTTCACGCCCACGCCAACCGACACGCCTACGCCCACGAACACGCCGACGGAGACCCCCACGTTTACGCCTACGCCCACCGCGACTGACACAGCCACGCCGACCTTCACCCCCACGGCTACGAACACGTCCACCCCTCGACCTACGCGTACGTCGACATCATCCCTCACGCCCAGGGGAACGACCGCTCTGGCAGGCGAGGAGATTACAACCACTACAGAGTTGACCGCCACCAGCGGCATAACCGAAGTCGCCATTGTGATCCCGACGTCGCCCGGCGAGACTGGCCTGCTGACCGAGACGGGCGCGCTCACCGAGACCGGCCTGTTGACCGCCGCTCTTCCTCTGACGGAGGCCAACGCCCTGGCCGCGGGAGCGCCGCCCACCAGCCCGCGTATGATCACAGATGTAATTCAGATCGCCGCGCCCACAGCCAGGTCCCTGGTGCCCACGTCTACGCCTGCGCCCCCTACCAGCCCGCCGACGACCACCCCCACTGCCACCCCCACGGCCACTGCGACGAGCGCGCCGACGGCCACCCCCACGATCACCCCGACGCCGACCATCACCCCCACGCCCGTCGATGTGGTGGCCATGGTCAATCGCGTCCTGCCGCCGGTGTTGGCCGGCGCGGTCGCCCTGTTCTTCCTGATGATCGTCGTTATGGGCGTGGCCATCGTCCGCGGCCCGCGGGATATTTAAGTGCAAGTAGCAAGTGGCAAGCGGCGAACATTTACGTTTTACGCCTTACGCACCCATGCCTGACCTATCCGTTCTCCTTCAATCGCTCCCCCGCTATCAACTGACCGCAGACGTCTCCCCGGACCGGGTTCTGGTGACCGCGGTGACCGATGACAGCCGCGCGGTCGCGCCCGGCGCGCTCTTCGTGGCTGTGAGCGGCGACCGCTTCGATGGCCATGGGTTTATCGACGCCGCCCTGCAACAGGGCGCGGTCGCGGTGGCTGGCTCCCGGCCCCTCGACGAACTGACCGTGTCTGGCGCGCTGGGGCGTGCGGTTCCCTATATACAGGTGGCGGACGCCCGGGAGGCGCTGGCCCACGGCGCAGCGGCCTTGCATGGCTTCCCCGGCCGAGCCATGGCTGTCATCGGCGTCACCGGCACCGACGGCAAGACCACCACCGCCACCATTCTGGAGTCCATTTTGGCCGCGGCCACGCGCAGCGACGCCGCGCCGGCCGGGCGGGTGGGCGTCATCACCACCGTGGGCGCGCGTATCCAGGGGCGGACCCAGGATACTGGCTTCCATGTGACCACACCCGACGCGCCGACAGTCCAGCGTTTTCTGGCCCGGATGCGGGACGCAGGCTGCGTCTACGCACTGGTGGAGAGCACGAGCCACGGCCTGGCCCAGCGGCGGGTGGCCGCGGTCGAATATGACGTGGCCGCGGTCACCAACATCACCCACGAGCACCTGGACTACCACGGCTCCTGGGATGCGTACGCGGCCGCCAAAGGGCTGCTCTTTCGCGCCCTCTTCGCCACGCCGCTCAAGCCCGGCGTGGATCGCATGGCCGTTCTCAACGCCGATGATCAGGCCGGCTATCAGGCCCTGCGCGACATCCTGGCGGAAGAGGCCGCAGCCAACCCCGCGCAGGCGGATCGGGTGACCGTTCGCGCTTACGGCCTGGCGCGTGCGGACGGCAGGGAAGGGCTGGGCGTCTTCGCCCGCGGGGTGGAGTACAGACCGGACCGCACCCGTTTTCAGCTTCACTGGTGGGGCGGCTCCTTTCCGGTGGAGAGCCGGCTCATCGGCGACTTCAACGTTTACAACATCCTCTGTGCGGCTACGACGGCCCTCTCCCTGGGCATAGAGCCCCGGCATGTCCAACAGGGGATCTCGGAACTCCAGGGCGTGATCGGGCGCATGGAGCGTATCGACCAGGGGCAGGACTTCCTGGCGTTGGTGGACTTCGCACATTCACCGGCCAGCTTGGAGCGGGCGCTGATCACCCTGCGTCAACTGGTGGGCGAGGGCGGGCGTCTGATCGCAGTCTTTGGCAGCGCTGGTCTGCGCGATAAGGCCAAGCGCGACCTCATGGGCCAGGTGAGCGGGCGGCTGGCCGACTTCACTGTTATCACGGCTGAAGACCCCCGCACCGAGGACTTGGACGCCATCAACCGGGCCATCGCAGCCGGTGTGCGCGAGCACGCACCCGAAGAGGCCTATGTTATCGTCCCTGACCGCCAGGAAGCCATCCAGTATGCGGTGGACATGGCCCGCGCCGGGGATGTGGTGGCTGCATTCGGCAAGGGACACGAACGCAGCATGTGTTTCGGCGAGACCGAATATCCCTGGAGCGATCAGGATGCCCTGAGCCGGGCGTTAGACCGTCGGCTGGGCCGTGGGGTGGGGTCAGAGACCCACGCGTAACAGTGCTTGTGTCCTGGCTAAAGATAGTGTATTATTTCACTGCACTTAAGTCTTTCTTCACAAGACTTCATTCGTATACACTTTAACTCCATATTTTCAATTCCTTCCAGAAGGAGACTGCAAAATGCAGGCGAAACCAAAGCTATTACATGTCTTTCTGGTTGCACTGGTCGCGAGTTTGATTTTGGGTGCGTGCACGGGCGGCGGGAGCACAGGTTCGACCTGGTTCAACACGCCTTCCGTCAAGGTGCGCGTCCAGGAGGATGGCACGGCCAAGGTCTATGGCCTGCCTGTCAACTCTGTGGTGCTGCCGCCCGAATTAGTGCAACAGTTGCAAGCGGCCGGCGTTCAGAAACTGGATGTCCGTGTCGGCTACAACGGCGTGCATGTCTATGCCAACGGCGAAGAATTGCCCTACCTGGCCTGGGATGAGGACGCGGTCAAGACTTTGCAGGACGTCATCAAGTCACAGCCCAATATTCCCAACGCGGACATGATCGCGAAGGCGCTGCCCTGGCTGCGCAAGGTTGGCGTGGGCGTCGCTCTAAACTTGCCGCCCGCCGGGGGGGAGCAGCCTGCGAACATCCCGAAGTGGAAGGGTGAAACTGAAATTACGCCCGAAACACCGGAAAATGTCATTGGTCCCATGACCATTGGCGGCCTGGCCTTCGACGATCAAGGGAATGCCTCCATCCAGGGCGTGCCCGTTTCTGAACTCGAGAAGGCCCTGGGTGCGTCGCTCGGTCTCTCTATGGATCCCGCCACCGTCGCCATGCTGAAAGGGTTGGGCGCGGATACGATCGACATCAAACTGACCCCTAATGGCGTCTCTCTGATGTTGGGCGACAAGCCCCTGCCCGGCGTCGCCTATGATTCCGCCACCCTGGAGCGGGCGGTGAAGCTGGCCGATGCGTTTGTGGATGAGCAGACTGCGGACACATTGAATAAGGTGGCGGGGATTTTGCCCAACGCTGAGGTGGAGACCGTGATCTCCCTCACCGGCGAACCCGCGGTGGAAACCGAACTGGCCAAGATTCCGGTGGAAGTGAACGATGACGGCACGATCAGCGTCTTTGGCCTGCCCGCTGGGGCGGATGCGGTGATCGATCCTGACACGCTGGCCAAGTTGCAGGGCGCCAACATCCAGCATCTGGACCTGAACATTGATGAAAACGGCATCGCTGTGGCGGCCAACGGACAGAAATTACCCACCATCGGCTGGAATGACGAATCGTTACAGACCCTGGCCGACATCATCGGCCCCATGGCGGGAATGAGCCCGGACCTGATCGAGACCGTGCTGGGCATGGTGCGCAACACCGGCATCCAGGCCGGCGTGGCCCTGCCCGTGGCTCCGGGCGAGCGGGCGATCGATGTGCCGGATGAGATTGACATGACCATGACGCCGCCGGACCTGGGCGATATGGCCCCGCCGACCATCCACGCTGTGGCCAAGTTCAGCAAAGACGGCGAACTCAAAGAATTCGGCGGCCTGTCGGCTGACGCTTTGGCCGCCCTGGGCGTGAGTGGTATTGCTTTGCCGCCGGATGTCATGGCGACGTTGGATGACCTGGGCGCTCAAGACATCGAGATCAAATCCGAGCCCAACAAGCTAATCATCTACCTGGACGGCGCTGAAGCGTTGACCATTAATAATGATGTAGAGTCGTTGGCCAATGCCATTGAACTGGCCATACCGTTCATGGGTGAGGATTCGCCCCTGGCTGATCCGGCCCTCAAGCAGTTGCTGACCGAGCAGATCCTGCCTCTGATCCCGGCCATGGATTTGGATGTGTCGGTCGAGATCGAGTAGCGGACGGGTGATAGAACGCGGATGAAACGGATTAGGCGGATATCCGCCTAATCCGTTTCATCCGCGTTCTATTGTTTTTGTGGCCCGGCCAGTAGCGCCAGCGCCAGCCAGACCCATCCGGCCAGGTCGGCCAGGGCCATGAACGCGTCCACCTGGCCATGGGCCAGCCCCGCCGCCAGCCCGGCCAGCAGGCCGATGGCGAGCCATCGGTTTTCGCCCCCCCGCTTCACCGCCCGCCACCCGCTCTTCGCAACCACCACCAGCGCCGTCACCAGCCAGATCAAGCCCAGCGCGCCCCATAGGGCCCCCATCTCCAGCCACAGGTTGTGGGGGTGACGGAGATTGGGGTCCATGCCCGCGTCCGCCGGGATGAACGCCGGGTAGCGCCAGAAGAAGCCGCCCGGTCCCACGCCCGCCAGCGGATAGGCCCGCCACAGCTCGAGGGCCGCCTGCCAGATGGCGAAGCGCCGCACCACAGTCTCGCTGTTGGCCAGCCGTCCCCCCATCTCTGGAAAGAGCAGCAGTCCGCCCAGCACAACCCCCGCTACAATCAAGAGCAGGATCGCGGCCACTGCCAGCCGGGCAAGCCAACGGGTCGATGAACCGGCTTGCATACCTGATGTCGCCCGCCCGGACCGCCGCCCCAGCCAAAGAAAAACCGCGCCGCCCGCAGGCAGGCCCAGCAGCCACGCGCCCCGGCTAGCCGTCAGCCACAGGGCCAGCGTTACCAACCCCAGGACCCCCGCGTTGACCGTCGTCCGGCCGCGGGCGCGCGCGCTGTCGATCAGCAACAGGCCCAGGCCCAGGAAAAAGGTCCGCTCCAGGTAGAGCGCGGTGTGGTTGGGCGAAAAGTGGGGACCCACCAGCCTGCGCACCCCGTCGGCCAGGACGCCGCCCCCTTGCAGCCAGGTCGTCAACCCCATGATCGCGGCCAGCGCGCCGCCCGCGTAGAGCGCCCATGCCACCGCCCGCCTGTCCTGTTCGTCCTGCATCAGCACGCGGGCCGCGGTGTAGAGCAGCAGGGGAGCCAGGACCAGATCGACCAACCCCCGCGCGTAGGCCGGCCAATGCCAGACGTTCCAGGCCGCGACCAGGCTGACCGCCAGCCACGCCAGCGCCAGCCAGTCCAGAGGGTGCGTTGCAACCATAGCCGAAATCCGCTTCAGCGGACCGGCCGAGGAAGTTCGCTGTTCCCGCCAGTCGGCTTGGAGCCGGCTTGAGCGTTCAGCCTGAACTTGCCGTTCAAGTCGATTTGTCCTGAAATGCCGCCGGACGCGGATAGCCAGCGCGGGCAGCAGCGCGCTCAACGCGGCCTGGCTGGGTGGGAGCAGGAGCGTGTAGTCGACCAGCCGGATTTCTTTGTGCTGGAAGTGGAAGGGCAGCAGGGCCGCGGCCAGCCACAGTCCCACCGTCGGCTGAACCGTCATCAGCAGCGCGGCCATGAGCCAGCAGAGGAGGAGCAGGGGCGGCCAGACGGCCAGGTAATAGACGCCGAGCAACAGCGTCCAGACCATGACATGGACCCACAACGGCGCGCGCCGGTAGCGATCCGGCCAGGCCGCGGTGGGGGGAAGGCGACCCAGCAGACGCCCGGCCCGCCATCCCCGCCAGAGCAGCAGCGCCGCGACCAAGGCCAGGCCGGCTAAACTCAGCAGGGGGGTAGTGGGCGACGACGGAGGCGGGGTCGGGTGGCCCGTCGCACCCAGGATCGCGAGCAGTTCGTCGTCCGGCGCAAAGCCCCAGGCCGGATCACCCGGGGGCGCGGCCGGCCGATTGATGGCCCAGGCCAGGGCCGTGAGCCAGGGCCAGCGCGCCGCGGCCAGCCCCAGGGCCGCGTCCGCGTAACGTCGCTGGTTAGCGGGCGTCACCGTCCCCCAGGGCGAGTTCATGGCCTGGTTCCAGCCATAGCGGACGGCCCAGAGCGGCGTCTCCCCGTCACCCGCGGCCTGCATCACCCGGCGGACCCAGGCCGCGCGCTGGAAGTCCAGGATTTCCCGGCGCTGGGCGGGCTTTTCCGGAGCGTAGCCGAAGCCAAAGGGCTGGATCGCGACCACGTCTATGGCCGGCTGCGCGCCGGCCGCGTAGAGACGTTGCAGGAAGTAGCCCTCGTCCAGGGCCGTGTGTCCCCGGTCCTGGGTGGGGGCCAGCGCGGCCGTGACCAGGATCGCATCGGGATCGGCGGCGCGGATTTCGTTGGCCGCGGCCTTGATCAATTGCGCGTAGTCAACCGGTTCGATGAAGCGGTCGCCCCAGTGGGGAGAGATATTCGGCTCGTCCCAGATCTGGTAGTAGCGGATGCGGTCGCCGTAGCGGGCTGCGAACGCGCCCGCGAAGCGTGCGAAATCGGCCACATCCGTGGGCGGGGCCAGGGGGTTGTCCGCGTCCACGGCCGCGCGCGCCCAGGCCGGGCTGCCGTCCAGGGTGATGACCGGCGTCAGTCCGCTGGCCCCGATGGCGTCGATGACGGCGTCGCTTCCGGTCCAGTCGTAGACGCCCGGCGCTGGCTCCAGGACGCCCCAGTCCAGCCGCTGGCGCACCCAGGTGACGCCGTGATCCCCCAGCCGGGCCAGGGCCGCTTCCCGCTCTGCAGGCGGCAGTCCTTCCAGCGCCACGTTGACGCCCGCTGGCGAAAGCCCGGGCGCGTTGGCTGCGGGGGGACGCAGCCTCCAGCCAGCCTCCAGCGATGCCCGCCATTGCAGGCCGGCCATGAGGAGAAGGGTGCAGAAGAGCGCGAAGATCAGGAACAGGCGCAGCAGGGCCAGACCGGAGCGCAGTGACGCATGTCGGCGGTTCGTCTGCGCAGGGGTGGAGGCGGGCATCAGTCAGTCGGCGGGGCGTCGGCCGCGCTGGCGGCCAACTGGCGGAGTTTTTCGGTCAATTTAGCGGCTTCTGTCTGGGCCTTCAGGATCTCGGCGCGCTTGGTGGTCACTTCATCAGTGGTGACGTTGCGGGAGTTCGCCATCATGCCCCGCCACTGGAGTAGACTGCCCTCCAGCGCTTCCCACTGCCTCCGCCAGTCCTGGCGGAGGATGGGCCACGACGCCGAATCGGACGGTGGGTGCAGCCCGTTGACCTCGGCTTCGTTCTGATTCAACCACTGGCTCAGGGCCGCTTCGTCCAGAGTCTCTTCCGCGGAGGGGGACTTCGGGGGTGTGGTCTGAACCCTCGGCGGGGCGGATGTTCTGCGGTGACGCTCCATGCTGCGTTGCACGTGCGCGGGCAGGGTGAAGATGTTCCCGTGGCTGGCGTTGAGCCAGAGGATGGGCGCGCCGAAGGCGAAGCTGTCAGGGTCCAGGGCGTAGAGGCTGCTGCGGGCGTTGGCCAGGGCGATGTCGATGCTGCCGGGGCAGGGCGGGTGTAGCAGTTCGGCGTAGAGATGGCGGGTTAGCGCCACTGCGTCCTCGTCCGCGATCTCGAACTGCATGGCGATGACCGCGGGGAGGCCAGCCTGGAGGAGTTGGGGACCGACCGCGGAGAAGGCCGTCTCGTCGGCCTGCTGTCCGGCCAGGCAGGCGTTGAGCAGGGCCAGCTTGACCGCGGGCGTCCGTTGCAGGGTCATGCGCAGGGCCGTGGCCTGGACCAGGCGCGGCTCTCCATCCTGCCAGAGGAGGATGCCGTCGGGCTGGCCGTGGGCGATCACGTGCAGGATGTCGGCCTGGGTGGCGGTCAGGGCCTCGCGCAGGTCGAGTACGTCGAAGCGTCCCTGAAGCAGGGAAATGGTCAGCAGCTCCGGCCCGATGTCTGCCAGCGCGCGCTGCATGGCGTCGATCTCGGCTGCGGCGTCAATGGCTCCGCTAGGGTCGTCGGGAACGGCCAGCAGCAGTTTCAGTGGCAGCTCGGCTTCCAGGGGACGTGAAGGGCCAACTTGGCGGTAGAGACGTTCGGCCCGCACCAGGGGCGTGCGTGCGTCCGCGGCCAGGGGCAGGCCGCGATGGGGATCGTAGAGACCTTCCCAGGGCAGGGCCGCGACGCTGGGCGGACGGACCGCCAGCCGCAGGCGTAGTCCCGCCACCGCACCCTGCTCCAGGGCGCCTCGGGCGCGGATCCACAGATCCCGGATTTCGTCCTGCATCAACCCCTCGAAGAGTTCGCTACCGGCTTCGGCGATGAGCGCTTGGCCGGGAGGATTGTCCATATCGCCCAGCATGTCCAGGCGCGCGCGCCAATAATGATCCTCAGCCGTGGAGTGGAACGCACCCTCCGCGTCCCGGCCCGCGTAGCTACAGGTGACGGAGAAGGGTGGGGTCTCGCCACGAATGGTGATATCGAAGTCGGTGAAATGGCAATCGGACATAATTTTGACTAACTCACCCAAGCATCTTAAAATGGTGCAATGCGTTTTTCAGAATCGGCAGTGAAAACAAGGATAACCACATTGGCGGCCTGGAAACCGGTGGCCGATCGTTTGAGCGTTGGTCAGCGTCGAACCGGCGCGCGCCGGCGCGCCTATGTAGATTACCGGGACCGGATCAGCGTGGCCACATGGCTGATCGTCTTTGGGCTGGGCCTGAGCCTGATCATCGATCTGCCCACTTTAGTCCTAAACCTGCGCGCCTTTCGCACGCCCCTGAGCATTGCGCTGAACGAGACCATTCTTGCCGCCGTGGTCCTGGCCGCGCTGGCCGCGGCCGGCGCAGAGAGCGTCATTTCCGTCCATCCCCGGCTACGGGGTCGCGGCGGGGGCAGGCGAACCTGGGCGACCTGGGCGCTGCCCATGGCATTGACCATTATCGCCACCTTGCTTTTGCCGGCGGCGGAGACCCGTCAGTTGCAGGTGGTCGGCCTGCTTGTGACCGGCGCAACGTTGGCCCTCACGTTCTTCTTTCTCTACGCCACCGTGGAGCCGGGACGCTCCGGGTTCCGCCGCAGTCGTTTGGTGCTGGATGCTATGGCTTACGGCGCGGCCTTGATCCTCTTCGTCTTCGTCTACCAGACCCGCACCCGCAGCCTGCTCTCCGGCCCGTTGATCGCTGGCACCGCGGTCTTGCTGGCGGTGGAAATCCTGCGCACCACCACCCGACGACAGGGAGTGGTCTGGAGCTACGGCCTGATCATCGGCCTGGTCCTGGGCGAGGTGACCTGGGCGCTCAACTACTGGAAGCTCCTGCCCAGCCTCACCGGCGGTCTGGTTTTATTGCTTATCTTCTATCTCTTCGCTGGCCTGGCCCAGCAGGGCGTCCGCGGGCGGCTCACGCGCCGGGTGATCATCGAGTTTGCTGTTTTCGCCCTCATGGCCCTGATCCTCATCGCACTGGTGGGGCCCGGCTTCCAACAGGCGACCTCGTTTTAGACCAAAGCTAGCATTCCGGGATTCGGCCAGATCATCTTGTGTTGTGGTGTATTTTGTGTCCGAATCCCGGAATGCGGGTTCCCACAATCCAAACGAGCGACCGCGCCACAATGTTCGCCGGGCAGGGATGCCCGACCTACGGTTGCGTTCCGTCTTCCCCGCGTCCGCCACGTAGGTCACCCATCCTTGGGTGACGATTGCCCGCGGTCCAAACGAGCGGCCGCGCCACAATATTCGTCGGGCGGGGATGCCCGACCTACCGTTTTTCCGCCTCCACTTCGGCCGCCAGCCGGGCATAATTTCTCCGCCATCCTTCACACGCCGACGGATTATCGACCAAGCTGAGGACGGTTCGGGTCAGAACGTTATTCACGGGCGTGGAGACGCCGAACTCCGCGCCCGCGCGCACCATCGCGCCGTTGAGCCACGCCACTTCGCTCCGGCCTTTGCCGCTGTGCAGATCAATGTGCAGGCTGGGCATCTTGCCGCCGCGCGCGCCGCCCACCTGTTTGCGCAGGATGGGGCGCAGCAGAACTTTGGGCGCAACTCGGATGGGACCGGCCAGCTTGCGGAAGGGATAGCCGTCCATGTTCTCCAGGCCGATGCCCGCGGCCCGCATGACGGCCAGGGCCTCGCGCCAGGCGTCGATCTCCAGATCGACCATGGACGTTTCGGCGAAGACCTCCCCTGGCGGCGCGTCCAGGATGGCGCTGGTGGCGTTGCCCGTCATGTTCATGAAGAGCTTGGTCCACTTCATGCTTCGGGCGTCGTCGTAAAGGGTGGGCGTGAAACCTGCCTCGGTCATGGCCTCCACCCACTGATCGAAAAGGGGCATGGACCCCTGGGGCGACCAGCGGCTGAGGCCCACGTTGTAGCGGGGTTTGTCGACGCGGATGACGCCCGTTTCAGGGACCGAGACCGGCGTGGTGATCACGCCTGCGAGCACCTGATCCGGTCCCACGGCCGCGGCCAGGGTTTCCTCGTTGCCCACGCCGTTCTGCATGCTGAGGAGCGCGGGTATGGCCACATCATGGATGGCGGTCGCCCGCATCAGCTCCGTCAGGGCCGCGTCCGTGTCGTAGCTCTTGACTGTGAAGACGGCCAGATCGAAGGAGGCGTCGGCCTGGGTCAGGGCTTCGTCCAGGCTGCCTGCCGCGAACAGGTTGTGGATGCGCCGGGATCCCTGCTCGTCTTCGATGACCAACCCCTGCTCGCGCACTTTCGCCGCGAAGCGGGGCCGTCCGCCCAGGGTAACGCTGTGGCCTTTCGCCGCCAGTTTGCCGCCGACCAGGCTGCCGATGGCGCCTGCGCCGATGATGAGAACATTCATGTCGCCTGCTCGACCAGTTCACGGGTTTCCATGTCATACAGCCCGTAGGCCGCGGCCAGGATTTCGATGGGGTGACGGCTGGGCAGGTCCGTGCCGTGCTCCATCTGCCAGCGACAGGTCTCGGAATCGCAGGCGCTGTATTCGACTTCCTCTCCCTGGTCGAGGACGAAGTCGAACAACTCCTGGCCCACGTCCATGGCAATCTGATATTTTTCCACCTTGTAGCCATAGGTGCCGGCGATGCCACAACAGCGGGCGTGGCTCTCGCGCACGTCCACGCCGGGGATGAGGGCCAGGATCTCCAGGGCTGGCTTGCCCACCCGGTGGGCGCGCGCCTGGCAGGGAGCGTGATAGGGCAGCACCATCTCCATCTCCTGGAAGTCGGTGCGCAGCTCGCCGGCGTCGTAGATCTCCATGAGCCATTCGAAGATGTCCCACGTCCCCATCTTTAGGCTGGTGACGGCCTCGCCGTGCATATCCAGCAACTCTGGCGCTTCCTCCTTGAGGGTGAGGGTGCAGCTTGTGCTGGTGCCGATGACGGGGTAACCGGCCAGGGCGTAGCCGCCCAGGTGGGCCACGTTGTTGCGGTGATAGCCTTCCGCAGCCTTGAACTCGCCGTTGCTGAGCATGGGCAGGCCGCAGCAGTTCTGGGGCGGGACGATGACCTCGTAGCCGTGATGCTCCATGACCGCGACCGCGGCCTTGCCCACGAAGGGTTCGTAGTGCATGGTGGCGCAGCCGTGGAAGTAGACCACCTTTTTGTCGGAACGCAGGCGCTGGCTGGCCGTCCGTTTCATCCAGTCGACGAAGGTGCCGTCTCGGCTCCAGGTGGGGAGGGGCGCTTCCTTGGCGATGCCCATGACCTTTTCGGCCACGATGCGGCTGATCGGGTTGTGGAGCGCGAAGTTGGCCAGACCGGGAGCGAGGCTGCCGGCCTTGCCCAGCAACTCGTTGCGCCCCAGCAGCCGGTTGCGCAGAGGCAGTCCATGGTCCGCTACGATCTGGGCCCTGGCCCGCGCGTTGAGTTCCGCGATCTTGACGCCCGACGGGCAGACTTCGTTGCAGACCCGACAGCCTGAACAGTAGTCCACCGCGTGGTCGGGCGAATGGGGCTGGCCGTTTTCGCGGAAGCGCTGAGCCTGGGGTCCCGAATACTTGGGGCCGGGGAAGAGGTCCGTGATGGAGGCCACCGGGCAGTACGCGGTGCAGATATTGCATTTGATGCACTCGTCCAGCGAATGGTCGACTGATTGCCAGGAAATGCCGTGCATAGGATGTCTCCAGTGGGGCAAGTGGCAAGTTGCAAGTGGCACGTCAACCTGCGACTTGCGACTTGCAACTTGCCACTTTACCGTATAAACGTCTCCGCCCGCCCGGCCAGCGTGTCCTCGATCCGGGGCAGGTGGTGCTCCATGATGTCGTAGTTCGACAGGTCATCGAGGGCGATGAAAGCCATTTCCGTGCTCTCGCCGTCGGTGATCTCCATACGCCCGCCGGTAATCCGGGCCTCGAAGTGCATGGAGATGAACTGCCAGCGGTTGCCGTCGGCGTAGGTCGTGACCCGGTGGGGCGTGGTGTAGACGCCCACCAGCCGGACTATCTCCACCTCCAGCCCCGTCTCCTCCTTCACCTCGCGGATGCAGCACTCAGCGATGTTTTCGCCGGGATCCATACCGCCGCCGGGCATACACCAGCGACCGTTGTCCGTCCGTTTTTGGAGCAGGATTTTTTCCCCGCTCTCGTCGAAAATGACGGCGCTACATCCCACCTTCAGGGTGGCTGTGCGACCAATGCGATCGCCGTAGAGCAGCCGGGCCATCAGGCGTGGCCCCCTGCGCGTTGGACGATGGCCTGCCCCGCGGCCACGCCGGTGGCGATGGCCACGCCTTCCAGGCTGCGTTCCAGGATGGGGTCTGTGTGGGCCAGGACGTTGCCGGCCGCCCACACGTTCTCATAGACCACCTGTCCGTCCCCATCCACCGGCTGCCATTCGTTGTTGACAGGAACGCCGCCCCGGAAGACGGGCTGTCCCCGGGGATCGAGGAATTCGGGCCGGAACCACTGGCTGCGTGCCTGGGGCGTGGTCAGCGGCAGACCGAAGACTACCTCCCACGCTTTCCCCGTGTGGTCGCTGTCGATGCCGCCGCCCAGGATGCCGCCGGTGGCCAGCAGGAAATGGCTGGCTCGATGCTTGAGAGGACGGGCCGCTGTTTCCGTCTCCACCCAGCGGATGCGTTTCCCTTCGCGCTCGAAGCCCATGGCCTCCATGCCCGCCTCCACGCGTACGCCCGCGTCCAGGAGCGTGGCCCGCAAGGCCTTGTGCAGGCGCACGCCGGGCGCACTGGGCGGCAGGGTGGGGATCTCGAAGACGGGCGCGCCGCTCTCCGCAGCCAATATCTCCAGTGTGCGCGGGTGCTCGTCCAGGCCCAGAATGGCCGGCAGGCCGATGCGTTCACCGGACCGCACCCGCACCTTGAGCGCCTGGCCCAGCCGTTTGGCCCGTTCCGGTTCGTCCAGAGCGAGGGCCAGTTGGATGGTGTTGCGGTCGCGCAAATTGGTGATCATGTCCAGGGGCAGGAAATCGGCCCGCGCGGGGTGGCCCAGGCGGGTCAGGTTTTCGGCGATCAGTTCGGGATAGAAGTCGCGCATGCCCTGGAAGCCCATGACCAAAATGGGGGCGTCGTCGTCCAGATCGCCGCCCCGCTGGCCTGCGGGCGCGAGGTAGACCGGCCGCGCCGCACCCACGGGCGAAGGCAGGCTCAGGTTGCTGTCGGCGGATGGCGCGCCCGTGTAGGCCAGACCGGACTGGCCCATGATCTCCTGAAAAAGGGCCAGCGCTTCGGTGACGCCTTCCTGTCCGGGGATGCGATAGGGGTGGCCGGCCGGCAGCGCGTCCAGCGCGGTCAGGGGCGTGACCACCGCGTCCTCCTCGCCCGGCAGATAGCCCAACAGGTCCACGCCGCCTGCGCTCCAGTGCATGGACCCCAGACCTTTGGCGATTACGCGCACGCGCAGGCCGTCCCTGGCCGCGGCGTAGGCGGCCATCATGCCGCTCAGCCCTGCGCCGATGACGAGTAGATCAAGCATGGGATTCCTCCTCATCGGATGTGGCCCCGGGCGTGGCGTCATGGCGATAGAAGTCAGTAAGTGGGCTGGTGAGACCGTCGTCCGGCAGGTGATCGGCGTTCATCAGCGCCAAATAGATCAACTCGTCCAGCCGCTCCTGCTTGAGTTGGCGGCCCCAGAGGATGGGCGTCACGCCTTTCCAGCGCTCCTGGAGGAAGTCGCGCAGGAGCAGGTTGGGGGCCAGCAGGGGCGACGGTCTGGGCGGCGTCGAACGCAGGGGCGTATGGCGGGTGGCATGGCCCGGCGACTGCATATAGGCTACATCCCAGGCCGAGTCCAGCCAGAGGGAGTCCCGGTCATCCTGGCCATCGCCCGATTGCTGCGCGGTCAGTGCGCGTTTCGTCATCTCGTGGATGACGCCCACGGCCCGGTAGGTGCAGAAGCCACCCTGGCACGGTCCCATGCCCAGCCGCACGTCCCGGCGCAGGTCGTCCAGGGTGATGGTGGGGTTGCCCTGGACGGCCTTCTCCAGCATTTCCCGGGTGACCAGCTCGCACTCGCAGATGAGTTCGCTTTGCAGGCGCTGCTCCTCCACCTCGTGCAGGCGGTGGCCCAGCCAGAAGTGGCCCTGCTCCGCGCCGGGGACGGGCGTCTCTGCGGTGCGGCAGGCCCGGCGCGCGCCCAGTTGCTCGCACGCCTTGTCCACGGTGACCTCGGCCATGAGCCGGAAGGTGGTCCACTTGCCGCCGGTGATGGTGAGGAAACCGGCCAGCCCGTCCCGCTCCTGGTGATCCAGGAGGGTGAGCGCGCGGGTGGCGTCCCGGCTTTCGCCCACGAAGCCTTCCTGGTAGAGGGGACGCACCCCCGCCCACGTCCGCAGCACCCGGGCCTGACTGAAGCCGGGGATGAGCTTGT
>JAJRVT010000418.1 GCA_024277175.1 Chloroflexota bacterium | reverse complement strand
GATTCGAAGCAATTCTCCCTCGGATAGTCGCTGCATTTTCAGCAATTCCGCCTGCATCTCAACGGGTGCATCTGCAATGCGCGGCGGCAGATTGCCTTTGACGCTCTGTTCTACCAGATCTTCCATGGACTGACGCGTCAAATCAGCGACTTCGCGCAAGTACTGATAGACGTCATCTGGCAGATCAAGGGTGAGCGATTGGGCCATAAGATGTGACTCCTGAACATGAAGAACGTCCGCAGCCAAAGTATAACATGGACCATATGCCGAGACAATCCCCCTTCGCATTCTTTCTTCCCTGGCATGTAACATCTCAATAATCTGGGGAACCTCCGGGAGGATCAGCGCGATGCGGGCGTCATGATTGGATCCTCTCGGAGGTTTGTCCCCGAAATTTTGAGCAGATACCCTGGCATCATCACAGATTGACATCCACCCCGCGCCTATGCCAAAATTCACCCCCATCAGCCGCCCCCGGCCAATCATTCATCTTCCACCAACACAGGAGCCATTATCCGTGTCCATCCATACGCCTGACTGGGTGAAGAACGCCGTTTTCTATCAGATCTTCCCGGATCGCTTCGCGCGCAGCCCGCGCACGCCCCACCCGCGCGGCATCCAGTTCAAGCCGTGGGGAACGCCGCCGGAGGAGCAGGGCTTCCAGGGAGGCGACCTCTACGGCATCGTCGATCGCCTGGACTATCTGCAAACCCTGGGCGTGACCGCGCTCTACCTGAACCCCATTTTCATGTCCGCCTCCAACCACCGCTATCACACCTACGACTACTTCAAGGTCGATCCCCTGCTGGGCGGGGACGAAGCCCTGCGCGAGCTGCTGGACGCGGCCCATGAGCGGGGCATGTACGTGGTGCTGGACGGGGTCTTCAACCACGCCAGCCGGGGCTTCTGGGCCTTCCATCACATCCTGGAAAACGGCAGCAACTCGCCCTACCTCGACTGGTTCATCATCCACGACTGGCCCCTACGGCCCTACCAGCACAGCCTGGAGGAACCCCACAACTACGCGGCCTGGTGGGACATTCCGGCCCTGCCCAAGTTCAACATCGAGAATCCAGGCGTGCGCGATTATCTCCTGGACGCGGCCCGCTACTGGGTCGAATTCGGCATTGACGGCTGGCGGCTGGACGTGCCCGAGGAGATCGACGACGCCGACTTCTGGCGCGATTTCCGACGCATGGTCAAGGAGGCCAATCCCGAGGCCTACATCGTGGGTGAGATCTGGCACGATGCCGTAGAGTGGCTCCAGGGCGACCGCTTCGACGCGGTCATGAACTACGTCTTTCAGCGCGCGGCCCTCACCTTTTTCGGCAGCGAGACAGTGGCCGCGGACTACGCGCCGGGCGGCTTCCCCCTCCAGCCCATAGATGTACAGCAGTTCGCGGGGGCCATCACCCACATGCACGGCGTCCACGACTGGGAGGTGATCCAGGCCCAGCTCAACCTGCTGGACAGCCACGACACCGCCCGCGCCCTGTGGATGGTGGGCGGCGACCGCACCGCGCTCCAGCTTTGCACGCTCTTCCAGATGACCATGCCCGGCGCGCCCTGCATCTACTATGGCGACGAGATCGGCATGAACGGCGGCCACGAACCGGCCAGCCGGGCAGCTTTCCCCTGGGATGACGAGGATGCGTGGGACATGCCGTTGCTGGACTTCTACCAGCGCGCCATCGCCATGCGTCACGCCCACCTGGCCCTGCGCACCGGCGCGTTTCACGCCCTCTACGCGGCCAACGACGTCTACGCGTTCCGGCGCGCCGATAAAGATGAGGCAGCGGTGGTCATCTTCAACGCCGGCCAGGAGTCTGTGCAGATCGACCTGGCCCTCAACGATAATGCGCTACGCGATGTAATTTTCGATGACGTCTGGCAAGGCGACGCAATGCAGGCGCAAGGAGACATGCTGTGCGATCTGACATTGCCCGCACGGGATGTGCGCGTACTGATCCACAGGGGGTAGAAGGCTCCCCGCATTATCCGCCATTTCAGAATCAGGCATGAGGCATTCGTCGAAAAATGGTTAGATTCATGCTATCGTAGGTGCGGTTTGGAACCGCACGATCTCGGGTAGCCAGTTCGTGCGGTTCCAAACCGCACCTACGACAGCGTGAATCTGTAAACCATGCCGAAAAATCTCTGCGTCCCCGCTTTTAAGAGGCTACCTTCAGGTCGTTTCAAATACCCTGCGATACAGATCCGGGCCATAGCTCGTCGACAGTGGATCCCTTTCGACAAGCCGAAATGTGCGTTCGCCGTCTGCTTTCCTTTCAGCCCGCAGGAAAAGTACGTTTTCCGCTTCCTCCTCAAAGAACCCGCGCGCGAACTCGAAAAGATGGGTCACAAACAGCACTTTGATGCGCCGTTCCAGCAGCGCGCTGGTGATCTGCCTGGCGATTTCCGAACCTTCATGCTCGTTGGTGGCGGCAAAGGATTCGTTGAACAGGACCATGGAGTCGGGCCGGAGGGCGTCTACAATGACGCTCATCCGTTCCAACTCTTCATCCAGTTTGCCGCTTTTCATAGAAGCGTCCTCTTCCCGCTTATAATGCGTAAACAGCCCGTTGCACACGTTGGCGGAAAATGATTCCGCGGGCGCAAACATTCCGCATTGCATCATCAGTTGCGTCAAACCCAGACTGCGCAAACCTGTGGATTTTCCGCCCTGGTTCGCCCCCGTGATGATCAGCAGGTCTTTGCCATCGGCGGCGATGTCATTGCTCACCACCGCCCGCTGCACGGTCAGCGCCAGGGTGGCGTCATACAGTCCCTTGCACGAGAGCCTGCGCTCGTTGGCGGGCGTGGGTTCAGGGATGGCGATGGGCTCTCCCAGGCGGTTCAACTGATCGGCCAGATTCAGGCAGCCGATGTAAAAGGCCAGTTCCAGACGCATGGCGCTGAAGAAACTTTCAACATGGTCGGCGGCCTGGGCGACGGCATTGGCGATCCGGTTGACGCATAGGTCCTCCAGTTCGCCGAGCGCCCTGGTCCCATGGTCGTCGCGAGGCGGGAGGGTGTACGAATAGACGGCGGATCGCTGGGCGAAGATGCGCTGCACCCAATGTTCGGCATGATTGGATCTGTGAAGGAGATAGTTGACGCCTTCGTTTCCTTTCCCCAGTTCCGCGCTGATCAAAACGCCGTTATGGAATTCGATGGCTTTGAGGTGGTCTTCGACAACGGCGAGATAGGCGTCATCCAACTCGCGCTGAATCATTGCAAAAAATCTGCGGAACCCTTCGGATTCAAATTGGCCGGCATGGGCGTCGGCGATTTTCCTGAGTTTCTTAAGCAAGCCGACATACGCCTTTAGCATGTGGCGCGCGCCGCTCAGGATACTGCTGGGACGCGAGCCGTAAATACCCAGCCACAGCTGGCGCTTCTCTTCTATGGCCTGGATTGGAATCTGATAGAGTTCTTTGATGACGGCCGCATTC
>JAJRVT010000417.1 GCA_024277175.1 Chloroflexota bacterium | reverse complement strand
TCTTATCCAGTTGCTCTAACTGCTCGCGGCTATACCTGAGTAGTGCTGTCATGATTGTTCTATAGTAGCAGCCATTTGTTTGATTTACCTTTGCGTTCTGTATGTCTTATCTATCAACCGGCTTCGGCCTGAATAGTTACTATTTTTTGTAGTTTCCATTGCGTTCGAAAGGAGAAAGAGGAGATGCGTAAACGATTCGTCTGGCTGCTGGTTTTCGCCGCAGCGCTTGCTTTGCTTGCCGCCTGCACCAGCGGCGTAGCCCCTGCGCCGGCCGGGGAGGGGGAGACCGGCTCGGCCGCGGCCCCTGCTGCGGGCGAGGGAGAGGCGGTTGTGATCCACCTCAGCCTGGGGGCTGAGCCGCCAACGTTGGATCCGAACCTGGCCCAGGACACCTTCGCCATCAACTCCCTGGAAGGCATGTTCCTGGGGTTGACCAACATCAACAACGAGACCGAAGAGATCGAGCCGGAGCTGGCCACAAGCTGGGACGTCTCTGGGGACGGCACGGTCTGGACCTTCCACTTGCGCGAGGACGCGGTCTGGAGCGATGGCCAGCCGGTGACGGCTAACGACATCGAGTACAGCGTCAAGCGCGCGATCATGCCCGAAACCGCCTCGCCCTACGCCTACGTGCTCTACATCATCAAGAACGCCCAGACCATCAACCAGACGGACACCTCCGCGGGGTCGTACGACATCGACAGCCTGGGCGTCAAGGCCCTGGACGACTACACGGTGGAGTTCACCCTGGAAGCGCCGGCCGCGTACTTCGAATCCATCTCCAGCCTGTGGACCCTGCGTCCTGTGCCCAGTTGGGCCATCGAGGAATATGGCGACGCCTGGACGGACCCGGAAAACATCGTGGTCAACGGTCCCTATATCCTGACCGACTGGAAGCATGGCGAACATCTCTCTTTCGCCAAGAACCCCACCTACTTCGACGCCGACAACGTGCAGATCGATCAGGTCGAGGTGGACATCATCACCGATTCCTTCACCGAACTGGCTCTCTACGAGTCGGGCGAGTTGGATGTGGCCGGCGATGGGCCGGGCACCTTCCCGGTGGAAGAGATGGACCGCATCAAGAACGATCCCGTGCTGAGTGAGGAGTTGCATATCGGCCCCCGCGCGTCCACAACCTATGTGGGCTTCACCATGACCAAGCCGCCCTTCGACGATCCGCTGGTGCGCAAGGCCTTCTCCGCGGCCATCGATCGCCAGACCATGGTGGATGACGTGGTCGGCTCCGGCGTGCCCGCGACCCAGTTCGCGCCTCCCGGCATCTTCGGCGCGCCGGACCCCGAAGTGGGCATCAAGAGCGATCCGGAGCAGGCTAAAGCATGGCTGGCCGAGGCCGGCTATCCCGACGGCGAGGGCTTCCCCACCGTCACCTACCGCTACTTCGCCAGCACCCTGGAAGAATCCCTGGCCGAAGCGTTGCAGGCCATGTGGGCGGAAACCCTGAACGTGAATGTGAAGCTGGAAGCCCAGGAATGGCCGGTCTTCATCGCCGGCATCAACCCCGACACGCCCCTGGAAGAGATGCCCGAAATGTGGCGTCTGGGCTGGGGCGCCGACTATCCGGACGAGAACAACTGGGTCTACGAAGTCTTCCACTGCACGGACAGCACCAACTACTCGCGCGCCGACTGCACCGCGGCTGATGAGATGGCCAAGCAGGCCGCGCTGGAGACGGACCAGGACGTCCGCAAGGATCTCTACGCCCAGGTGGAGGAGTTGATGTTTGGCGAGGAAGTACGCGCCGCTCCCTATTACCACCGCGGCTACACCATCCTGACCAAACCCTATCTGCAACGCGCCTATCCCACCTTCGCCCCCGTGAACTGGGATACGTGGCGGGTGGAAAAATAGTTAATGATCAATGGTGAATTGTGAATGGTTAATGCTTGACCCGTCCGCAAGACTCCGGGGGGCGACGAGCATTAACCATTCGCAATTCATAGTTCACCATTAATTATTGCTTTTGCTTTTCCCATCAAGGCTTCGGACCTTCTGACCCATGATCGCCGTCATCATCCGCCGTCTCATCTGGTCGATCCCGGTCTTCCTGCTGGTGACCGGGATCACCTTCATCACCATGCACGCCCTGCCCGGCGGGCCGTTCGACACGGCCAAGACGCCACCGGCCCTGGTCGATCAGATGGAGGCCGTCTACGGTCTCGACCGTCCCCTGATCGAGCAGTACGTCACCTGGCTGGCCAATATGACGCGCCTGCGCTTCGGGCCGTCGCTGGCCTATCGCGGCCAGTCGGTGGAGAGCTTCCTGCTGCCGGCGCTGGGCATCTCCATGCAACTGGGCGCGTTCGCCATGCTCTTCGCGCTCATGATCGGCCTGCCCGCCGGCATCATCGCCGCGCTCAAGCACGGCCACTGGCAGGACCGATCCGCCACCTTTGTCGCCATCCTGGGCGTCTCCATCCCGCCCCTGGTGCTGGGTCCCCTGCTATACTGGCTCTTCGCGTTGAAGCTGGACTGGCTGCCCGTGGCCAAGTGGGCCAGCCTGAGCGATGGCCTCTGGCCCTACATCAGCCACGCCATCCTGCCCGCTATCACCCTGGGCGCGGGCATTTCCGCTATCATCGCCCGCCTGACCCGCGCCAGCCTGCTCCAGGTGCTCTACGAAGACTACATGCGCACCGCCCGCTCCAAGGGGCTGTCAGAACGGGTGGTCACGGTTCGCCACGGGCTGCGCAACGCCCTGATCCCGGTCGTCACCTACATGGGACCGCTGGCCGCCGCCATCCTCACCGGGTCGCTGGTGGTGGAGCAGATCTTCGCCATCCCAGGCATGGGGCGCTACTTCGTCACCAGCATCAGCAGCCGCGACTACCCCATGGTCATGGCCGTGGTCGTCATCTATTCGGTTATCATCGTGTTGGTCAATCTATTTGTGGATATCATGTATGTCTTCATCGACCCAAGAATCGGCCACGCGCACTAGAGCGACCGAACTCGCCAATGAACTCGCTTCCACCCAACGGCGTTCGCGCGGGCTGTGGAGCGATATGGTCCGGCAACTGGTGCGCGATCCGCTGGTGGTGATCAGCGCGCTCTTCCTCCTGTTGCTGATCGTGATCGCGCTCTTCCCCGGCCTCTTCGCCCCCCTGCCCTACGACCTGACCAGCTTCCAGGACAAGCTGGCCTCGCCCGGCTCCATGGCGACCTCGGACAAGCTGGCCGGCCATCGCTACCTCCTGGGCGCGGACCGGCTTGGGCGCGACATGCTCAGCCGCCTGATTTACGGCACGCGCGTCTCAATGGCCGTGGCCTTCATCGGGGCCGGCGTCAGTTTTCTCATCGGCGTCACCTATGGGCTGATTTCGGGCTATGCGCGTTCGTCCATCGACAACCTGATGATGCGCATTGTGGACGTGGTCTACGGCTACCCCACGCTGATCCTGATCATCCTGCTTCAGGTCTTCCTGACCGCCTCCTCCCAGCAGGACCCCAGCCAGATCTCCGGCTTGCAGCAGATCATCATCGGGCTGGACAACAGCACAGGCGGCCTCTTCTTCGTCTTCGTGGCCATCGGCGCGGTGAGCTGGCTCAACATGGCCCGGCTCACCCGGGGGCAGGTCATGCACTACCGGCAACAGGAGTTCGTCCAGGCAGCCGAGGCCATCGGCGCGCCGCGTAAGCGCATCCTGCGCCGGCATCTGCTGCCCAACGTCCTCGGCCCGCTGATCGTGGCCGAAACCCTGGCCATTCCCACTTACATCTACACCGAAGCTTTCCTGAGCTTCATCGGCCTGGGCGTGCAGCCGCCCATGCCCAGCTGGGGCGGCATGATCAGCGACGCTTACGGCGCACTCCGCTCCGCGCCCCATCTGATCTTCTTCCCCGCGCTGGCCCTCTCCCTCACCATGCTGGCCTTCAACTTCCTGGGCGACGCCATCCGGGACGCGATGGATCCGCGGATGAAGGGAAGGTAGGGGGATGAGGGGGTGACAGGATGACAGGATGAGGGGGTGACAAGATGACCTGTATCGACGCATCATGTCATCTTGTCACCCCCTCATCCTGTCATCCTGTCACCCCCTCATCCTGTCACACCCAGCGCCCCCTCGATCGCGGCCTCCAACGACATGGCCGCGCCTTCAGCCCAAGCCGCGGCGGCGACATGCGCCGGCAAGACGCCATTCGCGCGCGCAACAGCGGCATCGATTGTCCTTCTGTGGATGGGCGGCGCCACCAGTGTGAACTCGGTGCGAACCGCGGCCGCCGCGGCGATCAGCCGCAGGGCGGTCTCCGCGCTTCCCCAGCGGGACTGAAACTCTGCGATCGTCTCCATGGTTTCGATCGCGTATTTGGTGAGACCGCGTTTGTATTCGAGGCGCAACGCTTCCACAAGGTGACCCTTCGCCTGCGCCGGATCATTTTCGCGCATGGACAGAATGCCCAACCGGCTTTGAAGCTGCGGAAAGCTCTCCGTCCACTGATTTTCCGCCGCAAGTTGCACGCCTTCCAACAGCGCCTGCCGGGCTTCCCCATACTGGCCGCGCATGATGCAGAGATAGCCCCAATCCGCCAGGGTTTTGACGAGGCCCCATATCTGGCCGGCCCGACGATGCAGCGTCAGGGCTTCGCCCACAAAGCGTTCAGCGCGTTCGAATTGGCCCAGTTGGGCCTCCAGAAGACCGGCGTTCACCAGTGACATGGCCAAAGTCCAATCATCGCCGAATTCGTGGGCGCAGGCCACATCTTCGACGAACAAGGCCCGTCCTTTTTCATGGTCGCCCCTGTCAAACGCACACCAGGCGAGCAGCCCCCGGGCGATCCCCATCAACCGGGGGTCGCCCTGATTGCCAATGGCGGCATCCATCTCCAGGCTTCGGGTCATGAAATCCCGACGAGCATCCATGTGGGCCACGCCCGACGAAAAGAAGCCGGCGGCGATAAGGGTCTCCACATAGGCGGCTGACGGCGAACTCCCTTCCGCGATGGCCAGCGTCGTCAGTGTGATCTCTCTGGCCTCCTTCGGAAAGGCGTTCCAAAACGATAGAAGCGCCGCACAGAGCCGGAGCGCCATATTCGCCTCGCGTTCAGCAAGCACCCACTTGATCGCGGCCTGAATGTTGGCGTGTTCGACGCGCAGCTGGGTGTTTGCCCGGGTCGCGTTCAGGTCGAACATTTTCTCGTTGTGCTCCTCCACCCATTCGGTGTAGTGGGTAGCGAACCGTCGCTGCATCGCGGCCAGCTCGCCCTGCTGGCGTAGCTGCTCCAGCCCGAATTCGCGCAAGGTCTCCAGCATCATGAATCGCGGTTCACCCTCGCGATCCACGCGCTTCACCAGGCTCTTGTCCACCAGCGACGCCAACCTGTCCTCCATATCCAGGGACAGCCCCTGGGCGCAGATCGCCCTGGCCGCGTCCACGCTCCAGCCACCCATAAAGAGGGCCAGGCGGCGAAAAAGGGCCTGTTCCTCCGCGTCCAACAGTTGGTAGCTCCACTCGAGCGCGGACCACAGGGATCGATGGCGATTGGGCACATCGCGGGCGTCGCTCTTCAGAAATTGCAGCGCGCCGGGGTTCTCTCCATTGGCGAGCGGGGCGTCATAAAACCGGGCCAGCAGCGTCTGGGGGGTGAAGTGCTTGACGCGCGCGGCGGCCAGCTCGATGGCGAGGGGCAGACCGTCGAGCCGTACGCACAGTGCGCTTACGGCCGGGCCGGTCTCCTTATCGAGCACAAAATTATGGCGAGCGGCCACGGCCCGCTGGCGAAAGAGTTCGATGGCGCTATAGCGTCTTAGCGAGAGGTGGCTGTTGGTTTCGTTTGCCATGGCAAGCGCGGGCGGGAGTGCGAGGGGCGGGGCCACATACTCGTGTTCACCCCTCAGCCGCAGCACCTCCCGGCTGGTGACGAGGACCTTGAGATGGGGACAGGCGCGCAGCAGCTCGGTCACCAACGGCCCCGCGGGCAAAACGTGCTCGAAATTATCCAGCACAAGCAACATCCGCTTTGAGCGCAGCGCAGTCTTCAGCGACTGCAGGGTCGATCGGTGCTGCACATCGCGCACGTTCAGCGCCTCGGCCATGGTCGAAGCCACCAGCCGCGCGTCGCTAACGGGCGCGAGGGTGACGAAGAAGACGCCGTCCGCGTATGGATGGGGCGCGCCGTCCTCGGGTTGAGCCAGCAGATCGCGCGCGATCTGCTGGCTCAACCGGGTCTTGCCCACGCCGCCCGGGCCGGTCAGCGTCAGCAGGCGCACTGCCGGCCGCCGAAGAATGGCGTGGATCGCGCGGCGCTCTTCGTCCCGGCCGATCAGGGGCGTCAAGGGCGCAGGAAGGTTGTGAGGTGGCGGATGGTATGGACTCTGTTCCGGCTTGTACTCAGATTTGTACTCAGTCGCCTGGGGCTGGGAGGAGGCCTGAACCGACCCTGTCGCAGCCCGGCGCGCGGACGCAGCCCCGCGTGACCGATTTCGCCTGATGCGTTCCACCAGCGTTTTTGTCTGCTCATCGGGCTGCACGCCCAGTTCTTTATCCAGGATGCGCGTGCATTCCTCATATTGGCGGATGGCGAGCGCGTGGTGACCGCTCCGATCGTGGAGGCGCATCAGCCGGCGATGGGCCGGCTCGTGTAGCGGATCGAGGGCCAGCAAACGCCGGGCCTGTCGGATGGCGCTGTCGAACTCGCCGATTGCGCCCTCATGTTCAGCCAGCGCGGCCAGTGCGGTCGCCAGCTCGCTGCGCAGTTGCTCCCGTTGGTAGAAGGACCACTCATCGAAAGCGGGGCTGTCGCGCAGGTTGAAGCCGGCCAGAAAGTCGTCCTGGTAGAGCGTTGCCGCCGCGGTGAGGCGATCAATGCAGGCCGTGCAGAGTTCGTCTGGTGCGTGCCGGTGCAGCCGAAATTGATCGACATTCTGCTGGAACTCCACAACGTCCAGCCACGGATCGCACCCCGGTTGCAGGCCGATGAGCCTGCGCTCGACGAGGAGCCAGTCGGTGAAACCATCGCCAAAGACTTTGCGCATGATGGAAAGGGTGTTGCGCAGGTAGGCGCGCGCCTGGTCGGACTCGGGCCAGAGCAGGGCCGCCAGCGCGCTACGCGTGTGCAAGGTTCCACTGATGCAGAGATAGGCCAGGAGCGCGACCGGCTTGCGGCGCTTCAGATCGAGGGCGTCGCCGTCCAGTTCAAACTGTGGTGGGCCTAAAAGTCGTATGGCGAATCGGTGCATAACGTTTTTTGAACTTTTGATTCAGTAAAATCACCGAGTGGGCGCATTGTATCCAATCCTGGCTGGATTGTAAACCGGAAAAAACGCTTTTGGATACGGACAGAATACGCCGGGCCGCTATCATTCGGCGTACCGGCCCCAGGTTCAAATCGCGCCTGGCTGGCATCCTACCAATCCATGAGTCGAAAGGAGACAAGCATGAGAAAGCATTTGATGAGCGCAGGCGTCCTGATTCTGGTGGCTATGCTCCTGTTTATGAGCGTTCCCATCAGTGCGCAAGATGCACAACCTGCCACGCCGGCCACTGACCCCGAATCGATCTTGTCGGCAATTTACGAAGCGATCAATGCCGGTGATGTGGAGACGGCCATCGCATACTATGATGAGAACGCGGTGCAGGTGCTGCTACCTGCACCGCCGGACAACGACGGCGCTTTGGAAGGCGCCGAGCAGATCAGAGAATGGCGAGAGGCATTCGTTGGCCGAAACGGGGCGCTCGAGTTGAGCAATATGCAGACAAGCGGTGACACAGTTCTCTTCGATGCACAGGTAACTGAAGACGTTTTCACCCATTTCGGCGTCGCGCCCCTGGAATTCAGCGGGGTCGCCGTTGTCCGGGATGGGAAAGTGGTGGCCGAGTCATTGGTCATGAAAGATCGGTCGCAGGCGGCACTCGGCGCTGCGATTGCTCTCGAAGGCAACAGAGAGCTCGCTCGACGCTTCTACGACGAAATCTGGAATGAGGGCAACATGGACACCGCCGATGAGATCATTGCATCTGACTTCATCGACGGCTTCACCGGCAATGATGGCGTCGATTCCTTGAAGGAGATCGTCACCATCCTGCGCGCCGCGTACCCGGACCTCAACATCGAATACGAAGACATGGTGGCCGAAGACGACGTGGTCGTCGTGCGCGTGAAAGCCACCGGCACCTATGGCGGCGGCGCGCCGGACTTCCTGGGCATCCCGGACAGCGCGATCGGCAAGAACGTGGTCGTCTTCAGCGGCGTCGATTATGCACGCTTCGAGGATGGGCAGATGGTGGAAGGCTGGGGCGTGCATGACGATCTGCTCAGTTTGAAGGAGCTTGGGTATGAAGTGGTTCCGCCGACGGAATAGATGACAAGATGGCAGGATGACAAGGTGACAAGATGCGCCGATGCGGGTCATCTTGTCACCTTGTCATCCGACCATCTTGTCAGTCTGGCCGCGTCGGGTCCGCATCCTGGTCGTATTTGCGATCGAGAGATCATAGCCCAGCGCAATCATACGGGTCTCCTATGATTTGCTGACGATCAACAATATGCTCTTGCGGGGGGGGGAGTATATGCTATCATTGCTTCATAATCAAATGTTGGTAATGACGGCAGCCACCGAACGCCGAGTGCAACGATTCAGATTTTCATCCCGCCGCCGTCGGCAGCGGGATTTTGTATTTTTAGTGTGAACGATAGTATTTTCAGTCTGGCCGTAGCCTTGATGTTAGGGGCCAGTGTACTCGAACCGATTGAGGCACGGTTCATTTGTAGAAAAACAGCTGATTTACATTTTGTAGTACGACTGCAAGCCTATACGTATCAAGCCAAGCATAATTTGGCCAGCTTCTCTCTAGAGACTGGTGAATTCCGGTCAGATATCACTCTGGTGGAGCCACGCTAACGGGGCCGATCCGGAAACCGATTGAACACATTCCCAGAGTAACATCCTTTAGCTTGATACGCATGAAATCCAAACCGCATTATTGCCGTACAGATTTGTAAACTATGGGGTAAATCATACCTCGATTGACAAAACTAATCTTAGATGTAACTACTTAGGTACACTCTGTTGGAACACGGATTCGCGATATCACCTCAATATTTCGGGGTGAATGCGTTGCATTGACCAAGAACAGATCGGCTTACCTCAGTACGTCCAGTCAATGCGATGGGCTCGCCCCAGGTTATTGAGCAAATACGAAAAACCCGTATGATCGGCTGATTCCCACTACTCTATACTCTTCTATACTCTATCCGAAATTTGAAGGAGGAACGACATGTCTGTCAAAAGTATTCCCGATTTTTTGCGAAATCGAAATTTCTTGTTATGTGTAGTGCTGATTGGACTGATAGGCCCTATGGTTTTAGCGCCGATGGATATTTATGCTCAAGAAATTCCGCCCGGCAATGGTATGCCCTCACCGCTAGAGCCGCCCGAAACCGTAGAACAGATCAATACGATGGCACTCAAATATGCCGAGGACTACCATATTCCCAAAGAAGACGCCGATCATCGTCTGGCCCTTCAAAATTAAATGCAAGATTTGGTGTAACTATTCACGATAGACCGCGGATTGAG
>JAJRVT010000416.1 GCA_024277175.1 Chloroflexota bacterium | reverse complement strand
GGTGCCCACCACCACCCGCCGGATGCTGAAGTTTTCCGGCGAGTCGCCCGTGTAGTCGGCCGCGCCGCCCAGGTAGATCTTGTTGGGGTTGGTCGGGTCCACGGTCAACTCATGGGAGTACCAGCACTGTTGGCCACAAAAGTTATAATTGTCGGTGGGGACCTGGCTCCAGGACTGGCCGCCATCCGTGGTGCGAAAGACGATGGCCCCGTTGTACTGGCCGGGGATGATGAGGTGGTAGCTGGCGTAGACCACATTGGGATTCGAACGGCTGATGTCCATGATGATTCGGCCCACATTGATCTGCTGCGGGTCGGGTAGACCGTTGGAGAGGAACTGCCAGTTTGCGCCGCCGTCCACACTCCTGGCCACACCCAGCCCGGGAAGCCCCGCGTAGAGGACGGCCGGGTTCGCCGGGTCCAGGACCAGATCGCTTGCACCCGGGCATTCGCTACAGGTAAGCAGGCCCTGCCAGGACTGGCCGCCGTCGCTGGACATGAAGACGCCCCGGGGCGGGGTGGCGGGCCCGTTCACGCCGGAGAGGGTGGAGGCCGCGTAGACGATGTTGGCGTTCTGGGGGTGAACCTCTATGCGGGAGACGCCCATGCCACGGAAAACGTCCGCACCCAATAAGCTCCACGATTGACCGCCATCGGTGGACTTGAGGATGCCGGCCCCATAGTAGTTGTCTCCGCCCGTGCTCGGTTCCCCCGTGCCCGCGTAGATGATGTCCGGATTTTGCGGGTCCAGAGCCAGCGCGCCAATGGCCAGGGAAGGCTGGTCATCGGTCAGGGGCGTCCAGGACTGGCCGCCGTTGGTGGTCTTCCAGACGCCGCCCTGGGCAGCGCCCAGGTAGACTACATTGCCGTTGCGGGGGTCGATGGCCAGGGATATCACCCGTCCGCTCACATCGATTTCCTGCTGGCCGATCTGGGAGTTGCGCATGGGCGCGGGGCCGATGCTCTCCCAGCGGGGCAGCGCAGCCGCGGCCTGGAGGGATTGCATGGCCTGGGTCTCCATGACCGCGGCTGCGTAGCCGCCCGCGGGCAGGGTGTCCAGGGGGTAGGCCCGCTGGGCGATGAAGAAGTTGACTCGTTTGCGGGGACCGTCGCCGATCCCCTCCAGTTCATTCATGGGCGGCCGCGCCAGGAGGGCCAGTTCGTCGTCGCCCTCCCGTTCGCCTGCCTCTTCTGTGGGCAGCAGGGTCGGGTCTGGCGTCCAGAACGGGCCCTCGGTCCAGGCCGCCTGGGCTGCGTCTGTGGCAGGGGGGTGCTGGCTGGCCTGGCGCGCGGGCGGGGACGTCACATTGCCGCCAGTCGCGGGCCTGGCCGGGGGCGGGGATCCCCGGCAAGCGCTCAGGATCAGTAACAGAAGGAGGGCGGTGATCCACCCCGTGGTCCGCGGGCTTCGCCTCTGTGATTTCTGTTGTGGCTGTGGGGGCGTGGGGGATGGCCGCCCGGAAGTCCTGTACATGGTTCGCCTCCTTGGAGCAATGGGGGGACGAAACTGTGCGGCTGAGTGCATTCCGATGATTCGGGCCATTCCAGTTTAACACGGCCTTGTGTGCTCGGAAAAATGGATTTTTGGGGAGTGAGAGAGGGGAGTGATGCGATGACAGGGTGGGTTAGCGTCCGTCTCACGCCCGCGGGGGCGTCGTGGTCTGGTCCGCAGACCGGGATCGTTTGGAGGTGTCCGTCCCACGCTCGCGGGGGTGTCGTGGTAGCTGAAACGCTGGAGGGTTGGGGCCTCGAGTCCGTCCCACGCTCGCGGGGGTGTCGTGTAGTAGCGGCGGCCTCATCACAGAGATGATAAGTCCGTCCCATGCCCGCGGGAGTGTCGTGTGGGTGTGGAACGCACTGCTGGCGGCGTGGGTGAGTGCGTCCTGTGTATGGGTCAATGGGGTTGAATGGTCGGGCGCCATGGCATGGGATGGACGTGCATGACAAGATGACCGCCCCCCCCCGGGATCCTAAATTGGAGGAAGCCCAGCCAGGCTCAGCCCATCTCTCCCCCAGGATTGGGGACCGACGGGCTGGGCCAGGTGAGGGATCAGGCCGCGGCCGTTGTTTTCTCCGCCAGCGCGGGGAGCCGTTCGATCTGATTGATGCTGGCCGCGGCCGGCGAGTGCATGGCGTGATAGAGGTCCCAGGCAAGCTGGAGATTGAGCCAGAACTGGGCCTCCATGCCCAGCAGTCGTTCCAGGCGCAAGGCCGTATCGGGCGTCATGCCCCGCTTGCCGTGGATCAGCTCGTTGACGCGCGGGTAGGAGACGCCGATTCTGCGCGCTAGCTCGGTCTGGGTCATGCCCAGCGGCTTGAGAAATTCCTCCAACAACATCTCCCCGGGATGCGTTGGCGGGCCATGGGTGGGAATTCTTATCATTATACGCGTTCCTCTAGTGATAGTCCGTCACTTCGACATCTGCCGGCCCGTCAGGCGTCCAACGGAAGCAAATTCGATATTGAACGTTGATTCGAATGCTGTATTGACCGAAGCGATCTCCGTACAGTGGTTCCAGCCGATTTCCTGGGGGAATCCGTAGCGAATCGAGTGACACAGCCGCATTCAGTTGGTCAAGTTTTCGACAAGCAATACGCCAAAGTTGTTCAGGGCACGTCCGTCTCGCCAGTCTTGAGTTCACACGATTGAACAGATCTTCAGTACCGCGATCATGGAATGAGATAATCATCAAACGGATCCTATCGGTGGGGTGATCTCGATAAGCGGGAGTATTATAACGGACAACGTTATACGTGTCAAGGTGTCATCAACACACGCTATCTTCCCGATTTAACTGCTTCCAGAAGCGCGCGTAGGCGCTGAAACGGGGATAACGACAGGGCTGGTCGCGATAGCGTTCAACCCACTCGTCCTCCCAGGCCGCGGCCAGCTGATCCGCGGCCTGAATCTGCTTCGGGGTGGGCGGATCGTCTGGGGCTTGGAAGATGGCCAGCATCGCCGCTTCCACCCGGTCGCGGCTGGCCATCAACTCCCGCCGCCCCTCGGCATCGAAGAGCGCGCGGCGGTGGACCTCCTCGTGCCGCCTCCAGAGGGAGCCGTCCACCGTGCGCCCATCTTGGTTGAGGACGCTGAACTCTTGCGCGTAGTCAAAAGTAGCCGGCCGGAAGATGGAAAGACAGGGCGCGGACGTCCCGGTGAAGAAGTGGTCGCAGCCGGCCGCGCTCAGCCGGGAGACCATGGAGCCGCACGTCTGGCTGCGGCGGACGTAGCCGGCCGCGTGCATGCAGATGTCCGGCCCGCCCAGGAGGGAGGCGTGGAAGGGGTCGGCGTGATGGAAGCGCAGGTTGTTCATGGCGTCTTGCAGGCCGAAGCCGGGGTTCGCCTGCGCGTCCTGCAGCAGGGTCTGTGACGCGGAGACCCGGGGATGGGCGGCCGCGAAGTAGGGCAGGAAGCGGGTGTCGAAGGTGCGGGCGAAGTCGAGTTCGCCCTGGCCGGAGAGCAGCCCCTCCTCCCTGGCGAGCGACTCCAGCCCGTCCGAGTGCAGGTCGAAGTCATCGCCCAGGACCAGGCAGTTGGAGGTCGCGCCCACGCTCATCCGCTTGGCCGCCCACTCCCGCCGGGCCGTCTCCAGGATCCAAGCCTCGTCGGGGTCGGCGATGACGAAGCTGTTATCGTAGTGGAAGGACTTGTCCCGGTAGCCGCAGGCCCCGCCCTGGCCGTGCCGCTCCAGCAGGCCGGCGATGACCTCCAGGGCCTCGCGTGCGGTGCCGCCCCGCTCCAGCCCCAGGCGCAGCAGGTCCATGCCGATGAGCCCCGGCGTCTCGTCGTGGACCTTGGTGAAGACCGCGGTGTTGCCGATGACCACGCCCTGGTCGTTGGCCCCCATCTCCGCGCCCCAAAGCCAGGCTGGCTTGGAGAGGATCACGCCGTGGCGATCGGGGACCTGGTCGATCTCTATGTAGGTGGTCTGGAGCCGGCGCGCCGTATCGCCCGTCACCGGTGGAATGCGCACCACCAACTGGGCCTCACCCGGCTCCCGGTCGCTGTTCTTGGCGAAATAGGTCACCCCGTCCTTGCGGATCACGTGGATGTCACACATGGGATCTCTCCTTTGATAGACCGCGGATTGGGCCGATCGAGCGGATCAAGGCGGATTTTTTTGAAAAATCTGGCCGTTTCCGCTCAATCCGCCCAATCCGCGGTCTGTCCTATCGTTTCACCGGCCCCGGCAGGATGAAGTTGTACTTTCGTCCCAGGAGCCGGGTCTTGATGAAGCGGTCGGTCCGGCGCGCGGCCAGGAGGAAGGACCAGATGAATTTGTCCTCCCGGTAATAGGCGTCGATCTCCTTGGCGGTCAGGGGCGCGACGGCCAGGCCGGGCGCTTCCTGGGCGAAGAAGCGGTTGGCCGTCTCCAGAGCCAGGGGGATGCGGTCCGGTCGCCCTTCCTTGTGAAGGTTGGCGATGAGATCGATGGTCACTGCGCGCAGGTCGTAGTAGCGGTCGAGCACGTCCTGGAGGAAGAAGCGGCGGATGATGCCGATGAGAAAGAAGGGCGCGCTCTTGAGAAAGATCTCCGTGTCCAGCATCTCCCGCCCGTTGCGACGATAGAGGGGCGTGCTCACGTCCAGGTAAGACGGCTGGCCCTGGCCGGCCATGACTTCGTCCGGAAAGACCCAGTTGGAGATCTGGCTGTCCAGGCCGAAGCTCTCGCCCGGCTCGTCGCGCCGGTTCTTGCGCCAAAGTCCGGCCATGCTGCGGAGGATCAGGGCCAGCATGCGGGCGAACTCGTCGGCTGTGGCCGCCTGCAGGCGCGCGTTGCCGATGGTGCGCGCGTCCAGCCGGGGCTGGACCAGGTAGACGATCCGTTCGTCGTCGGCGTTGACCAGGGAGGCGAAATCGTGCTCCACCACACGGACGCCCGTCTCCGCCAGCGCGGCGCAGTACTCGTCCACGGCCCGGCGATAGGCTTCCGCCGCGGCTTCATCGGGGAAGGGGGGCATGCGCTTGAAGGCCAGCCCGTCCATGCCGCCGATGGCCAGGGTGGTGGAGATCTCGCCATAGCCCAGGATCTCCACAGGGATGGCGCCGGATTTAGGGTCGGCGGGGTTGAGCTGGTTCTCGAACGCCAGCAGCCGGTCGTGATCGACGTCGAGCATGGGGGCTCCTTTCATCGGTATTCACTTTGCGTCAAATTTTATGCTCCGCGGCCAATGTGAACGCATTCCCCAGCCGCTCCAGGATCTCCGCGGCCAGGGCTTTGTCTGTGATCAGGGGCGGCAGGAACTGGAGGACCGAGGGGTCCAGGCCGCTGTAGACGCAGAAGAGGCCGGACTCGAAGGTCGCCTTGGTCATCAGCAACCCCAGTTCGGGCGCGGCCATTTTCAGCCCCATCATCAGGCCCTTGCCCCGGAACTCGGCGAAGGTGGGCGCGGCCTGGGCCTGCAAAGCCTGGATGCCGGCGTGGAGGATGGTCGCGGTCTCGTTGACGTTGCGCAGAAACTCGGGGTCACTGCTGATCTTCAGCACCCGTTCGGCCACGGGACAGCCCACCTCCGCGCCGCCGAAGGTGGAGATGTGCAGGAAGGGGTCCTCGTGGAAGACCTGCTCCAGTTCGGGGGTGATCATGGTGGCCGTGATGGGGTAGAGGCCGCCGCTCAGCCCCTTGCCGATGACCAGGATATCCGGCTCCACGCCGTAGTGCTCCACGCCCCAGAGCTTACCCGTACGCCCCAGCCCGGTCTGCACCTCGTCGGCAATATAAATCGTGCCGTTGCGCCGGCAGAGCTCCTGGACCTGGGGCAGGTAGCTGTCATCGGGTATCAACATGCCCGCGGTCGCGGGGATGGTCTCCAGGATCACGGCCGCGACCTGATCGTCCAGGGCCTGCTCCAGCGCGATCGGGTCGTTGAAGGGGATGTGGATGAAGTCAGATGATTGGGAAAGGAAGGGTGCGCTGAACTTGTCCGCGCCAGCGGCCAGGGCCAGGCCGGTGTGGCCATGGTAGCCCAGGCTGGCGGAGATGATCTTGGGGCGCTGGGTGGCCTTGCGCGCGATCTTGATGGCCGCGTCCACGGCCTCGCCGCCGGAGACGCCGAAGATGGCGTACTGGAGATCGCCGGGGGTCAGCTCGGCCAGCCTGGCGGCCAGGCGCGCCCGCTGTTCGCTCACCAGGTGGTGGTTGCCGATGTCCAGGCCGGTCAGGGCCTCCTCCAGCGCGGCCACGATGCGGGGGTTGTGGTGGCCCAGGTTGAAGACGCCGCCGTTGCAGTGGCAGTTGATCAGCCGCCGGGAGCCGTCCAGGTCCCACATGTAGGGCCCCTCCCGCCGGCCCAGGACGAAGTCGATGCCCGCGTCCTGGTAGAACTTGGCCTTGCCGGCGGAGACGTGGCGGCCAAAGAGGTCGAAGGTCTGTTGCTTGTTCATGGCGGTTTCCTTGATTCGACGTGACTATTTAGCGACCACCTTTGAAACGCGGATTTTACCCGATTTAGACCAGATTTTCACGGATTTTTACAAAAAATCCGTGAAAATCTGCTTTTATCAGCACGAATCCGCGTTCTAACGAAACCTGGCTGAACAGTTACGATTCGGCAAGCGCTTATATCATCCCATACTCCGCCTGCTTGGCGCGGATGAAGGCGACGCCCTCGCGGAGCAGGGTGTCCCCGTCCGGGGCCAGCTTGCGCCAGACCCAGGTGGTCATGTTGTCGGTGTTGTCCACAAAGCTCTCCAGCGCGGCGTTGCCCTGGTAGCCCATTTCAGCCAGGGCGCGGAAGATGCCATCCCAATCCACCAGCCCGGTGCCGGGGATGCCGCGATCGTTCTCGCAGATGTGATAGTGGATCAGGTCCTCGCCCGCCAATTTGGTGGCGGCGTAGAAACTCTTCTCCTCGATGTTCATGTGATAGGTGTCAAGATGGACCTTGACGTTGTCTTCGCCGATCATCTCCTTGAGGCGCAGAGCCTGTTCGCAGGTGTTGATCAGGCAGGACTCATAGCGGTTCACCGGTTCGAGACCGATCTGCACCCCTAATGTCTGGGCGAAGCGCGCCACCGGGCGCAGGCCTTCCGCCGAATATCGCCACAGATGCTCGCCCGGCCGGCTGAGCGTCGGATCCCCATGGCGGGCATAGATCACGCCGGAAAAGCTCTGCGCGCCGATGTCCGCGGTCGCCTGCACGCACGCTTTCAGGTAGTCGACGCCCCTGGCCCGAACCTCCGGGTCGTCGCTGGTGATGTCCGTGTCCTCCAGTAACACGGTTGAGGTCACCGCGCCCAGCCCGACCTGTTGCAGGCGGGCTTTCACCGCCTCGGCGTCGAACGTGTCCAGGCGCATCAGCGGGATCTCGATAAAATCAAGCCCCATCTCCTTGACCTTGTCGATCAAATACAGCGTATCGTTGCTCCACTGCGAGCACCATGCGTAGGCGTGTATTCCCAACTTCATCGCGTGCCTTCCTTTCATCCTGTGGCTGATCTGTAGTTGTGTGCACTGCTGACTATGGGGATAGTACACCCTCTCATGCTGAGGGTCAAAAGGCGAAAATCCATCACGGCCCAGGCGGTCAGTGGTGTCGGGTTGACGCCATGCGCACAAGGGCAGCGCGGGTTACCTGGCTGGATCGACTTCAAGCGGCGCGGAACAGCCCTTCCATCTTGTGAGCGAGGTCGAAATCCCTGGCCGTGATCCCGCCGGCCTCGTGGGTGGTCAGGTCCACGACGACGCGGCTGTAGACGTTGCACCATTCGGGGTGGTGGTCGGCGCGCTCGGCCAGCAGCGCGACCTGGGCCATGAAGCCGAATGCTTCCACGAAGTCCCCGAATTTGTATTCCCGGTGGAGCTTGCCGGTTTCGAGCCGCCAGTTTGGCTGTTCGGCCAGGAAGGATTGGATTTCGGCGTCGGTGGCTTGGGTGATGGGCATGGGGCGCTTCTCCTTCGTGTGACAGTATAGGACGCGGGGCGGTGGAGGATTGGGGGCATTGTAGCGGGCGGAATGGGGGGATGTCAAAGGTGATCGATCCTGCGTCTGCGGCGGCTGGGAACAACCGACGACCTATCTACGTCAACGAGATAGCGTTGATCTTGTGAGTGGAGGGAAGACAGATATGTGGAGAAAAGCATTGCATACCCCCCCTGTGCTCGCGGCCTTGTTCCTGGTTTTGGCCGCCTGTGCTCCCCTGGCGACGCCGGCCCCGTCCTCGCCGCCAGACCTTGTCACGCCTACCCAGCCCGCGCCCACCTCAGCATCCCAGGAGGAACCCATGTCCCAGCCCGATCTGACCGCATCTCCCATTGTGCAGCAAGCCATGGCCGATCTGGCTGAGCGGCTGGGCGTCGACCCCGCTGCCATCATCGTCGTGCGCGTGGAGGAGGTGGACTGGCCCGACGGCAGCCTGGGCTGTCCCCAGCCGGGCATGCTCTACACCCAGGCGCTGGTCAATGGCAGCTTTATTCAGTTGGAGGTGGAGGGGCGGACGTACAATTATCACAGCGGCGGCGCGCGGCCGCCCTTCCTGTGTACGTCGAAAAACGAGGTCCTGCCCGAAGACTTGCCAGACAGCCTGCGTGGCGATCCGAACATTTGAGGCGTTTATACAACCCGAGATGGAACGCGGAAACTCCGGATTGGGGCGGAAATCGCCGGATTTTTTCTAAAAAATCCGTGAGAATCCGCCCAATCCGGAGTTTCCGCGTTCTATCCCTGCCGGGGAGTTCCGAACTCCCCGGCAGATACAAGGCCGCCTTACCGATTGTCGACTTCGACCAGCGTCAGGCCCATCACGCCGGCGTCGCCGCTGTGGGAGACCGCGCCGAGATACCACTGGCCCGCGGTCGCGCCGGTCCAACTGACGTCGATGGTCCCCGTCGCGCCAACGGTCGCCGAGGTCGGGGCCGAGTCAATCGTCAGGCTGCCGCCCGGCGTGGCCGGGATCGCCCATGTATACATGTCATAGTCGGAATCGCCACCGGGCGTTGACCAGCCATGCACCCACACGGTCCATGTGCCGTCCATAGGCTGCTCGATATCGATGAGCTCATCCGTACCGCCACTGGTGCTCGATGCCACAAAAGCGCCAGTCGGATCCTGAACGTAGATGTCCAGGTCTGCATCGGGTTCGGTGGCTTCGGGCGGCATGGCGATCCTGAACAGCGCCGCGTTGTTGAGCGTGAATTGGTGCGGGTTGCTGTAGCCGTCATTCGGATTAAAGCTCTGATCCGGATCCTGGACCACGTTGCCCGAAGTGACCGTGGCCGCAACCAGGCCGTGGCCCGCTGCGGTGTAGCTGCCTGAGTAACCGAAGATCACGTTGAAGCTGGCCGCTCCGCTCTCGCCGCTGCCGATGATGGCCGCCGGGGCGTTGAAGAGCGTCGCGCGCACGGCAATCGGGCTGTAGATCTTATAGTCACTGCCCTTCCAGGTCAGGGATCCGAACGCCCATTCACCGATCGGCGCCTTCCCCTTGTTCGTAATGGTCACAGAGTACGAGGCGGACTCTCCTGGCTGAAGGGTGAGCTTCTTGGGGTTGACAGTGACCTTGTATCCCTTGGGCGCTTTGACCTTGGCCTCGACTTTCACCTTCTTGTCGGCCACGTTGGTCACCGTGCGCATCACAGTCTGGCTGCCGGGCAACTCGGCAACGCCGATGGAGGGCAGGTTCAGATCGCTGGCGTCGGTGGGGATGCCGATGCTGGCCAGGAAACCGCATGTCCCCGCTGGATCGACGAACGCCTCTGGCGCAGCGTCGCACAGGAAGCCAAAATAGTCGTAGAGGCCGGCGTCATAGACCAGGCCGGGCTGGAAGGCGGACCCCTTCTTGCTGGGGCGGCCCGGTTTGACGTGGCCCGCGCCCATATCGAACGGACCGGCTTTCGTCTTGCCGTCCTCTTTCTTCACCTTCTGGGAGGCTGTGGTCATGATGGCCGATTTGGCCATGGCCGGGCTCCAGTCAGGATGGGCCTGCTTGAGCAGCGCGAAGATGCCGGCGATGTGGGGGCTGGACATGGACGTGCCGGCGATGGCCATGAAGAGCTCACCGGGCACCTGTCCCGGTTCCGGGAAGGGCGTGTTGCCGGCCAGGATCTGCACGCCGGGGGCAGTGATGTCCGGTTTGATGATGTCCTCGGCCACCGAGTTCGGCCCGCGCGAGGAGAAGGCCGCCATCCACGGAGCCTTGACTTCGATTTTTTCGCCGCCGTTGATGCGGGCCATCGGGTTGGTCGCGCTGGCGATATAGGCCTTGATGGCGAGACCGTCAGTGTTGTTGATGTGCACGGAGGGCACCCAATGGTTGTCGGTGAGCTGGGCTTGGCTATCGCTGCTGTTGTAGAGAACCATGCCCACACCGCCTGCCAGGTAAACTGCATAGCTTTTGGCGATACGAGCAATTGCGCCGCGTTTGCAGAGCACGATTTTGCCCGAAACCACAGCCGGATCAAGCGCGCCAGGGTTGCACAATTCGTCCCCGGCGTCAGCCGCATCGATTAGCGGATATTCTCCGGATCCATTCCCGCCACCGTTATCTTCGTCATCCTCTTCATCATCGTTGGCATGATCCGAGTCATCGTCTTCATTGGCCGCTGCAGAATCTCCGGTGCTGCCGGTGATCGAGGCGCCGAAGTATTCCCACCAGCCGGAGTTGGATGAGACGGATCCCTGGAACGCCCGCTCCTGGGTGCTGGCGCCCACGGTGGTCAGCCAGGGCGCAGAGCCCGGACTGCCGACGGTGCTGGGGCCAGGGCCGGAGTTACCGGCCGATGTGGCCACAAAGACCCCGGCGTCGGCGGCGAAGAGGAAGGCGATATCATCCGGGCCAAGGAGGCCGGCGCCGCCGCCGATGGAATAGTTGATGACGTCCACGCCATCCGCCACCGCCTGATCGATCGCAGCCGCCAGGTCTGAACTAAAGCCGCCCAGCGCGCCCAATCCTTTGTAGGCGATGATGTGAGCCCGCGGGGCGATGCCCGAGACCGTCCCCCGGGGAATGCCGTAGATGCTGGCTTCCACGCCGCCGTTGCCGGCCGCGGTCGACGCGGTGTGGGTGCCGTGACCGTTGTCATCACGGGCTGAGTCGAACTCAAAGGAGTCAGCGCCGATGAGCGAGCGGTAGGTCGTCAACATCTGGCGCGCGCCGATGAGTTTGTTGTTGCAGGTGAAAGGGACGTCGTTGACGTTGTGGGCCTCGTTGCCAAACTCGCAGGGGATGGGACCGATGGGCGGCGCAGAATAACTGCCGTCATCGGCGAAACTGGGATGCTCCGGCCAGATGCCGGTGTCGATGATGCCCACAACAACGCCTTCACCGGTATAGCCTGCCGCCCATGCGCCCTTCTTGCCAGTCAGGCCCAGAAATTCGGGCGTGCTGTCCGTGGTGGGATAGCGCATCTGATCCGGCAACACCATGAGCACGTTCGGGTTGGCCTGCAGATCGGCGATCTGAGATGAGGTCAACTTGGCGGCGAACCCATTGAGCGCAACCGTGTAATTGTAGAATTTATCCGCTTCGCTGCCGCCCACAGAGCGCAGCAGGTCGTCCTGGGTCGCCTCCAGATAGTTGGTGTACGCCTGCATCTCGGGGCTGTTGACGTCCACTTTTCCCCCCTTGCGGGGCCGGGTGGCGCGGAAATCGGCCACGCCGCCCTCATAGACGGCGGCAGGCGCATCCTTCAGGACGACGACATAGACGCCATTTTCGGATTTGGGGAGAGCGTTCGGTGACAGGTCGAGAGCGGCGGCGCCGTTGTTTGCAGTGATCAGCGGCAGAAAGACGGATGTGCCACCTTCCTGTGCGCGGGCGACCGCCGGTGCGAACATGGTCAGCACCAACGATAGAATGAGTAGAAGGTAAAGACTGCGTCTGCTTCGCATACACTTCTCCTTTCGGTACGGTAATGGAACGTTTGGTAGAGAAACACGCTAATATGTATGGAAAACGCCAATACGCTGGAATTAAGGCGCAGGCGCTTATCCGCTATCTGACATGTGAAGCTAAGGGGCATTGCCCAGGGAATGGGGGAGGGTATTGGGATCGGCTGGAGAAGCGATAATCTGCGTTCCAATGGAGCCTGTCTGAATAGTTGTGAGACGAGGAGTATACATTTTTCCGAACGATGAGTCAAAGACGCCCCTCTTTGTTCCTCCCTTTCCCCCTTTTTTCCCCTTATTCTCCCCTTCTCACATCTATTTAGCGAGCGCGATTGGAATGCGGGTTTTTACCGGATGAATGCAGATCTTTGCAGCTTTTCTGTGAAGAATGGCAAGCTAAAAATTGCTCGTCCCAGACGGCAGAGGCGTGGAAGAAATCCGATCAAGACGGTTTGACGTTTAACGTGGTGCGTTATATGATCTGTTTGTGATCAGGAGCTTTCGCAACAAAGAAACCGAAAAAATTTTCAACTGTCAACATTCCCGTAGATTGCCAGCGGGAAGTTCGGGTCTTTATAACTGAGCACAGACATAACCGGAAACCATAGATGCAACTTCTACACACCCACTGGCTCATGCCCCGCTCGCCCGGCGATGAGGCCGGGCTCTTCGTCTGGGCAGAGACGGCGATAGCCCCACAGCCCAAACGAGACCGGCGCAAGAAAGCGGCCCAGCCTCATCCTTTTTTGGCTCCAGAGTCGGACCTGGAGCAGATGGTGCGGGAGTTGATCCCCCTGCGGCGTCGCAGCCTGCGTCAACGCGTGCTCACCCTCTGGCTGCCCACCAATAAATTCGGCCCCGTCCCTTCACCGGACCTGCTCCACGACTGGGAGGAGGACCCGGCCCCGCCTGAATTGCGTCCCTGGATCGTCGAGGGCGTCTGGCTGAAGCCGTCTGACGCTTTTCACCTGCTGACGGCGCTGAACAATACGCCCGACCGTCGCATCCATCCGGGCAGCGACAGCCGTTACTGGCTCCAGGCCATCAACTTCGTGCTGGAGATCCTGGCCCAGCAGAAGCTGCGTCCCACCCTGGTCGAAATCCGGGAAGGGCGCGATCTGCGCTACGAGGCCCGCTGGCAGTCCATCCTCGACAGCGAGCGGGACGCCCGCCGGGTGCTACAACTGGCCATCGCCATGCCCCCTGCGGCCCGGGCCGACGCGCCGGACCCCGACCAGACCATCCCACCCCAGGCCCTGCTGGACAGCTTCCTCAACTATATGAGTGACGCCGGCGCACGCAGTTGGGGTGGGCGCGACAAGACGCACCTGCCCGCCGGATCCAGCCCGGCCGAGCGCTGGCTGCGCGCGCTCTTCGCCGCCAATCCCGTCGTGGACGGCAGCCCGGCCCAGTTGCAGCACCTTTACGCCAGCTACCGGGCCTGGGTCCGCACCCTGACCATCGCCGGCGACAAGCACTATCGCGTCGCCTTCCGCCTGGAAGCGCCTTCGCCCAAGTCCAGAAGCGACAAGTGGCGGCTCCACTATCTGCTACAGGCCCGGGATGACGCCAGCCTGATCGTCCCCGCGTCCGAGGTGTGGAGGAGCGGCGGCGTGCTGGAGTCGTTGGGCCGCCGTTTCGAGCGCCCCCAGGAACGGCTGCTGGCCGGGCTGGGCTATGCCGGCCGCTTCTTCCCACCCATCCAGCGCAGCCTGCAAACGCGCAACCCCACCGGCGTCACCCTGAGCGCGCAGGAGGCGTTCGACTTCCTGCGCGAGTGCGCGCCCATTCTGGAACGGAGCGGCTTTGGCCTGCTCACGCCTCCCTGGTGGAACAAGCCGGGGACCCAGTTGGGCGTGCGTCTGAAGCTGAACAGCATGTCCACGCTGGCGGGGGATGCACCCGTTTCCACCGGTCACCTGAGCATGGAGAACCTGGTGCGCTATCGTTGGGAGCTGGCCATCGGCGACACGGCCCTCACCCAGGAAGAGTTCAACGCGCTGGTGGCGCTCAAGTCTCCCCTGGTGCAGATTCGGGGCCAGTGGGTGCAGCTTGACCCGGAGCAGATCGAGGCCGCCATCCGCTTCTGGGAGAAGCAGAAGGAGATGGAAGGGACCCTCACCCTGCCCGAGGCGCTGAAGCTGGGGCTGGGCGGTGAGGAAGCCCACAACGGCCTGCCGGTCGAGGGCGTGGAGATGGATGGATGGCTGCGATCCTGGCTGGACAAGCTGCGCGGCGACGAGAAACTGGAACTGCTGCCGCCACCGCCCGAACTGCGGGCTGAGTTACGACCCTACCAACAATACGGCTATTCCTGGCTCCACTTCACCCGCCGCTGGGGGATGGGCGTCATCCTGGCCGATGACATGGGCCTGGGAAAGACCATCCAGACGCTGGCCCTGGTGCAGCGGCTCAAGGATGAGCAGGGCGGCCTGCCGGCCCCGATTCTGCTCGTCTGCCCCACTTCCGTGGTCACCAACTGGCGGTTGGAGAGTGAACGCTTCACACCCGATCTGAAAATTATGGCGCACCAGGGCGGTGACCGCCTGCGGGGCGATGAGTGTACGGCCGCGGCCCGGGACGGGGACATGGTGCTGACTGCCTACGCACTGGTGCGCCGGGACGCGGACGTCATGCGCCAAGTGGAGTGGATGGGCGTGGTCCTGGACGAGGCCCAGAATATCAAGAACGCCAACACCAAACAGGCCCAGGTCATCCGTAGTCTCTCGGCCGGTTTCCGGC
>JAJRVT010000415.1 GCA_024277175.1 Chloroflexota bacterium | reverse complement strand
GCGCTTTTTGTTTGACCATACTATTTCATCATCTCTATTGAAAGGAAAGCGTCAGTCATGTCAACGCCGGTTACAAAGCAGGAAGTCTACATGCGCGCCCAGCAACTCCAGGAGCGCATCCGCGCCTGGCGGCGGGACATTCACCGCCACCCCGAACTCACCTTCACCGAACATCGGACCGCCTCCCTGGTCAACGCCACCCTCACCGATCTGGGCGTCGAGACCGAAACCGAGGTGGCCAAGACGGGCGTGGTCGGCTACATCCGCGGCGGCGATGGGCCGGTGGTGGGCCTGCGCGCGGATATGGACGCGCTCCCCATCACCGAGATTAACGGAACCCCCTTCGACAGCGAGAATCCGGGCGTCATGCACGCCTGCGGCCACGATTCACACACGGCCATGCTGCTGGGCGCGGCCACCATCCTCAAGGAACTGGCCGATCAGGGGCGGCTGCCGGGGACGGTGCGCCTGCTCTTCCAGCCCAGCGAAGAGGCTCAGGACGAAGAGGGCAAATCGGGCGGCATGCGCATGGTGGAGGAGGGCGCGCTGGACGGGGTGGACGCAGTCTTTGGCGTCCATGTGGACCCGACCCACGACGTGGGCTATGTGGCCACCCGCTCCGGTCCCATGATGGCCGCGGCCGACCGCTTCGAGTTGGTCATCCACGGTTCCGGCGGCCACGCGGCCCGCCCCCAAGCTGCGGTCGATCCCATCGCACTCTCCGGCGTGGTCATCGGCGCCATCCAGCAGGTGGTGAGCCGGCGGCTGGATCCGCTGGAGCCGGGCGTCATCACCATCGGCGCCATCCACGGCGGCCAGGCCAACAACGTCATCCCCGACTCCGTGACCATGGCCGGGACCATCCGTTCCTTCTCGCCCGAAAGCCGGGCACTGTTGCAGACTGAACTGCGCAAGGCGTGCGGCGTGGTCGAAGCCATGGGCGGGCGCTTCGACCTGACCATCTACTCCGGCTATCCCCCAGAGGTCAATTCGCCCGAGGCCGTGGAGACATTCCAGGCTGCGGCCACAGAAATATTGGGAAGTGACCATGTGGTCGAATCCGAGCAAATCATGGGTGCGGAGGACTTCAGCTACATGGCCCAGGCCGCGCCCGGCTGCTTCGTACGCCTGGGCGTCCACGATCCGGCGTGGGGCGATCACTACTACATGGTACACCGGGCCGACTTCCGCATCGACGAAGACGCGTTGCCCATCGGGTCGGCCGTCCTGGCCGCGGCTGCGATTGAGTGGATGGAGAGTCGGCGTTAGGATGAGTTGGCGGGGTAGCGTTGGAAAATTGACGCAAAGGCGCGAAGGCGCAGAGGAACGCAAAGGCTTTACCTGCTTTTGCAGTTCTCTGCGTTCCTTTGCGTCTTCGCGCCTCTGCGTCTTCCCCATGTTGATCCTGGGCGTCATCGCGTTGATCCTGGCCGCGTGCGGATCGCCCAAGGTGCAGCCCCTGATCCTCGACCCGGAGCCGTGGAACGACGGCGAGACCAGCGTCTACCGCATCATCGATCGCGAGGGCGAGCCGGCCGGGACCATGAGCATCTCCCTGGAATATGGCCCGCTACGCTCCGGCGAGAAGGGATGGATCGTCCGCCGGGAAATAGACGCCCAGGGAGAGACGGAGATCGTAGCGGTGGAGGCGAGCGCTGGCCGGCTGCTGCCCCAACACGCCATGCTCGTGCGCACCGGGCCGGACGGGACCGAGCGGGTGGAGACCACTTACGACAACGGCCAGATCGACATGCGCCTGACCACGGTCCAGAACAACACCACTTACCAGCGAACCACCGCTCCCAGCGATGTGCGCGATCAACGAACCATCCTCATGCTGGCGCGCATGCTGCCCTTAGCCAAGGGTTACGCCACCCAGTTCAACAGCTTCCTGCCCGTGGCCGAACGACTGGACCGGGTGACCCTGCGGGTGCTGAAACAAGAGGAAGTCACCGTGCCTGCGGGGACGTTTGACGCCTGGCTGGTGGAACTGGACACGGGAGACAGCAAGACCAAAGCCTGGATCGGCGTCGATCCGCCCCATCCGCTGGTGAAGTATGTGGATGGACGCAACGGCGCGATGTTTGAGTTGGTGGAGTGAGGAGTGAAATATGAAGCGTAAAACGTGAGGTCGCCGCGAATCAATTGACGCAGCAGCCTCACGTTTTACGTTTCACGCTATCGCGTCAACTCCCACGCCAGATGCTGAATCTCCGGCAAAATCAACTTTCTCATGGCCAGGCCCACGGCGTTGGGCGAGCCGGGCGTGCTGACCACCACGGTTCCCCGGTAGACGCCGGCCGTGGCCCGGCTGAGCATAGCCGCAGACCCCACCTCCTCATAGCTCAACATACGGAAAAGCTCGCCGAAGCCGGGCAGGGTCTTCTCCAGCGCGCGGCTGATGACGTCGTAGGTGCGGTCCCGCTGGCTGATGCCCGTGCCGCCGTTGAAGAGGATGATCTGGGCCGGGCCGACCGCGAAGTCATCCAGCGCCCGGACCACCTCATCGGGTTCGTCCTTGACGATGCGATAGTCCACGATGGCGTGACCCGCGTTTTCCACCAGCTTGCGGATCAACTGGCCGCTCTTGTCAGTTTCCGGCGTGCGCGTATCGCTCACGGTGACGATGGCCAAGTTGATGCGACCCTTGGATTCGGCCTGTTGACGATGATCTTTGGCGCCCATCAATATGCTCCTTGCGGTTGAATGATGACGGATTGGGCGGAGCGAGGCGGCGTCCCGTACACCCCCGCGCCATCCGCACAGTAGATGGTATTGGCGAGCCGGCCGTCCAGCGCTTCGACCCCCACCGTGGCCTGGGGCGAGCCGGCTGACGCTCCCGGCGCATCCAGGTAATTGAGCTGGATGCGGCCGTCAGACGCAAGCGCGATCTGGAAGCTGACCCGGTACCCTCCCACCCTGGCTGGCACATTTAGATATTCGACCACGAATTGGTCGTCGTCGGTGTCGAAGGTGGAGACTTGCGCGCCCTCGGCCTTCGCGTCCAGGTCCGCCCACCAGCCGTAGATGGCTTGCCCCGGCCAGCTCGCGGACGGGAGGCAGCGGTTGGCGTCAACCGATCCTGTATCCGACCCGGGCAAACTGATGAAGCCGTCGGCGTAGATGCGCACACTGTCGTAAGTGCGCTCACCCAGGGGGAACAGAAAGGGTAGGTCCGCCTTGGCCGTGGTGATATCCGAGACGTTGCGAATGGTGCGCCCATCTTCGTTGGGTGTGGCCCAACGGAAGGGGACGCCTTCCCTGGTGGCCAGCGGCAGGAAAAACTCACGGTCGAATGACCTCACCGTCAGTTGAATATCCACATACTGAATCTGCGTACTGTCCCCGTTGACACCCTCGGCCTTGACGGGGGCGATATAGAGACCGGGGACCAGATTGGTGGCGGAGATGGTCAGTGACGCGTCCGCCGGCTGACCATGGACCACGCTTCCGGAGACGGAAGGCGCGTCCAGCCCCGTAAATGAAAGCCATGTCGGGCCTGTAGGTAGGGTAAGACGCCAGCCCATAGTGGTGAGGCTGGGATTCTCCAGGTGCAGGCCGGTTTGGAAGGGTTCGACGCCCGGGGCCCGCCCGAAGGCCATAGACGCTGGCTCCAGGGTCAGGGTCGGCTCCAGGGCCTTGCGCACTGCGGCGGCCGCGTTCAATACGCCCGCGCCGGCGTCGGTCTGGGGCGATGGATAAGGCGTGACGGTCTCCTTCAGAATCTGGCGCACCTGGGCCGCGGTCAGGTTCCGATCCATGGACCAGACCAGCGCGGCCGCGCCACTCACCAGGCCGGTGGCGAAGCTGGTGCCCAGGCTGTTGCAATAGCCGCCGTTGTTCAGGGTTTGGTAATTGCTGCTACAGCGGTTGGCGATGGCCTGGGGCCATGTGCTGTAAAGCTGGCTGAGTTGGGTGCCGCCGGGCGCAGCCAGTTCGACCCGTTCGCCCCGGGCGTTGTAGGACGCCAACTCATCCCAGTAACCGGTGGCCGCCACCGCGATCACTTCATCGAAGGCCGCAGGATATTTGACCGGCGGCGGGCACGTGGGATCTGCGGTGGTGCAGTTGCCGGCCGCGCCCACCAGCAGGATGCCGTCGTTGTTGGCAGCGACGATGGCCGCGTACAGGGTGTTGCTCACCGTGGGGATGGTGATGCTCATGTTGATGATGTCAACATGGTTCTCCACGGCCTTGTAGATGGCAGCGGAGACCGCGGTGATGGTTCCTGTGCAGCCGCCGTTGTAGGCCAGGGCTTTGTAAGGATCGATCTGCACCTGGGGCGCGAGGCCGGCGATCCCCGGGCCGTTGTCGAAAGCTGCGCCCATCAGCCCGGCGATGTGGGTGCCATGGCCGCAGTCGTCCACGTAGCTGTACTGGCCGTCATTGCCGATGACGAAGGATTTGACGGGCAACGCTCGACCCCTGAATTCAGGGTGGTTGATATCCACGCCGCTGTCGATGATGGCGACGCGCACGGAGTCGCCCAAGGCGTTGTTTGGCTGGGCCAGGCGCCAGGCCCGGCTGGCCTGAACGCGCTGGAGATACCACTGACGCTCCAAATAGAGGGAATCGTCCACGATGAAGGGCGGCTCGGGCTCGGCCTGTGGTTGATATTGGGCTGCGGTGACGATCCAGTCCGGCTCGGCGTAGATGACGCCCGGATCGGCCTGGAGGCGGGCGATGGCGTCCCATTCCTGACCTGGGGGCACGCGCAGCACCTCGCCCGTCACCGGGACCCCGGGCATGATCTGTTCGAGGCCGCGTACATCCAGAGGGGCGATGACCTCCGCGTTCAGATCGGTCAGGAGGCCGGCGCCGGTTACGGCGTCGCCCCGGCGGGCCACCAGCACCCGGCCGGGCGCGTAGTAGATTCCCGCGCCGTCACGCAGGGCCGGGGAGAGCGCGTCCGGGTCAATGGGTTGGATCGCGGGCTGGGGCGATTGAGCCGCGGCCGGGCGGGCCAGTCCGAAGGCGATAAGGGCCGCCAGCAGGGGAATCAACAGCCAGCGCAACGAAAAGGCAGTTCGGTTCGGCTGAGTGCTCATTGCAGGCTCCTGAAAGCGCCGAAGCGCTCACTACGAACGTAGGCCGGGCATCCTTCGGTATACGTAGGTGCGGTTTGGAACCGCACGTTTTCTGGTAGCCAGTCTGTGCTACCGTTTCGTCCCCCCGACCCCCAATCCTGGGGGAGGCTGGCATGGCTTCTGCCTGGCTGGCCAGGCGTTCCCCCAAGGTTGGGGGCCGGGGGCGTGGATCGGTTCTGC
>JAJRVT010000414.1 GCA_024277175.1 Chloroflexota bacterium | reverse complement strand
GACTCCGCCGGCGAGCCGGCCCTGCGCCTGGCCCTGCAAACCCGGGAACAGCACATCCGCCGCGACAAGGCCACCAGCAACATCTGCACCGCGCAGGTGCTTCTGGCCATCATGGCCTCCATGTACGCGGTCTACCACGGCCCGGACGGCCTGCGTAACATCGCCCGCCGGGTGCGCCTGTTGACAATGATCCTGCGCGAGTCGCTGGAAACCCTGGGCTACCAGGTCAACCAGGGGCCGGTTTTTGACACCCTGAAGATCAGCGGCGGTCCCCACAGTCAGTTGCAACTGATCGCAGATGCACAGGACGCGGGCGTCAACCTGCGGGTCTATGACGACGGCGCGATGGGCGTCTCCCTGGATGAAGCGACCACGGTGGAACAGCTTCACGACCTGCTGGCCATCTTCGGCGTGGCCGACCCGGTGGGCGTGGAAGCCCTGGCCCGGGACGCAGACCTGGACTATCCGGTCCCCTTCCAGCGCGCCAGCGACTACCTGACCCACCCGGTCTTCAACAGCCACCATTCCGAGACTGAGATGTTGCGCTACATCACCAAATTGCAGTCCCGGGACCTCTCTCTGGCCTACTCCATGATCCCCCTGGGATCCTGCACCATGAAGCTCAACGCCACCACGGAGATGCTGCCCATCACCTGGCCGGAATTCGCCAGCCTCCACCCCTTCGTCCCTCTGGATCAGGCCGAGGGCTATCAGGAGCTTTTCCGTAAGCTGGAGACCGCCCTGGGCGAGATCACCGGATTGCCGGCCGTCTCACTGCAGCCCAACTCCGGCGCGCAGGGCGAGTACAGCGGTCTGATGACCATCCGCAGCTATCACCTGGCCAACGGTGACGACCACCGCACCATCTGTCTGGTCCCCAGCTCTGCGCACGGCACCAACCCGGCCAGTGCGGTGATGGCGGGCATGGAGGTGGTTGTGGTGGCCTGTGATGACCAGGGCAACATCGATGTGGACGATCTGCGCGCCAAGGCCGAGAAGTACAGCGACAACCTGGCCGCGCTCATGGTCACCTACCCCTCCACCCACGGCGTCTTCGAAGAGGCCATCGTCGAGATCTGCGATATCATCCACCAGCACGGCGGCCAGGTCTATATGGACGGGGCCAACATGAACGCACAGGTGGGCCTGACCCGGCCCGGGGACATGGGCGCGGACGTCTGCCACCTGAACCTGCACAAAACCTTCGCCATCCCCCATGGGGGCGGCGGACCGGGTGTGGGACCTATCGCCGCGGCCGAGCATCTGGCTCCCTTCCTGCCCACCCATTCGATCGTGCCGGGCGTGGGTGGCGAGCAGGGACCAGGCGCGATGTCGTCGGCGCCATGGGGCAGCGCCAGTATCATGCCCATCTCCTACGTTTACATCGCCATGATGGGGGCGGAGGGCCTGACCCTGGCCACGAAATTCGCCATTCTCAACGCCAATTACATGGCCAAACGGCTGGAATCCTACTATCCGATCGTGTACAAGGGCGCCAATGGCCGGGTCGCGCATGAGTGCATCGTGGACGCGCGGGGATTCAAGCATTCGGCTTCGGTGGATGACATCGCCAAGCGGCTCATGGATTATGGCTTCCACGCGCCGACCATGTCATGGCCGGTCCACGACACCTTCATGATCGAGCCGACCGAGAGCGAACCCAAGGCCGAACTGGACCGCTTCTGCGACGCCATGATCGCCATCCGCGCCGAAATCCAGGCTGTGGAGGACGGGACCAGCGATGCGCATGACAACCCGCTGGCCAACGCACCCCACACGGCCAAGGCCATCGCCGATGATAAGTGGGATCGCCCCTATGGCCGCGAACAGGCTGCGTTCCCCATGACGTGGCTCAGGGACAACAAATTCTGGCCCGCGGTCGGTCGCGTGGACAATGTCTATGGCGATCGCCATCTGGTCTGCACTTGTCTGCCGGTGGATGCGTATGCGGAGCCGGTGTTGTAGAAACGCGAAATTGAGGATTGAGGATTGAAGATTGGAAGTTCGGAGGTTTAGGGGGAATTCGGAGATTGGCGGTTGAGGAGATTGGGGAGATTGGAGATTGGGGGAAGCGCCGCCTCTCCCAATCTCCAATCTTTAATCCTCAATCTTCAATTTCCAATCTTCCCCAATCTCCCGAATCTCTTCTCCCCCTACTGACTTTCGAGGATGGACAGAATCATGGTGATGGGCAGGACGAAGGCGCCTTGGGGCGCTTGCACGCCTGCGCCGGCATCGAAGTCTGAGTAGTCCGCCTGGAGCTTCATGTTGATGTAGGGCGGCGGATCCACGAGCGGCTTTTCGCTGCCCTGAAGCTGGGCGATGGTCTCCAGCAGGCCGCTGGTGTCCCAGTCGAACTCGCCGTCCAGGCTGTAGACCACGTTCTCGTCGCTCCCCACCACCTCATCGATGGTGTATTTCAGATCACGCAGGAGCACCGGGCTGAGAATGGTCAGGACTGAGGCGACCTGCTCGATGTTTTCGTCGCTCAGTTCGACGCCCTTCTTCTCAGCGTAATCCATCGCCAGCGGACCAAGCAATTTCTGAAATTCGGGGCTGGCCATGTAGCCGGGGAAGTTCATGTCCACCTCGTACTTGAGCGCATCCTTGCCGTCTACAGTGACCTCTTCCGGGGGCTGGACATTGGCGTACTTGTTGAGGGGGGCCTGCATGGCCAAAATCATGCCAACGAGGCCGACGCCCGGGGGCGTGAATTCCAGGATCTCGGGGCCGACGGGCGTGTCCGCGTTGCGCAGCTTTTGCATGATGAAGTCCATCAGCGGCTGAAGCTGGAAGCCCACCCAGCCTCGGAACATGGCCAACTGGGGCACCATGCCGGCGATGTCGGCCAGGTTGACGTAGATGACGCCATCCTTGACCACAAAGTTGAGGTTCAGTTCGGGCGGGATGTTCATGCCCGCCTTCTCGGAAAGGGTCTGCGCCAGCTCTGGCGGCATGGTGATCTTCATGGATTGGGCCGTGTCCAGGCCGGCGACCAGCGCGGCCAGGAGTTTGTCGAATTCGGCCGGGTCTTCCATCATCGCGTTGAGCTTATCCCGATCCATGGCCTGCAATTCGGTCAGCTTCTTGACCAGTGCGGGATCAGCCTCGAAATGTCCTTTGCGATCGATCTGAATATCAAGGTTCTCGAAGGGCAGGCCCGGCACATTCTTTACGGTCAGGATAATAGAGGAATCGTTTGCGCCCGCTTTCAACGCTTCCATGCCCTGCCAAGCGTCCAGCAAGGGCGCGCATGCCTCTGCCGACAGATCGCCACAGGCAGCGAATGGCGTCCCCGCATCCTGGGCGAAAATGGAGCCGGCAGGCAACAGGACAAGCATCAACGCCAGGAACAGAATCAGCACTTTCTTCATATTTCTCTCCTTCATGAATGCTTCGGATCGTTCTTGTTGTTTTAGATGCACTTGCTTGGCATCGTCAACGGAGCGACTCGCCCGCCAAACGATACGATTTTCCGAGGAATGGACGGTTCGCGCCCTGTCTTGAAGAGATGGACCGGGTCTTCCGTCATCTATCCCTATCTTACCATCTTTTTGAAGGAATAAAAACTGTGAATTCGGGCAAGTGGACGAAGCCGGGACAAATCGCCCGTCAGCGCCAGATATTGTGATAGGCGTGCTCGCCCGTCAGGCGCTTGCCCTCCGCGAAGCGCTGCACCGTGAACGGCTCCAGGTCCACCGTCTGCGCCCGGCCGTCCACGATCCACTCCGCCATGCACAGCCCCACGGCCGGCCCGATCTTGAAGCCCGTGCCGCTGAATCCGCATTGCAGATAGAAGCCCTCCGGCCCGGCCGGCCCCAGCAGCGCACGCTGGTCTGGCGTGATGCCGTCGTAGCCGTCGTGCGCGCTGTGAAGGGAGGCGCGCTCCATGGCCGGAACGCGTCGGCAGATGCGGTCGATGGCCCGCTCCACGAAGTTGGCCGGCGGCTTCCCCATTAGTTCCTCCGGCGTCTCGCCCAGGGGATTGCCGTCCTCCAGCCCCACCAGAGTCAGACCGCCGGTTTCGGGGCGGAAGTACATGGCGTTGGCGTCGTCGATCACCGCGAACTGCTTGTCACCCGGATCCGGAGGGTTGACCACGAACATGGTGTCATGCCGCCAGACCTTCACGGGCAGTTCCAGGCCCACCATGCGCCCTACTGCCGCGGCCCGGGGTCCCGCGGCGTTGACCACCACCGGCCCGAAAAAGTCGCCCTTGCTCGTGCGCACGCCCTGGACCTTGCCCCCTTCTGTCAGGACGTCCGTCACCTGGCAGCCCTGGACCACCCGCGCCCCTCGGTCTCGGGCCGCCTGCATGAAGGCCATGGCCGTGGCGCTGGGGTCGGCGTAGCCCGATTCCGGCTCGTAGGCCGCGACTTCGAAGTCGTCCGTGGCCAAGTAGGGGACCAGCCGGGCGACATCGTCTGCAGTCACCACCGTGCTGTCGATGCCGATGCGCTGGTGCATGGCCACGTTGGCCCGCAGCGCGTCGCTGAATTCGG
>JAJRVT010000413.1 GCA_024277175.1 Chloroflexota bacterium | reverse complement strand
TCGATGCCCACGACTTCATAGCCGGCCTGGGCGAAGTTGACGGCCAGGGGCAGGCCCACATAGCCGAGACCGATGATGGCCACCCGGGCGTCGCGGTTTTGGAATTTTGAGATCAGGGTTGTTTTCATTATGTTTGCCACAACATTTTTATAGTCTACCACTTCCCGGCCAACGCCCGCATGGCCATGGCCATTTCATCTTCATACTCGCGCGCGGTGAGCGAAGCAAAGATGGCACGCTGGCCGGCGTCGCGACAAAAGACCGGGCGGCCGGAAATAGCCTCAAACCGCAGAATGGGCGAGGCGTCGTTGAGCACAACCAGATCGATCGCGTCTATCTGCAACGCATCCTGTATGGCCATGCGCAGCGTCGCCAGATCGTCCAAGGACGGCCGCCCCCGCCACAGAACGCCCACATCCACATCGCCACCCGACCGGACGCCGCCGTCCTGCGCCGAGCCGAACACCCAGGCGGCGACCAGATCAGGGAAGGCGGACAAAGTCGTTTCCAACGCCTGCCAATCGGCGTCAGTCAGCTTCCTGGGCGCGTACATAGGCTAACACCTCATCGCGAAATCGTTCAAAATCCGGCAGGCGGCGATTGACCATATCCACCAGGATAACCACATCGACGCGTTCATACCGATGGACGATAAAATTACGAAACTGGACCATCTTGCCGTATGCGCCAACATCGGACAGGACGCCCATTTGCACGCAGCGGGATACAGCTTCGCGCCCTGTCGTCGCCGGGGTCTGCCCTGCCAGCGAAATCAAACGCTGGCAGGTGTCAATGACGATCTCCACCAACAACTGCAGATCTCGTTCTACGGCCCGCTGGGTCTGCCATTCATCATCCAATTGTTTCGTTGAAACCTTGCCCAACGATCTGAGTTCAGCCAGGATTTGGTCCAACGTTTGTAGTTTTTGTAAAACAACACCATTGATGGCCATTCAAACAAATAACCTCTTCCTTATTCGACTTTTGCCAAAAATCGAACTTCTTTGGCTCTGCGCCTCTCTATGTCCCCATTTTTTGAGATGTCACGAAAAATCCAAAACAGACGCCTTACCTATTTTGTGCAACTGTTTGTCGGCGCTAATCAAAGTAGCCCTATACTGAAGCGCTGTGCCAACCGATAATTGCATCGGGCAGCTTCAGCTTATATTGTCGCCGCAGATCAATAATTGTCGCCATCAACGCCAACTGCTCAGTGGTCAGTCCAATGACATTGACACGCTGTAGAAACTGGTTGAAATACTTTTTGTCAGCGTCATTCAGATTGGGAAAGATCAAAAATTCGAGCTGGCTAATGATAGAAATCCCCACCCATTCGGCATCCTTCAGTTGTTGCAACAATGCTTTATTGCCCTGCAGTAAGGCGATAATGGCGTTGGTGTCAAGCAAATAACGCTCACCACTCACCGCGTATCTCCCGCTGCACCGCGACAGCGTCACCCTGCCAGGTCAATTTGCCCGCAATGTCAGAAAAATTGCACCCTTTGGGTTCACGCGCCTCAATTTGCTGTTGCCGCCAGAGTAAATAGTTAATGAAATTTTCGACTTCCTGTCTATCATCGTTTTTTAATTGACGAATGTTTTTTTGTATCGTTTCCAGTTCAAGCATATTTCATCTCTCCTATCAAACGCCGCCTCGTTCACACATAATACGGACTCCGACGAATCGTCTCCATTATACCACCCGCCGCGTATCCACCACCAGCGACGCCTTGTTGGCGGGTGCGTCCCAGATTTTTGGTGAGAACCGCATGCCGGGATTCGCCCAGGGCCGCGTCCAGATCGCACACGCTGGCCATCTCCATATAGTATACCATATCAGCCCGCTCGATCCGCCCAATCCCCAATCGAAGGGGTGTATTCTGATTTGGGGGCAAGCCTTGAAATCGAATTTCAGGCTAAAAGCTGAAGTCCGCTTTAGCGAACTGGCCGCAGAGAGGCGCCGTTCCCGCCAGTCGGCTTGAGCCGACTTTCGCTCTCAGCCTGAACTTGCAGTTCAAGGCGGCCCCGGCTCGATATTCGCTCCCAAACTGAAATGCCCCCCAATCGAAGGGCGCGTCCCAGATTTTTGGTGAAAACCGCATGTCCGGAATTCGGTCAGACCGGCCCCTGTGCGGTGTATGTTGTGACCAAATCAAAGCTGGCACGAGTGCAACCAGATGCAAAACGCACCTTCCAGGGACCGCTCAGCGTATCCTTCATAGGATCTCCGCCACGCTACACCCGCTTATCTTTTCCCAGAGGAGACGCCCCATGATTCGCTCCATGCCCTACGCACCGACCACTCTCGCCAAAGCCCTGCCAAGCCTGCTCCTGGCCGCGATCCTCACCCTTGGCCTGCTGACATCCGCCCGCGCCGCGGAGATCCCGGTCACCACCACCGACGACAACCTGACCGCCAACGGCGACTGCTCCCTGCGCGAGGCCGTCCAGGCCGCCAACGCCCGCGCGCCGGTGGACGCCTGCCCGGCCGGCGATGGCCATGACCGCATTCTGCTGCCCGCGGGCGTCTATCCCCTGCAACTGGTCGGCGCGGGCGAAGACGACAATCGCCGCGGCGACCTCGATATCAAAGGCGATCTGCGCATTGATGGCGCGGGGCGCGAAACGACCATCGTCAGCGGCGAGGAGCTGGACCGGGTCTTTCATGTACAAATCACGGCTACGGTCGTCATCAGCGGCGTGAGCATTATCAACGGCCATCCGCCTGATGGCGTGGATGCGACGGCGGGCGACGGCGGCGACGGCGGGCGACGGCGGCGACGGCGCACTCGGCGGTGGCGTCCTCAACGAGGGACGCCTGCCCCTGGAGGGCTGCGCGCTTCATGACAACCAGGCGGGACGCGGCGGTGACGCCTCTGGGACCTGGCCCGCAGAGGTCATCGGCGACGGGGGCGACGGCGGCGCTGGCGGGGCCATCTTCAACGTCGGCTCGCTCCAGATCAACCGCAGCCTGATCCATGACAACGCGGCTGGCCGGGGCGGCGCTTATACAGGCGAAAGCGACTACAGCGGGAGTGGCGGCGATGGGGGCGACGGCGGCGGCGTGGCTAGCCGCGGCGCACTGACCATGACGCTCACGACAGTTCGCGCCAACAGCGCCGGCGCAGCGGGGGTGACGAGTGCGCTCTATAACCACGACGGTTATGGCGGATATGGCGGTGGCCTGAGCAATCAGGGCGTGGCCATGATGCAACTGACCCGGATGGCCGAGAATCGCGCCTGGACGGGCGCGGGGCTTGAGAATGCGGCTACGGGGATGGCCACTGTCCTCTCCTCCACCATCACCCTGAATGCAACCTGGGCCGAAGGTGAGGGTTGGAGCCCCCCCCATCGGACATGGGGCGTCCAGCGGGCCGGGCGGCGGGATCGCCAATCTCGGCGTGCTCACCATCACCCAGAGCGCAATCGTCACCAACCACACCGCGGATGGGGGGTCATTGGGCGGCGGGTCGCATTCCTACGGCGGTGATGGCGGCAGCGGCGGCGGGATCGTCAACGTCGGCGCGCTCATCGTCACCCAGAGCACGGTCAGCGGCAATTGGACCGGCAAGGGTGGTTACGCCACCTGGGGCGGGAATGGAGGCGACGGCAGCGGCATCGCCAACGGAGGCTCGTTGACCCTCGAAAACGTCACCATTGCCGACAACGCAGCCGGCCAGGGCAGGGCAGGAGCCTGGGGTGACGGCGATGACGGCCTGGGCGGCGGCCTCTACAATGCGCCCGACAAACAAGTGCACATACGCAACGCCATTATTGCCTCCAATTATATCACCGCCACCGCCAGCGACTGCTATGGGGAATTGATTTCTCATGGCTACAACCTGGTGACAACAACGACCGACTGTTTGCTGACCGGTGACGTGGCCCACAATCTCACCGGCGTGGATCCTCAACTCACGCCCGCGGGCGACCACGGCGGATCGACCCCGACCAATGGCGTTGGCTTCCACAGCCCGGCGGTGGATGCCGGCAGTTGCACGGACATGAACGGCGCGCCCATCACCGCTGACCAGCGCGGGGTTCCGCGACCGGTGGGCGACGGCTGCGACATGGGCGCGGTGGAGGTGACGCCGCCCACCGATTTCGTCTATCTGCCGTTGATCGGCGATTGATGAACCGCGGATTCCCGCGGATAAGAGCAGATTTTCACGGATTTTCAAAAAATCTGTGAAAATCCGTGTTCCAATTACGGTCGCTGAATCGTCATCCATTTGCTATAATACTATACTTTCGCAGTTTTAATAGGGCTGGCCAATTTAACATAAAAGCAATTGAGCCGCTTCCGTAAAAAATCGAAAGTGGACAAGTCTGAAATTTGATCGAAAGGGCTATTTAAGCCGCAATGCACAGGATGGCCTCTA
>JAJRVT010000412.1 GCA_024277175.1 Chloroflexota bacterium | reverse complement strand
CCCTCCACGGCGCGGAGTGGGTGGCCCTGGGCCGGGTCTACGAGCAGTTGGAAGAACCCGAACAGGCCGAGGCGGCCTATCGCCTGGCCATCGAGACCACCCGGGAGACGGGCCCGCGCGCGGATGCGTTCGCGCGGCTGGGATTGCTGCTCAAACGGCAGGCCCGCTGGCGAGAGGCGTCCGACGTCTGGCAGCAGTGGCTGAGTTCGATCCCGGATTGCGGGATCGAACCCTATGTCGAGTTGGCCAAGGTCTGCGAGTGGCGGGTCAAGGACCTGGAGCAGGCCGAGATGTGGGCGGGCTGGGCGCTCCACAATCTGCGCATGCAGCCGGTCTGGAGCCAGGACAAGGCCGCCATGGCCGCGCTGGAGCATCGCCTGGCCCGCATCCGGCGCAAGCGGGGGCGGTGAAGAAGAGATTGGGAGATTGAGAGATTGAGAGATTGGAGATTGGTCGGCTCGCCCAATCTCCAATCTCCCAATCTCTATGAATCTGGTAAGAACACAGCCAACACAGAGCGGCGCGAAAATGCACGCAGTACACCTATTTCATGTATAACCACGAACTGTAGTCAACCAACGGAGGAAAGTGTTATGGCATACAAATTCCCAAGCCCGGAATGGACGGCGGCGTACGAAGAGGTGATCAACAACAGCGACAACTACGCGGCCGCTGCAAAAAACTGGGAAGGCGACATCATCCTGATCGTCGAAGGCGGTCCCGGCATTTATCTGGATCTCTGGCATGGTAAGTGTCGCAAGTCGGAGTTCGTGGAGGACCCGGACGCCAAGGACGCGGAGTTCAAGATCACGGCCTCTCTGGAAAAGTGGAAACGGGTCATGGCCGGTAAGCTGGACCCGGTCCAGGGCATGGTGACCCGCCAGATCCATCTCAAGGGCAATCTGGTCAAGATCATGAAAAACGTCAAGGCCGCGCAGGAGCTGGTCAAGTGCTCCATGGATGTGGATACGGTATTTGATGAATAACGTGAAACGTAATGCGTAAAACGTAATGCGTAATGCGTGGCCCCTGACGACTCGCCGCTTGCCACTTGCGACCGATACGCGGCGACCTTACGTTTTACGCTTCACGTTTTACGTTTCACTTCAACAAAGGACAAGCGCCATGTGGTATTTTTCCGCACCCCGGGAAATTGTATTCGGGGAAGATTCGCTGAGTCATCTGAACTATATCGAAGGGGAGCGGGCCTTCATCGTCAGCGACCCGGTGCTGAAGCAACTGGGCATCGTGGCGCGCATCGAGGGGCTGCTCCATGACACCGGATTCGAGACCTACACCTTCGCCGAGGTGGAGCCGGAGCCCAGCCTGCAGACGGTGAAGCGGGGCGCGAAGGAGGCCCAGGCCTTTGAACCGGACTGGATCGTGGCCCTGGGCGGCGGCAGTCCCATGGACGCGGCCAAGGCCATCCATGTACTCTATGAACGGCCCGAACTGGACCCGACCGAGATCAACCCTATGGAGGTGCTGGGGCTGCACAAGGCCAAACTGCTGGCCATCCCCACCACCAGCGGCACCGGCAGCGAGGCCACCTGGGCCCTGGTGCTCACCGACACCGAGGAGCGACGCAAGTTCTCCACCGGCAGCCGGGAAGTGGTGCCCCAGGTGGCCATCATCGACCCGTCGCTGACCATGAAGCTGCCGCCCCGGGTGACCGCGGACACGGGGCTGGACGCGCTGACCCACGCCATCGAGGGCTACGTCGCCACCTGGCACAACAGCTTTACCGACGGCCTGTGCGTCAAGGCCGCACAACTGGTCTTCGAATACCTGCCCCGGGCCTACGCGGACGGCGAGAACGACCTGGAAGCCCGGGAGGAGATGGGCAACGCCGCGGCCATCGCCGGCATGGGCTTCAGCAGCTCCAATCTGGGGCTGGCCCACGCCATGGGCCACAGCTTCGGCGCTTATTTCAAGCAGCCCCACGGCCGCGCGGTCTCTCTCTTCCTGCCCTATGCCATGGACTTCACCCTGAACGCGGGCGGCGCGCGCTATGGTGACATCGCTCGCTTCGCCGGCTTCACTGACAGCCACGACGAGGTGGAAGCCGGTCGCATTCTGACCGCCAAAGTGCGCGAGCTCCAGGCCCAGGTGGGCCAGCCCATGAGCATCGCCGAGTTCGGCATCAGCCGGGAGGCCTTCGAGGAGGCGCTGGACATCCTCTGCATGCACGCGGAGATGGACACCCAGTTCTTCACCGCGCCCCGCATTCCGGAGAGCGACGAACTGCGGAAGATGTTCGAGTATGCGTATGAGGGTAAGGCGATTGATTTTTAGACGAACGACCGCAGACGAACGACAAACGACCGGCAAGTGACGGTTCGGCGTAAAACGTAGGACATGCTGATTGAAGCCGGATTTTCACGGGTTTTTCTGCAAAGAATCCGTGAAAATCCGGCTTCATTTGTGAAAATCCGCGTCCCACTGATAGCCGCTGAACAGTCACAAATCTTCAAAAACGTCTGTGGCTCTCTGCAGAACCCCTTACGGCCCTTTGCGCTCCATTTTTTTTTGGCAATTTGGCTCTACCGCGGACTGTGATATGATGGTGTGCTGGTCTGTCGATGCGGGACGGATCGGCCATCGTTCACCTGGGACGAGCCATCTCGCCCGGGTCCGCTATCCATCAAGAGGAGGATGTTTCTATGCAATACCGCAGACTTGGCCGCGCCGGCATGAAAGTCAGTTCGGTGAGCCTGGGCGCGTGGCTCACCTACGGCGGCAGCGTCGAACGCGATGTGGCCACCCAGTGTATCCACACAGCGATCGAAAACGGCGTCAACTTCATCGATGTGGCCGACATCTACGCCAAAGGCGAAGCGGAAATCGTCGTTGGCAAGGCCATCCGGGACCACAAACGCAGCGACCTGGTCATCAGCAGCAAAGTCTTCTGGCCCATGAGTGAGAACGTCAACGACACCGGGTTGAGCCGCAAGCACATCATGGAATCGGTGGACAAGTCCCTGAAACGGCTGGGCGTGGATTACCTGGACATGTATTTCTGCCACCGCTATGACGCGGAGACGCCCATGGAAGAAGTGGTGCGGGCCATGGACGATTTGGTGCATCAGGGCAAGGTTCTCTATTGGGGGACCAGCACCTGGACAGCGGCCCAGATCGAAGACGCGGTGGGGACGGCGCGCTGGCTCAACAGCTACCTCCCCCAGGTGGAGCAACCCCGCTATAACATGCTCGACCGCCATATCGAGCCGGAAATCATGCCCATCGCGGCCAAACATGGGATGGGTCTGGTGGTCTACAGTCCCCTGGCCCAGGGCATCCTCACCGGCAAGTACAATGACGGCATCCCCGAAGGCAGCCGCGCCACCACCCACGAGTGGATGGCCAAAGGGATCACTGAAGAGGCTGTGGAGAAGGTGCGTCAACTGAGCGAAGTCGCCGCCGACCTGGGCGTGAGCATGGCCCAACTGGCCCTGGCCTGGGTCCTGCGCCGGCCGGAGATCAGCAGCGTCATCACCGGCGCGTCCCGTCCGCAGCAGGTGCTGGACAATGTCAAGGCCGCGGAGATCGAATTGGACCCGGCAGCGTTGGCCGCCATCGAAGAAATACTGGACAATACGCCCTGAGCGAATGGTTTGCATAGATGCTTTGACGGGAACAGCATCGCCCTATATAATTAGGCGTCATTACCAATCAGCCCAGGCCGAGATCCCCCGGTTTCAGTGAGGCGGAAAGTGAATGACTTTCTGAGAAACGAAGCCGGGGGATTCCCCCGAAGCAACTCAAAACTGAGGATAAAAGCCCATGAGCGCCGATCCAAAACAAACAGAGCACGTATTCAAATCAACCGACGAATTATACGCGGTCATGAAGGACCTGTTCGATTATATGAGCGCAAACCCGGACAACATCAAAGAATTTCTCAAAGCCAAGATGGTCGTGCGCATCTATTTCACCGACCCCAAAGGCATCATCACTGTGGATGGACGCACGCCGCCCATGGAAGCATTTTTTGGCTCCATGCCCGGCAAAGCTGACTTCGAGGTGGCCTTGCCGGCCGATCTGCTGCATGAAATCTGGACAAGCCGGACGAGCCTGAGCAAGAACTTTATGGCCGGCAACATCAAAACCAAGGGCAACCTTTTCAAGGCCCTCAGCAAGCTGGAAAATCTTTTCCACGGCGCGGAGGACGCCTATCCCCAATTCATCGAAAAATATGGGCTGGAAGCGCCTAAATCATCGGACAAATCGTAACCATCCGGTGGGCGGGACGAATCGCACTCATTTCTGCAAGCAGGCTGAAAATGACAGGGAATTTTGCCTGCCGTCCCGTCCACCCAGGTCGGGTCTACGGGCGTCGTCACCCGCCCATTGCCACGCGTATTGGCGCCCTCTGAATCCTAAATTTGTGTTTGCAATCACTTTGACACCCTTCAGAACAGACGCTATAATTCCACCACCCCAGCGCCTGTCATCATCGAACATCTTCATCGATCCATGAGGCCTGCCGGGTTTGCCTGCGTCCCAAGAGAGAAGGAAAGGCATGACCGCAGTCGACGAAATCAAACAGAGGGTGGACATTGTTGATGTCATCTCCCGCTATACGCCATTGAAAAAGGCGGGCAGCACCTACAAAGGCCTCTGTCCCTTTCACGAAGAGCGAACGCCCAGTTTCGTCGTCTTTCCCCACACAGGCACCTGGCATTGTTTTGGCGCCTGCGGCACGGGTGGAGACGTTTTCACCTTCCTGATGAAGAAGGAAAATCTCGACTTCCGGGAGACGCTGGAACTGCTGGCCAAAGAAACGGGCGTTGAACTACACCCGGTCGAAGGGGACACATCCCACCGGCAACGCAACGCGATTTACAAAATAAACGGCGAAGCAGCCGTCTATTTTCAAAACATATTGCGGCAGCACCCCGGGGCCGGCGAAGCAAGGGCCTATCTTGAACGCCGCCAAATTGACGCCGAAACCGTGGAACGATTCCAACTGGGTTTTGCGTTGGATGGCTGGGATGGACTGCGCAACCACCTGGTCACCCGGGGATATAGTATCGAGGAGCAGCTTGCCGCCGGCCTGATCAAGCACAACCGGGAACGTAGCAGCGTCTATGACGCTTTCCGGGGGCGGGTGATGATCCCCATCCGCGATCGACAGGGGCGGGTGATCGGCTTTGGCGGGCGCGTCTTGGGTGATGGCGTTCCTAAATATCTGAATACGGCTGAAACCCTTGTTTTCCACAAATCCCATGTGGTCTACGGTATCGATCTCGCCCACCGCGCGATCAGCGATGAGGACCAGGTGGTGATCGTGGAAGGGTACATGGATGTCATCGCCGCACATCAGCATGGGTTCAACAATGTAGTGGCCTGTATGGGGACAGCGCTGACGCCTGACCAGTTGCGCCAGCTTCAGCGCTACACCAAGAATTTCATCCTGGCGCTGGACGCGGACGCGGCCGGCCAGCAAGCCACCATCCGCGGCCTGAACCAGGCCCGGCAGGCCCTGGCCCGGGTGCAGAAAGCGACCATGACCGGTGGGCGTATGCGCCTGACCGAGCGCCTGGCCGCGAACCTGTCCATCCTGTCCATGCCGGAAGGCAGCGACCCGGACGACGTGATCCGCCGGGATCCGGCCCAATGGAAACGGCTTATCGGAGAAGCCAAACCCCTGGTCGATTTCTACTTTCAGGTAGTGGCTGACCAACTGGACCTGACCAGCGCACAGGGTAAGGCGATGGCTGTAGCCGAATTGGCCCCGTTGATCGCTGAACTGGGCGACGAGATCGAACGGCAGCACTACATCCAGGAGTTGAGCCGACTGGTCCAGGTCGACGAACTCACCATCGCAGGACGGGTGGATGCAGCGGCCAAGACGATCAAAGCCGACGGCCGCGCACAGGCATCGGGCCACCGCCGGCCGCGATCGCGAACGGGGTCGCCGCCGGCGGGTTCACTGGCGCCCCCCCCGCCGGATGAATGGACAGCCCCGTGGGGTGAAGAAGACGACTGGCAACCGGAGGCCGAGGAAGCCGGGCCGACGCCGGCGGCCCAGGCGAGCGTCCAGCGATCGGATGCGCCTACTCAGGAAGACCACTTACTGGCCGTCCTCCTGCAAACGCCGGACCTGTTCATCTGGCTCGCCCAGGTTGCGACCAAGGTGAACGTCTCACCGCTGGGGGAGGGCGATTTTGAAAACACGGAGAACCGGGAAATATTCCGCACACTCAACAACTTCATCATGCGCGATGAACCATGGGATTTTGAGATCTTTCAGGATGAAATCGATGAACAATTGCACGGACGTCTGGCGTGGCTGACTGCATACGCGGCCCAATTGCCCCCAACCGGCCTGATGGCCCAGCAGGAGGACGCCGCCAAATCCATGTTCCGTCTACGGCTAAAGCAACTCAGAGCCAAGGGCAACCAGCTTAAGTTTCTACAGGATGACGCCCACCGTAATGGCGATCGCGAGGCCATGCGCAGCTACGACATCATCAACAATCAGAATCTACGCGATCTTTTCCACCTTCAGGTGCTGCTCAAACGCCTGCGTGAGATGGTCTTCGATCGGGGGCGCCGAGATCAGAGCGCCAATATACGTTAGAAATCCGCACTGCGGAATAAGGGAGTTTGATGGCCAGAAGACGCCGGACCCAAACCGACGGCAATAGTCCCGAGGAAAGTGCGCCGCTGCCGCGCCGCAAGGGTGGCGCGACCAGCGAGTTGGACGAATACATTCATCTCGGTGAAAAGTCGAAGGATGAAGATCTCTTCGCCGATATCCCCGAAGATGACGAAGTTGAAGACGAAGAATCAGCCACTATCCCTCCCATCGAGCGCGATGAGGAACTCGAAAAAGAGGTCGAGCAGGAGCGCACCGTTCCTGTCGAGAAGCTGATCCAGGATGTGCCTGATCTGGGTGAAAGCCTGGATCCGGTGCGCCTCTTTCTGCGCGATATCGGGCGCCACCCCCTGCTGACCGCCGAGCAGGAGATGGAACTGGCCCAAAAGATCATCGATGGCAACCAAGCCAAGGAACGTCTGAAAAAAGCCGAAGCCAACGGCGAGACACTGGACGCGGATGAACGCGATGAGTTGGAACGTCTGGTGATCAGGGGGAAACAGGCCCATGACACCCTGGCCCAGAGCAACCTGCGCCTGGTGGTCAGCGTGGCCAAACGCTACATCGGCCGCGGTCTCAGCTTCCTGGATCTGATTCAAGAGGGCAACCTGGGGCTGCTGCGGGCTGTGGACAAATTCGATCACACCCTGGGCTACAAGTTCAGCACCTACGCGACCTGGTGGATCCGCCAATCCATCAGCCGAGCCATCGCCGATCAGGCGCGCACGATCCGCATCCCCGTCCACATGCACGAAACCATCAACCGCCAGCGACGGATGCAGCGTCAATTGCAGCAGGAATTGGGCCGGGAGCCGACTTCAGAAGAGTTGGCGCTGGAGATGGACTTTTTGGAGCCGGAGGAAAGCCAGGAAATCAAACGGCTGCAGAAGGAGAAGCAACCCCTGCCCACGGAACTGGACCGCAAGCTGGATCGGGCCGCGGAGAAGGTGCGTCGCATCCAACGCCTAAGCCGGGAGCCGCTGAGTCTGGACACGCCCGTGGGGGCCGAGGAAAACAGTTTCCTGGGTGATTTCATCGAAGACGACAGCCTGCCGGGGCCGGTGGATGCAGCCAGCCGGCGTCTGCTCAAGGAGCAAATGGGCGAGGTCCTGGACGCACTCAACGAACGGGAGCGTCAGGTATTGATCATGCGTTTCGGGCTGGAGGACGGCTCCACGCGTACGCTGGAAGACGTGGGCAAGGAGTTCAACGTCACCCGTGAGCGGGTGCGCCAGATCGAGGCCAAGGCGCTGCGCAAACTCCGCCATCCCCAACGCAGCCGTAAATTACGCGATTATCTGGGCTAACGAACCCTCCTGTTTCTCATTGCGTTGCATGCCCTCGCGCGTGGAATTTTCATGCGGGTAAACGGCCCTCGAATTTGACAGCACAGGCGTCCGCTTGTATAATGCGCTTCGTTCAATTGGTCGCCGACCGCCTGGACGTTAATCCTCGGTAGCTCAATCGGCAGAGCATCCGGCTGTTAACCGGACGGTTGTTGGTTCGAGTCCAACCCGGGGAGCCACAGAGCCTCTTTCTCACCTTTGAGAAAGGGGCTTTTTCTTTTTGGCGCATTCCCGACAGAGGCACATTCCAGGAAGCTGCCCTGAAAAGTCAACCGCGGATAATGGGCTTTTAATCATTCCGGGAATGGGACGGGACGGTTCGAGTCTGTAAGAACGGGCTGTTCCATTCCCGGAATGTGGGCCAACTCGTTTTGAACACACCCATCTAACCTCGCCTGCGTAGGACGCGCTACAGTCATATCCCAGAGAATATGGCAAAGTAAAAACAGACAGCCCCCCGCCCGAAAACGTTGGGACAGCTATCGTCGGAGATGAGCCAACATGGAGCAGTCGATTAGATTCAGAGAAAAAGAAGAACCTTCCCCAGGGTCTCTTCTGATCCGGGTGGCGATCACAGGCGCCATCCTGTTCATCGTCGCCTGGATGACCGGCGCCTGCATTGCACCCCAGGCGAACACAGCGCCGGACGCCCCCTTCCCCCAGGAGATCCCGCCGCTGCCCTTCGCCGACAACCCGGATCCCACCCTCTGCGGGCTGCCCCAGTCAGATGGCCGAAAAGGCGTGATCACGGGCGAATACAACAGCGAGGTGGTGCAGCCCATCGTCTATCTTTACAACAGCCACCTACGCGAGTCGATCGTGGGCCAGGTTTACCCCGGAACCAAGGTCAAGATCACCCTGCGCCAGAGCAACCCATCCCTCGACTACTTTTTTGTGGAAACCATCGATGTCGATCCGCCCCAGAAGGGATGGGCGCCGGCGCCATTCGTGGAAATCGAGCAATGACTTGGAGGTCAACTATGAAACGGATCACGAAACGAAATCTTTCAATCGCCGGCGCGCTACTGATCGCCATCCTGATCTTCGCCGCTTGCGCCGCGAACCAGGGCGGAGGCGCATCCACCGCCGGCGATGAAACCGCCGCGGAGAAAGCCGCTCCGGCAACGGTCGCCAGCGATGAAAGCTCCGCCAATGCAGCCAGTACGGGCGAACCCGACCCCAATACGTTCATTGACGTCGAACTGCTGCCGTCATCGGACCCGCCCTTCGGGACCACATCCTGGTCGACGGATTTCAGCCGGCGCACCGTGGAATGGGAGGAGATCCTCTCCGGCGGCCCGCCCAAGGACGGTATTCCTGCGGTGGACGATCCCACGTTCGAGAGCGTGGAAACGGCCGGGGAATGGCTATCGGAGCGGGATCCGGTGATCATGTTCGAGCACAAGGGCGAAGTCAGGGCCTATCCCCTGGCCATCCTCATCTGGCATGAAATCGTCAACGATGTGGTGGGCGGGGATCCGGTGGCCATCACCTTCTGTCCCCTCTGCAACGCCAGCATCGCCTTCGACGCCACCCTGGATGGCGTGGCCTTGGATTTCGGCACCACCGGCAAGCTGCGCAACAGCGACCTGATCATGTATGACCGCCAGACCGAATCCTGGTGGCAACAGTTTACAGGCGAGGCCATCATCGGCGAGTATGTGGGTCGTAGGCTGAACTTTCTGCCCAGCCAGGTCATCAGCTTCAGCGACTTCGCCGAGAACTTCCCCGACGCCCAGGTGTTGGCCCGGCCGCCGGCCTCCCGCAACTATGGACGCAATCCCTACACAGGCTATGACACCAACCCAGGGCGGCCCTTCCTCTACACCGGCGATCTGGACGATCGCCTGCCTTCCACCGAGCGGGTGATGGGCGTGGAACTCAACGGCGAGGTCAAAGCCTATCCCTTCAGCATTCTCAGCAAGGAAGGGGCCATCAACGACGAACTGGGCGGCGTTCCCATCGTGGTCTTCCACAAAGCAGGCACGGCCAGCGCGCTGGACGGCGGCACGATCAGCGAAAACCGGGATGTGGGCAGCGCAGCCATTTTCGATCGCAGGCTGGGTGACCAGACCCTCACCTTCAGCGCCAATGGGGACGGGACCTTCACCGACGCCGAAACCGGCAGTGTGTGGAACATCCTCGGCGAAGCCACAGACGGCGAACTGGCCGGGAGCCAACTGGAGCAGATCCTCGCCTTTGACCACTTCTGGTTCGCCTGGTCCGGCTTCTTCCCCGATACGGAGTTATATGGAGAGTAGGTGCAGCATCCCTGCTGCACGATCCCGCCAACCGACCATTTTCGGTCACGGAGTAGGTCACGCAGGGATGCGCGACCTACTCCCAGCAGGACCCATCCAATCCCAGCTCGGTCAGGCTGAGGGCGGTGGT
>JAJRVT010000411.1 GCA_024277175.1 Chloroflexota bacterium | reverse complement strand
TCCTCTCCACCACCTTCCTGGCCACCGTAGCCACGCCCATCGCCGGCCTGGCCGGCATGGTGATCGCGTTCATGGTAGTGCGCAAGACGTTCGTGGGCAAGCAGACCCTGGACTTCGTCTCCAACCTGGGCGGAGCGGTGCCGGGCACCATCCTGGGCATCGGCTACATCATCGCCTTCATCGGCTCCCCCATCATCGCCGTGGTCATCGTCTATGTGGGGCTGGGCGCCTACCTGACGGCCGGCGCGGCCACCAAACGGCTGAACCAGTTGGTGATCCTGGTGGTGGGCACGGCCCTGGGCTACGGCATCAACTGGCTGCCGTCGATGCTCGGGTTCACGGAGAACAGTTGGCGCTATCTGCTGGCGGCTGGGTTCGCGTTGTTGGCCATCATGGCCTGGACGGCCGCGTTCAGAGAGCGGCGAAAAGCCGTCGTCATCGCCTTCCTGGCCCTGGCCGCCTGGCTGGTCGTCTATAACCTTAGCCCCTTGCTTCTGAAACCGCTGGGGGTGTGGGGTCGTCAGTTGCCGGGAACCACGCTGCCCAAGATCATCGCCCGCCTGGTCTCGTTCATCGGCGTCTTCACCCGGCCCACCATGACCATCATCGGCTTCACTTCCCTGGCCATGGGCATCTTCATCGTGCTGGGGATCAAGCCCCGGTTCCGCCCCATCTTCGCCATTGGCATCCTGGCCTTCAGCGCCTCGCTGGTCTATTTCGGCACGCCCCTGGCCCTGGTGGGCACGCCCTACATCGTCATCGCCGCCTACGCCGTGCGCAGCCTGCCAGCCTCTGTGCGCGCCGGCGTAGCCGCGCTCCAGCAGATCGACCCATCCATCGAAGAGGCGTCCAACAGCCTGGGTGCGGACGCGCAGTACACCTTCCGCTATGTAACCCTGCCGTTGATCCTCCCCGCCTTCATCGCCGGGCTAATCTTCGCCTTCGCCCGCCACATGACCAGCCTCTCGGCCATCATCTTCCTGACCACGCCCGAATGGCCCATCCTCACCGTCTGGATCCTGAGCGAGGTGGAGCAGGGCGGCATGAGCACGGCCGCGGCCTATTCGGTGATCCTGATCGGCATCGTGCTGGCTGCGATCGGGATCATGTACTTCTGGCTGGGGAGGGCGTACGGGGGGAGCGAAAACGTTGATCTGAGTATCGGGGCTGGATGACGTTAAAAATTCACTATTCACCATTCACCATTAATTGTTGCTGTGAAGAAGGATGCCCCTAGCGACGAATGAAGAACAAATAATTAATGGCGAATGGTGAATCATTAATGTTCAATTGAGACGAAATTGGAGTCACACACGGTGTTTCTGGAACTAAAAGGACTGAGCAAAATATTTCCCAGCCGCGAGGGCAACAGCGAAGTGCGGGCGGTGGACGACGTCAACATCGGCATCGAGCGGGGCGAATTCGTGACCCTGCTGGGGCCGTCGGGCTGTGGCAAGACGACCACCCTGCGTCTGATCGCCGGCTTCGAATTCCCCACCAACGGCGAGATCATCCTGGACGGCGAGCAGATCAACGAAGCCCCGCCCAACCGGCGCGACATGGCCATGGTCTTCCAGAGCTACGCCCTCTTCCCCCACCTAAGCGTCTATGACAACATCTCCTACGGCCTGAAGATCAAAAAACTGAGCAAACAGGAGATCCGCCGGCAGGTGAGCGAAGTCATGGAGTTGTCTGAGCTGCACGGGCTGGAAAACCGGGCGCCCAACCAGTTGAGCGGCGGCCAACAGCAGCGGGTGGCCCTGGCCCGGGCCCTGGTCATGCACCCCAAGGTGCTGCTTTTCGACGAACCCCTGAGCAACCTGGACGCCAAGCTGCGGGTGCAGATGCGCAGCGAGATCCGCCGCATCCAGAAGGAACTGGGCATCACCACCGTCTATGTCACCCACGACCAGGACGAAGCCATGGCCCTCTCCGACCGCATTGTGGTCATGCACGAAGGGCGCATTCAACAGGTCGGTTCAGCGGTGGAGATCTACCGCCATCCGATCAACCGCTTCGTGGCCGACTTCATCGGGCGGGCCAATTTCCTGCCTGCACGCGTAGAAGAGCGCAGTGACGAGGGGTGGGCGGTGCGCCTCTTTGACAAAACCCTCATCGCGCCCGCGGCCGCAGACAAAAGTCTGGCCCCCGGTCAGGACGCAATCCTGATGACCCGCCCTGAATCCCTACGACTACATCCGGCCGACGCGCAGCCGGAGGACGCCTTCCTGGGCGTTGTGCTGCGTATGGCCTATCTCGGCTCACAAGTCGAATATGAGATACAGGTCAAGGATCAGGTGATCACCGCAGTACACCACGATCCTCAAGTCCATGACCTGCACCCGGATGGCGAGCAAGTGCAGGTTCAATTTCTACGCGATAATCTTTATCTGCTGCCTGCGTAACGCCGCGTAATCGTAAAAAACCCTCTGGGACGAAGGTTTTTCCTCTGGGCGCTCTCATGGTATACTTTCTTTTCGGTGCGCAAGCCTGGGTCTGTGCGGTTGGCGACGAAAACCGTCGCTCTTCCTCCCTGGCGATCTGGCCCTGGCCGGATTGCACCATCGATTGAATTCACTAAATAAGGAGAATGGCAATGGCATACACGTACACGAATGACAAGGGCAGGACCTATATCTTGCATTCCAAAACCACGACCCTGAAAAATGGCCGCGAGCAGGTGCTTTATTTCTTCGCAAAAGACGAGCGCGAAGGCGCACTGGATGCGGTGCCGGAAGGCTACCAGGTGGCTGAGACCAAAAATGGTCTGCCGGTTTTGAAAAAAGCTTAAGCGCCTCTTCAGCGCAGACTGCCAGTTTGTATGGCGCGCGCCAGCAGCGCACTATATCGACGCAAACGAAAATCGCCGCCGGGCGGATGAAGATTATCCGCTTAGCGGCGATTTTATTTAGGTGCGTCCAAAAGAAAAGGACGCCCGGCTTTGCCGAACGTCCCTGTATTTTGTCATCACGCCAACAGCTTGTTAGTGGTGATGATGTCCCGGCTGGTGGACGTGGCCATGGTCCAGTTCTGACTCGGTCGCCGGTCGCACTTCGGCAATCTGCGTCGCGAAGTGGAGCCGCTTTCCGGCCAGGGGATGGTTGAAGTCCAACAAGACCTGATCATCGCCGATCTCAGCAATGAAGGCGTCGACTGTCGATCCGGTCTGAGGATCGTACAGTTCCACCGGCATGCCGACAGCGATATCCATATCAGCGGGGAATTCGTTCCGGTCAATTAGCTGGCGGGCGTCTTCCCGATATTCGCCGTAGCCTTGCGCCGGTTCGACGACGACCGCTTTCTCATCGCCGACGGCCATGCCATATAGTTCCTGCTCCAGCCCCGGGATGATCTGCCCCCGGCCCTGGAGAAAGTACAACGGGCCATGCCCCTCGGACGAGTCGATCAGCTGACCATCGTCCAATTGCAGTGAGTAGTGGAGGCCAACGACCATGTCGTCGGCCACGGTTTGTTCTGGCATCTGAGTAACGCTTACTCGGCCAATTTAGTGACGTTGGCGGCCGCCGGTCCCTTGGGGCCATCTTCGATGGAGAATTCGACCCGCTGACCTTCGGCCAGGCTGCGATATCCATCAGTTTGGACAGCGCTGTAGTGGACAAAGACGTCACTACCGCCCGAATCGCGCGCAATAAAGCCGTAGCCCTTTGCGTCATTGAACCACTTGACGGTTCCGGTGAAACGTTCGCTCATTTTGGATACCTCCTACGGTTATGGAACGTTATGCTGTGACGCTGTCAATCTGTCCAAAGCTGTAATCCATAAAAAAATCGCCCGACAGCGAAAGGCCTGGGCGACGGACTTACATCAATCGATACAGAACTTTACAGCGTCTTACAGACAAAATTGTACACCGAAACAGTTGACAAGTCAAGCCATATGCGCGAAAAAAGAACAGATCTTCACACGCCCCAACCAAGCCATCCACTCCAATCAAGAAGGACGCCCGGCTTTGCCGGACGTCCTTGCATTTTCAACAGTGTGCGCCGGGGAATGGCCTGTCATTGACCACAATTTCCCCACGGCTGGGAACGGCTTTACTCGGCCAAATTGGTGATGTTGGCGGCCGCCGGACCCTTAGGGCCATCCTCGATGGAAAATTCGACTCGCTGGCCTTCGGCCAGGCTGCGATAGCCATCGGTCTGGATAGCGCTATAGTGGACAAAGACGTCACTACCGCCAGAATCACGTGCAATAAAGCCGTAGCCTTTTGAATCGTTGAACCACTTGACGGTTCCGGTGAAACGTTCGCTCATTTTGGTACCTCCTACAGGTCTATGGAGCGTTATGCTACGACGCTGACGTCTGTCCAAAGTGTAACCCATAAAAAAAGCCGCCCTGCGGCGAAAAGCCTGGGCGACGGACTTACATCAATCGATACAGAACTTCACAGCGTCTTACAGAAACAAGTATACACCGAAATAGTTGACAAGTCAAACCAAGTGTGCGAAAAAACGCATCTATTCTGAATGATTGAAAAGACGTCCGACATTCGCCAAAAAGGAGCGATAAACATGAACAACCCTAGCGCCCCGCCCCGCCCGAACGCAGTTATCTTCGATATGGATGGCCTCATGCTCGACACGGAGATCATCTATCACCGCGCCTGGCAAAACGCAGTCATCGATCTGGGCTACGCGATCGACAATGACTTCCTCCACGGCCTGATCGGCATTCGCACCGAAGAATGCGAGGAAATGCTCCGCACCGCGTTAGATGCAGCATCCCCCCTGGACGCGTTCCCCCTGGATACGTTCCGCCAGCACTGGCCCCGACGTTGGCGCGAGATCGCGGAAACCGAAGGCATCGCCCGCAAACCCGGCCTGCTGGATTTACTCGATCTGCTGGAGGACCGACGCATCCCCAAGGCGGTGGCGACCTCCAGTTCTCAGGACGAAGCCGAATATAGCCTGACAGTCAGCCAGCTTCGCGCCCGCTTCCCCGTGGTGGTGAGTGGCGATCAGGTCCGCCATGGCAAGCCCGCTCCCGATCTCTTCCTGGCCGCGGCCCAACGGCTGGGCGTCGAACCGACCCGTTGCGTGGCCTTCGAGGATTCCAGCGTCGGTGCGATCGCAGCCAGCGCGGCCGGCATGCGCACGTACATCGTGCCCGATCTGGTTCAGCCGTCGGCGGACGCGCGCGCCCAGGCTGCGGATGTCTTTTCTTCACTCCACCAGGCGCTGGCGCTTTTCGGTGGATAGGAGCGAAAATTTACAGTTGACGACCTAACCACCCTGTGCTAGACTACGTCCAATCGAATGGAATGTTCTAAAGGCAATGAGAGGGAAATGCTGGCGGCCACTCCGCTGCACAGAGAGCCGGTCCACGCGCTGGAAGACCGGAGAGCGGGTCCGACCAACGACGCCCTCGAGCCGACCGGTGAACGGTCACACGCCTATTAGCCGGCTTCCGGGATGCGCCCGTTATCGCGCGACGGTTTGTGCGTATGTCTCGAACCGACTGAGATCTGTCCGGTCATGACGGACAGATGAATGGTGGTGGCACCACGATGCGGCTTTGGCCCTCGTCCTCCTTATGGACGGGGGCTTTTTGTATTGGTCGATAAGAACTGTGAGAAAGGAGGTGGTCGTCATGGACGACGACAATGACGATTTGAAGATCACAACGGTCCGTACACAACAATGGAAATCAATCTGACCGATGCGCTTGCCATGTGACCTTGGCCTTGCGTATTCGGCCAACTGACCAAGGAGCATGAAATGCAAACGCACATGACGCAAAACGCGTCCAGAATTCACAGTAACGAAATCGCTGCATACGTGGGTGAACGCGTTCAAGTACAAGGTTGGGTCCACACCCTCCGCCTGCTCGGAGGCGTCAACTTCCTTGTTCTGCGCGATGGCCGGGGGACGGTGCAGGCTGTCACCGAAGACGAAGCCAATCTGGCTCCACTGGTTGAACCGGCGCTTCAGCCGGAAACTGTCATCACCCTGGAAGGCGTCGTCGTCGCCAGCGATCAGGCGCCGGGCGGGTTCGAGCTACATCAGCCAACGATAGAGGTCATCACCCCGGTGACCGAGCCGCTGCCGGTGCTGATCAGCAAGAAAGAGATCAAGGCCAGCCTGACCAATCTGCTCGACCACGCAGTGACGGTCAACCGTCACCCCCGGCGACAGGCCATCTTCCGGTTGGCCGCGGCTGCCATAGGCGCGTTCCGCGCTCATCTGAACCAACGCGGCTTCATCGAAATTCAGACGCCCAAAATCGTAGCCTCCGCAACTGAAGGCGGAGCCAATGTCTTCGCGATCGATTACTTTGGACGCCCGGCCTACCTGGCCCAAAGCCCCCAATTCTATAAACAGATCATGGTGGGTGTGTTCGAAAGCGTCTATGAGGTCGGACCGGTCTTTCGTGCGGAGCCCCATGACACGGCCCGCCATATCAACGAATATGTGAGTCTTGACGTTGAGTTTGGCTTCATTCGCGATCATTTCACCGTCATGGCCGTGCTGCGAGATGTGCTCACCGCCATTTTCTCCGCCATGGAGGAAACATGTGCAGGCGAACTGGCCATGCTCAACGCACACATGCCCGTGCTGCCCGACACGGTCCCGATGATCGACTTTACGGCGGCGCAGGCATTGATCCTTGAACGGCATGGCGTAGACGTGCGCGGCGAGCCTGACCTGTCCCCCCAGGATGAACGTTGGCTGGGCGAGTGGGCCAGCGCGAAATACGGCAGTGACTTTCTGTTCGTGGTTGGCTATCCCATGAGCAAGCGCCCATTTTACACCCACCCGGATCCGGAAAGGCCACTCTACTCGAATTCATTCGATCTGCTCTTCGGCGGCGTGGAACTGGTGACGGGCGGGCAGAGACTCCATCGCTACGCCGATTATCTGGCCGCGCTGAAGCGGGCTGACATGCCGGTCGAACCCTTCGCCAGCTACCTGGAGGCCTTCCGCTATGGCATGCCGCCCCACGGCGGGTTCGCCATCGGCCTGGAACGCCTGCTGATGCAGTTGCTGGGGGGAACCAATCTGCGCCTGACGACGCTCTTCCCCCGCGATATGGGGCGGCTGACGCCCTAAACTGAAAACGCGACGAGATCATAATTTCGTAGGTCGGGCAAGGATGCCCGACGGTGGCGATGGCCAGAGCGTCACGCAAGGATGCGTGACCTACGAAACTGCCCGTTCGCAGTGCGCGCTTTAGCGCGGCGCCCACCAACAACGGCGTTAAAACGCATACGACGAACAATAACATATGGAGAAATTATGTCAATATTCAACGCTGTACTCGCCGCCAGCGACCGGCTACGCGGTGTGGCCCATGTCACGCCGGTCATGACCTCGGCGACCTTGAACAGCTGGCTGGGCGCGAAAATTTTCTTCAAGTGTGAGAACTTCCAGCACATCGGGGCCTTCAAGTTCCGGGGCGCGTACAACGCCATTTCCCAGCTTTCTGATGAGGAGCGGGCGCGCGGCGTACTCACCTTTTCCTCCGGCAACCACGCCCAGGCCGTGGCCAAAGTCTGCCAGATGTTGGGGGTCCGGGCCGTGATCGTCATGCCGGACAACGCGCCGGCTACCAAACGCGCCGCGACTGAAGGCTATGGCGCGCAGGTCGTCGAGTACGATCCGAACGTCACTGTGCGCGAGGATCTGGCGGCTGAACTGGCCGCCGCGCATGGCTACACCCTGATCCCACCCTACGACCACGCCCACGTCATCGCCGGCCAGGGGACCGCGGCCCTGGAGTTGCACCGGCAGATCCCAGACCTGGACGCGCTGCTGGTCCCCTGCGGCGGCGGCGGGTTGCTGAGCGGCAGCGCCATCGCCACCAAGGGCGTGGTCCCCGGCTGTCAGGTGATCGGCATCGAGCCGGCCCTGGCCGACGACGCCACCCGATCCTTCCGCAGCCGCGAGTTGCAGAGCGTCCACAACCCGCCCACCATCGCCGACGGCACGCGCACGCCTTCCCTGGGCAAGCTCACCTTTCCCCTGGTGCTGGACTATGTGGACGATATGCAGACCGTGAGTGAGGAGTCGATCATGGAGGCGGTGCGCTTTTTCTTCTATCGCATGAAGATCGTGGTGGAGCCGTCCGGCGCGCTGGGGCTGGCCGCGCTGCTGGAGCGTTCGGTGGAGCCGCGGGGGCGGATGGGCGTCATTCTCAGCGGTGGCAATATCGACGCCCGGACCATGGGGCTGATCCTAGGAAAGGATGTGGGGGTGGCCGGATGACAGGGCGAGTGCGTCCAGCGCTATACGTCATGCCCGCCAACCAGCACGTTTGAACGTATTTTGTATAGCAGGCGTCGAATTCATTCGGTGCGGGCCGGTCACGTTGTTGCCCAAGCGTCGTCCGCCAGAAAGGCGCCCACATCACTTCTTTTGAACATGCCAATAACAAAGAGGACGGGGAAAGCCCCGTCCTCTTTTACGATTTTCAAAACTACACGCTGCGACGCTAACGCATCTTAAATGCAGCCACAATGGCGAAGATGCCGCCGATGATCAGGAACATGCCGATCACCCAGGGCAGAACCAGAGCAGCGGCCCACATGTTGCCCAGCAACAGGAAGCCGATCACGATGGAAACCACGCCCAAAACACCTGCGCCCCAGCCACCACCCTGGAAGGCGGCGATCAGGCCCATAATACCCATGATGATACCCTGAATACCCAGGACCAACACGATGGCGAACCCCATGGTGGCCAAACGCTCGCCAGCGCCGGCGTCAATCAAGAACCAACCGGCGACGACGCCAAGGATGCCGCTGAACAGTTTCCATCCCCACTGGCGGCGGTCCCAGAAGAGGCTGACCAGATAGATGACGCCGGTAATGAGCCAGTAGAGACCGATGGCCCAGACCAACACATTGGCCGTCTTGAGTGGGTTCATCCAAAGCATCCAGCCAAGAATAATGGCTGCGATGCCAGTGAGCAGGACCAACCACCACGGTGAGTGGTTGTCCTGGGGGGCTACTGCTGTTGTCATAGTCGTTTTTCTCCTTGATAATTGTGTAATTGTTACATCGTTACTGAACAAGGGGCCAATACCCCAAGGCAAGCGGGGAAATCTGGCCACCGATTCTAATGGAATTCGTATTTGCGTCCATACCTCAAGGCATTGATAACATCCTGATACACGCAAAATACAGAGACAGTATATCACCTTCTCGCTTCGTTGTCACACCAAGCGCAAAAGATTATGCGAAATGACGTTA
>JAJRVT010000410.1 GCA_024277175.1 Chloroflexota bacterium | reverse complement strand
GGCACCCTCATGATCCCCATTTCGGTGATCCTGGTGCCCGTCTTCCTGGTCATCGCCCAGATCGGCTGGGTCAACAACCTGTGGGGCGTGATCATCCCCGGCGCGGCCACGCCCACGGGCGTCTTCCTGCTACGCCAGTACATGCTCACCCTGCCCGACGAACTGCTGGACTCGGCGCGCATCGATGGCGCGTCCGAGTGGCGCATCTACTGGCAGATCGTGCTGCCCCTCTCAGCCCCTGCGCTGGCGGTGCTGGCCATCTTCTCCATCATGTGGCGCTGGAACGACTTCCTCTGGCCCCTGATCGTGCTCACCCGCAGCGAACTCTTCACCCTGCAGGTGGGGCTGGCCGCGTTCCAGGGCGAGCTCAACGTCCAGTGGCACTACGTCCTGGCCATGACCGTGCTCACCCTGCTGCCCATCACCGTGGTCTTCGCCATCCTGCAGCGGTTTATTACCACGGGGATCGCGACGACGGGGATGAAGTGAGAAAAACAAATTGAGGATTGAGGATTGAAGATTGGGTGGCGGAGATTCTGGGGAGATTGGGGAGATTCATTGTTTTAGCGGGGTCCAATCTTCAATCCTCAATCCTCAATCTTCGCATCTCAAGGAGTAGACATGCGACTGGTTAATCCTCGTCAGGTTCAAATGGTCGATGACGCGGGGCCGGGGGTGGGATTTGTGGGCGCAGGCGGCGAGCGCTTTCGGGTGACTGCGCTGGACCATGATCTGGTGCGGGTGCAGCATTGGCCTGACGGCGTCACGCGCATGGATCGCACGTGGACCATTGCCGGCGCGGACGGCGATACGCCCCGCGAAGGCCGCCGCCGGGATGATCTGTCGCCCTTTCCCCTACCCGCCTGCACGGTGGACGCGACCCCGGATCACGTGGATGTGCGCACGGACGCGTTGCAGATCCGGGTGAACCTGGACGACTTTCACATCGCCTGGCGCGACGGGGCCGGCCGCGAGTTCGCCGCCGATCTGCCCGGCCGGGCCTACGAGTACGACGCGGCCGGGACCGCGGTCTGGCACTACCTCCTGCGCCGGGAGGACGAACATTACTACGGCTTCGGCGAGCGGGCCGGTCCCCTGGACAAGAAGGGGCTGCGCCTGCGCATGGTTCCCGCGGACCCCATGGGCTACGACGCCCGATCCACCGATCCCCTTTACAAGCACTGGCCGGTCTACATCACCTATGTCCCCGAATTCGACATCGCCTACGGCCTGCTTTATGACAACCTGGCCGACACGACCTTCGATCTGGGCAAGGAGATCCACAACTACTATCCGCCCTATCGCTACTACCGGGCCGCGCACGGCGACATCGACTACTATCTGATCTACGGACCCGACGTGGCTGGCGTGGTGACCAAACTGGCCCGGCTGATCGGCCCCATGCTCCTGCCGCCGCGCTGGTCCCTGGGCTACCTGGCCACCACCATGCAGTACACCGACGCGCCCGACGCCCAGGCCCAGTTGCAGCGCTTCGTCGACCTCTGCGCCGAGCACCGCATCCCCTGTGACGCGTTCCAGCTTGGCTCCGGCTATTCCAGTGGCGCGGACGGCAAGCGCTACGTCTTCCAGTGGAACCGCAGCAAGATCCCCGCCCCCCAGCGCATGATCGACCGTTTCCACGCCGCCGGCATGCGCGTGACCGCCAACATCAAGCCCGCGCTCCTGACCACTCACCCCCGCTTCGGGGAGGTGAACGGCTTCGGCGGCTTCATCCCCTCATCCCGGGGAGACGGGCCGGCCCTGGGCGAGTTCTGGGGCGGCCAGGGCGCGCACCTGGACTTCACCAACCCGGCGACCTACGCCTGGTGGCAGGCACGGGTGCAGGAAAGCCTGCTTTCCCTGGGCATAGACGCGACCTGGAACGACAACAACGAGTACCCGGTTTGGGATGACGACGCGCTCTGCCACGGTTTTGGCGATCCCATGCCCCTGGCCCTCATTCGCCCCCTCCACGCGCTGCTCATGACCCGCGCCTCCTGCGAAGCGCAGCAGGCCGCGCGCCCAGACCAACGCCCCTATGTGCTCTGCCGGGCAGGCTGTGTGGGCGTCCAGCGCTACGCCGCCACCTGGACGGGCGACAACTCCACCTCGTGGGAGACCCTGCGCTACAACATTCCCATGGGGCTGGGCATGGGCCTCTCCGGCTTTGCCAACACGGGCCATGACGTTGGCGGCTTCGCCGGGCCGCGGCCGGATCCCGAACTTTTCGTGCGTTGGGTGCAAAACGGCGTTTTTCACCCCCGCTTCACCATCCATTCCTGGAACGCGGACGGCTCGGTCACCGAACCGTGGATGTATCCGCAGGTGACGCCCCTGGTGCGGGTCGCCGTCCAGTTCCGCTACCGGCTCATCCCCTATCTCTACACCCTGCTGGTCGAGGCCGCGGAACAGGGCGCGCCCCTGATCCGCCCCCTGCTCTACCACTTCGCCCGCGATCCCCGCACCCATGAGGCGTCCTTCGACTTCATGCTCGGTCCCAACTTGCTGGTGGCCTCAGTGCTGGAGCCGGGTGCGCGCACCCGCGCCGTCTACCTGCCCGCGGGCGCGGACTGGTGCGATTTCCACACCGGCGACTGGTATGCGGGCGGCCAGGAGGTGACGGTGGAGGCCCCCCTGGACCGGGTCCCGCTCCTGGTCCCGGCCGGCGGCATGATCCCCATGGGCCGGGCCATGGGCCACGTGGGCGAGCGGCCCGACGATCTGCGCCAGGTCTACGTCTTCCCCCATCCCCAGGCCGGGCGGGGCGCGTTCACCTTGATCGAGGACGACGGCGAGAGCCTGGCCTATCAGCGGGGCGAGCGGACCCGGGTCACGCTGGCCTGCGATGCGACCCCGGAGGCCATCGGGTTGTCCGTCGCCAGCGTGGAAGGCGGCTATGAGCTACCCTATAACGAAATCAAGTTTATCCTGCCGCCGGGCGAGACGCGGGATATCCGGGCGGGTGGGGAATGCAGGCGTTGGCGGGGTGAGGATGGTCGCGTGCATGTGGTTGTGAAAGGGCCCTTCATGGTATAATCTTCATGGGAAATGAGTCGGTCTTCCCTACAGGCACGTTCAGAAAGAGGAATCTGATGTTAGATATTCAAAAAAAGATCGTTGTTGATGAACAAGGATTTCCCCAGGAAGTTATCATCTCCTGGGAGCAGTACCAGCAGATCAGCGAAATACTGGGGTTGGACCTGGACGAAGAAGCTGTCAACGATCTGCGCCAGGCGCAAGATGATAGAGCAACGAAAAATCTTGATGCCTATGTTGAGCTGGATGAAATTTTTTCATGAGCAACGTCATTGTTCACCGCCGCGCACTTCGTTATCTACAACGACTACCTCGCCCAGAACAGAAAAGGGTGCAGACAGCCCTGATGCGCTTGTCGGAAGATCCGGATACGCACCCTGGGCTTGTCCACATGGCCGGCGAATGGACAGGTTATCGGCGTATTCGCATCGGGAATCTACGTGTGATCTTCTGGTACGATGAACAAGAGGACATCATTTATGTCGACCATATTGGCCCGCGAGGTGATATCTACAAGTAGCCGCACAACCCCCGCCACCCGAGATCCTGCGGTTCCAAACCGCACCTATCAAAACAACTCCCGCCATCCGTAGGCGCGGCTTCCAGCCGCACACACACCTATCCATGCAATCTCCAATTTATACGCGCCTTTAGACTCGGTGTAGCGTCTCCATAGGCAACAACACAACGCCGAACGTGAGAATGTAAAACGTGGTATACTGTCTGTGTACATGCGCATCGGATTTGTCTGCACGTCTGGCTGCGGTCTCTGAGGAGCAAACCATGTTCAACCCAGCCTATTTCGAGAACAGCCGAGGCGATGGCTTTGGCGCGCTGGAGGTCCTGGGCGGCCTGGAGCCGGCCGACCGGGACGCGCCCGCGTTCGTTCCCCTGCAAAAGAGCACCCTGCGCGGCGAGATCACGGGACCCCTGGCCGACCTGCGTCTGACCCAGCGCTTCGCTTACAGTGCGGAGGAATACGACAAGGTGCTGGAGGCCGCCTACCGCTTTCCCCTGCCCGGGGACGCCGCGGTGACCGGGGTGCGCGTTCACTTCGGTGACGTCGAAATCGTGGCCGAGCTCAAGCCGCGCGCGGAGGCAGAAGCCGCCTACGCCGCGGCCAAGGAGGCCGGCGAGCAGGCCGCGCTGGTCAGCCGGGAATCGCCCGACGTCTTCACCCTGCTGGTGGCCGGCATCCGCCCGGACGAACCGGTGGAGGTAGAGACGAGCTACGTCCAGCTTGCCCGCAGCGCCGGCCTGGCCTGGCGTCTGCGCGCGCCCCTGACCACCGCGCCTCGCTATGTGCGCATGGACGAACTGAACGCAGCCCACGCCAAGGGCCAGCCCCTGGCCATCCTGCGCGACCCCGGCCACCGCTTCGAACTGGACCTGACCGTGCGCGACGCGGTCCAGGTGGAGAGTCCCACCCATGCATTGGCCGTGGAAAAGATAGTGGAAAAAATAAACGACGAGGGCGAAGAGCGCCTGCGCGTCACCCTGGCCGACGGCCCGGTGCTGCCGGACCGGGATTTCGTGCTCGCCTGGCGGCCGCGCCAGGCCGAAACCCGGCCCGGCCTGAGCCTGCGCTGCCACCACGACGAAGTCGAAGACCAGGTCTACTTCCTGGCCGCGGTGACGCCGCCAGTCCAGCCGCCCGCCACGAACCCCATCCCCCGGGAGATGATCCTGCTGCTGGACCATTCCGGCTCCATGCACGGGCCCAAATGGGCGGCCGCGGACTGGGCCATGGAGCGCTTCCTACGCGAGTTGACGCCGGACGACCGCTTCGCCCTGGCCATCTTCCACACCCACACCCGCTGGTTCAACCCCGGCATCCAACCCGCCGATCCCCAAACCGTAGACAAAGCCGTAGCCTGGCTGAAAGCGCACCGCGACAGCGGCGGCACCGAGCTGGGCGTGGCCCTGGAGCAGGCCCTGCGTCTGCCCCGGAGCGAAGGCGACCTGGCCCGCCACGTGGTCATCGTCACCGACGCCGCGGTCACCGACGCCGGCCGCATCCTGCGTCTGGTGGATGAGGAGGCCCGGCGCTCACCTTCGCGACGCATCAGCGTGCTTTGCATCGACGCCGCGCCCAACGCCTACCTGGCCAACGCCATGGCCGAGCGGGGCGGCGGCGTGGCCAAGTTCCTGACCAGCGACCCCAGCGAGCAGGACATCACCACCGCGCTGGAGGAGGCCCTGGCCTTCTGGGCCGCGCCCCTGCTGACGGGGCTGCGCCTGGAAGTGGACCGGGAAAGGGTGGCGGGCGATCACCGGCTGGCGTCCACCCACCGTGTGGGCTGGTCTGGGCTGGACCTGGGCGATCTGCCCGGCGGACAGATGCGCTGGGTCTGCGGCCGCGCGCCGAGCGCGGGTCGTCCCCGGCTACAGGCGGAATTGTGCGCGGACCCCGAGGGATCCCTGGCCGCGGTGGAGGCGGACCTGGACAGGCTCGACCCCACGCCGGCCCTGAAGGCCCTCTTCGGCGCGCACCGCATCAACGAACTGGAGCACCTGGTCCATGCCGGCTACGATCGCGAAACCCTGGCCGCACGCCTGGATGACCTGGGCTATGACGGGCAGGCGGTCATGGCCGGGGTGGCGGATTCGGTCTATGCCGAAAACCAACGCCGGGCGGCCGCGGAAGCCCTGCGCGGCCTGCTGGTGGAAGAGGCCCTGAACTATGGCCTGCCGTCATCGGAGACGTCCTTCGTGGCTGTGCGCCATGAGGCGGACAAACCGGTCGAGGCGACAGTTCCGGTGGCCAACGCCCTGCCGTCCGGCTGGACCCATCCCATGATACCCAGGGCGGGCAGGCGTGGGGGGTCTAAGGGCGATTTTCTCCAGACAGCCGCAGCCAGCTACGCACCGCCGCCCATGCCGGATCTGGGCATGGGACCGGCCATGGCCGAGCGTCCCCAGCCGTCATTCATGCCGGGGCCTGCGCGGAGCGTCCCGCCGACCAGAATGGGCGGTTCCCAGTCCGGCGGAGGCGAGTTTCAAGTCTTCGCGGGCGCACCCCGCTTCCAAGAGGGGAAAGCCACGCTCTTCGACTCCAACCGGGAGCCGGATCCGCTTCCGGCGCAGGGTGCGCTGTCCCAGATTCGGGCGGAGTTCCCTCAGGGCGGCGAGGAGGGCGTCCCGGAAACGGTCCGGTTGCTGATCTTCGTGGGTGACTTAGCCGAGCCCCGGGCTGTGGTCCGGCTGGCGGACCTGGCCCGCTATGGCGTGCGGCCGCTCAACATCGCGCGCCAACCGGGGGAGGTGGTGCGGATCGAGTTGGTGGATTCCGGGAAAACGATGGGGAAAGTCGAATTGGAGATCTGGCTGACTGTTCACTGAAGTGAGTTTACTCTATACCAGTCAATTCGGACTGTTTTGGTTAAATTTTCGTGACTATTCAGGCGGGATCCGTTAGAACGCGGATTTTCACGGATGGGAGCAGATTTTCGAAAAAGCAAAATGCGATTTACTAAGATTTTATTGTATTTCATCATATTCAACCAGATTTTATCACATTTTGATATTTTTACTGAACAGTGGTCAACTTTCACCGAAATCTGGTCAACCTTCACAAAAAACTGGTCAATTTTTGGACAAAAGTTGGTCAACTTTCGCGAAAAATTTATGCTATACTCGATAGCGACGGCCAATATGAACACCCCCGAATTCACTTATCGGGCCTCAATTTCCCTGGGGACGCCTCCCTCGACGATCCCAGGGGGCCGTCAAACAAGAAAAGCGTTGGGTTCGCTTCCCGCGACGGACTCAACGCTTTTTCTTTTTAAAACAAATCGTCATGGTTGGCGAAGGATTGGCCCGTCGGCGACGATAAACCATTCAAATCCCGCACCCGCGCGGGTGCAACACAACACTTTGCCACGAATTTACACGAGTTTCTTTCTCAACCTTTTTTTCCTTTACATTCTGACGAAACCTGACTGCATAACCGTCTTTCACAATCAGAAGTTGGTGACGTGAGCGACCCCGTCGTCCCCTCCAAATTGAGCGATGGCCTCCGGCTCTACATCCACCGTCAGGCGTCCAGCATGAGGCGCTATTGGTTGGAGCAGTTTCTGTTTGCGCTGGCAGGCTGGATCCCGACCGTTATCGGTATCGGCGTGCGGAGCGCGCTCTACAGGGCGATCCTGCATATGGAGGGGATGGCCGCGATTGAAAATGGCGTGCGCCTTCGTTTCGCCGACCAGATTCGCCTTGGCAAAAATGTCTACCTGGATCAGGGCGTCTATCTCCATGCCTGCCCCCAGGGCATCGAGATCGGCGATAATTCGCTGGTCATGCACGGCTCGGTGTTGCACGTCTACAATTTTCGCGACCTGCCCCACGCCTTCATCCGCATGGGGGCCAACAGCCTGATCGGCGAACTGAACGTCCTGCGCGGCCAGGGTGGGATCACCATAGGCGACCGGGTGTACACCGCGTCCAACGTGCAGATC
>JAJRVT010000409.1 GCA_024277175.1 Chloroflexota bacterium | reverse complement strand
GTTGAGCAACTGAAGCTGTACGCCGGCAATGCCGGGTTCGTCGCCATCCTGGACGCCGTTGTTGAAGTTGGCGCCCGCTCCCTCGTCGCGGAAGACCCGGTTACCCAAGGTCAGATAGAGGGCCATGACTTCAGCGGTGTCTTCAGCGGTTGGATTTGTGTACCCGGGGAGGTCAGTTCCATCGCTTTCAGTAGGATTGCCGGTGACGGTGGCGGTGTTGATCAGGTCCTGTTCCAAGGTGGTCTCATAGTAGAAGACCGCCTGTCCGCCAGTAGGCGCCGGGCTCAGAGGGAAGGTCCCGCTCACCAAGCCGTTGTTCTTGTCAAGGGTGACGCCACCCAAGGTTGCATCTGTGACGGTGACGTCATTCAGGTAGGTGTCGCCGATGTTGGTCACCACGAAGCAATAGGTCACGGGCAGGCCTTGGCCAGCGATTATCGTTTCCACTGCTGAGCCGCAGGAGGCGCCGCTATCATGACCCTGATAGACCGTCTTCTGTAGGTCAATGCCGGGCAGGAAGACATCCACAATCGCGTCGTCGTTATCTGTGGGGTTATCGAGGCCGGGCAGGTCACCGCCGCCGCTGTCGGTGGGGTTGCCGGTCGCGGTGGCGATGTTGGTCGTGTCGTTGTCAACCTGAATATCCGCGGTGCAATTCACAGTGGCATTGGGGGCTAACGGACCAGCCAAGCCCGCGCATTGGGCCGATGTAATGGTTACGTCATCGCTGGAATCGCCGGGCGTGCCCCGATCATCAACGATGGTGATGTCGGTGAGATAGGTGTCGCCAGTGTTGGTCACCTCATAGTAATAGGTGACGAGGCCGGCTTGGGTGATGTTGAGCGTCTCGCCGTCGGCGGCTGTCCCGGCCGTTTTGATGATGGCGATGCCGGGGTTTCCATCGTCCACCACGGCGTCGTCATTGTCGGTCGGATTGCCGATGCCGTCCAGCGGATTGCCATTGCCGTCGCTGGGCGTGCCTGTGCCCACGCCGATGTTGGTGACCGGGAAAGGTCCGCTGACCGAAAGGGTGACGTTGCAGGTGAGCGAGCCGCCTGGGGCCAGGGGGCCGGCCAGGGCCGGGCACTGGTTGGAATCAATGGTCACATCGTCGTTGGCGTCGCCGGGCGTGCCTCTGTCATCGACGATGGTCATATCGGTGAGATAGGTGTTGCCGGTGTTGGTCACTTCGTAGTGGAAGACGACATCCGCGGGGACATTGTCCGTGTCCACGTAGAAGGTCGCGCCGTCGGCGGCCGTGCCCGCGGTCTTGACTAGGCCAATACCGGGTTCGTAGATGACGGTGTCAGCGGCGTCGCCATCGGTGGGCGCGCCGTTGCCGTTGCCGTCCTCAGCGCCCTCGGATGTACCGGTGTTGGTGGTGTTGCCGCCAACCGGGGTGCCATCCAGCGCCTGGAAGGTGATGTCGAACTCGACGGAGCCGTCGACGGGGATGTCGCCCAGGACTGTGGTGACGTCATTCCAGCTCACGGAGCCGGTCGCGATGGCGTCGGGGTTCCCGATGGTGGAGTTGACGAATTGCAGGTAGGTCGGGTCGAATGTGTCCTCGAAGGGGACGACGGTCATATCCGAACAGCCGGGGTTGGAGATGGTGATGTGATAAACCACCTGGTCTCCGACTTCGATGGGAGTGGCTGTGCTCTGGTCTTTGACGACGCCGATCTGGGGACGGACGGCGTCGAAGGTGAACCGCGTCCATTCGTTGACGCCGGGAATGAAATCTTCGCCGATGCCGTCATCAACGATGCTGCCGCTGAACGCGAAATACTGGGCATCGAACGTGCAGTCATTGAGCGGATCGAACTGTACATTGGGAAGCTGCGAGAAATTCTCGATGGTGAATTGAAAATCGGGAAATGCAGCGCTGGGATTGCCGGCCAATGTGGCTGGGGAGCCTGTGATCGGCGCACCGAAGGCGTCACCGGGCGTTTGCAGATCGGAGCCATCTGTGTAAGTGGCGATCTGGAATCCGCTCACATCGCTCGCCTGGGGCACGCCAACAATCGCGTCACCTACATTGTCCAGATTCGTGTCAATGACGAGTAGAATCGTTTCGCCATCGCCGAGGTTAGGCACGTCAATGCCCAGACGATCGCTCAGCGCCGTGCTTGTGTTGCTGGGATCGAGATCATTGTCCGGATCACCTGCTACCACATCAGCTGTCAAGGTATTGTAAACGATTCCAGGATAGACTTCGATAACGTCGCCGGTGTCAAAGTAGTTGAAGCCAACATACATGGTGTCGGCCAATCCATCATAGAAGAATGCGAGGTGCTCCACATCCCATCCGCTTGGGTATTGAGCCACTGGCCACAGCGTGGGTAGACCGACATCATAGCCTGATGGGTTGGTGCCTGTTACTGTTGGATCATCGAGCCTGGCGGACCCTGGTCCGAAATCCGTTTCAGTATGCCCCGTTAGCGTGACGGGCGGCCCTTGGGCAAAGACGTTTGCAGGCATAATGAAGGCGATCATCATCGCTGCGATGATGATCGCATAGGGGATTCGTTTCATCGTGTTTTACTCCTTTTCTGGTGAGTAAATAAAGTAGGGGTGGATCAATCGAGATTTGTCGTTACTCATATAAGCTGACTCCATCGTGTTAGGGCATTTGCTCCAACTGCACGGTCCAAGCATGGCATGCCGGTGTTACGATGAGGATTAAGGTGGGCGTTAGGATGTCCCGGAGAGGGGTGGAGTGAAAGCTGCGGTGCGACCGGGGTGGGTTATTGGTTGAGATTGGCCTGGCTAAAACAAATCGGCTGGTTAGTTTGCGGTGCATGTATGAAGCTTCAATGAGTCCAGGGAATAGTGCAGTTCGCGCACGTGCTGCGTATGCAAACCGCTGCCCTTTCGTCTGTTTATCGTATGACGTCTAGGTAATCCTTCGCCGAAGGATTGGTTAATCTTGTGCAGGCGAACTAGTTCGCCCTTTACTGAAGGGTCAGACGATCAGAAATCTAAAAAGTTACGCTGGATTTGTGAGAAGAGGATCGGGCGTTACTTTCGCAAAGGGACGGGGAGGGTGGGGTGTGCGCCATGTGAGCCGCTTCCGGGGCTTACGTCTCCGACATAGGCCGGCGGCGCTCTGGCGTGAATGGAAACTCGCGGCCGGCGCCGGCCGCGTAACGCCGGGTTCATTCGTTTCCTATCGTCGCACCACTGGCAAAAGGACCCGCCCTCCAACCTGGACCTGATGGTCGAAAAGCGCGAACTCGCCTAGATGACAGACTGCGACGCTGATTTCATTGTTGGTTGGGTCGCGCCGCACGTCGCCGCAGGCCGCAGACGTCCATTGCTGAAGGGTTTCGTCGAAGGAGAAAAGCGTCAGGCTCTCCTCATTTAACCCCGCCTGCTCTGGATAGGCCACGGTGAAGATGACCGGCGTCGCGAATACGTAATGCTCGATCAACCCACCATTTTGAATGGCCTGGACTTCAAAGCGCCTTCCCGCGAACTGGCCGTCCGGGACGGGAGGCTGTAAGGGCGCGTCGATTTCTGTGTAGATCAGGAAGATGGTCCCTTCCACGGCCCCGGGTGGAATGTCTAGGGTGAGCGCTGTTTCACCGCTGGCGTCGTTATATGCGATCGTTCCTCCCTGGCTGGACGCCTCCTCGACCTGTATCGAATCGGTGGGCGTCGGCGGAATAGTCCCGCCGGGTGTGTTGGTGGGCGTCGGCGGCGCGGGCGTGCTAGTCGCTATAGGTGTGAAAGTGGGCGTCGGCGGCAGAGGGGTGTTAGTAGGCGAAGGCGTTGGGCCACAAGTGTTGTCCGGGCACGGGTAGATGGCCGAGACGCCATCGATATCATTCTGGTGGAGAGCGCGCTTCACTACGCCGGCGGTCATGGCGTAGTGCATGATCGCAGCCGGGTCGTCGTCATGCCCCAGCACCAGCCAATGTCCGAATTCATGGAGAGCCACGCTTTGTAGATCGATTTCGGAAGGACCTGGTGAACCGGTGGCGTCGAAGTCGAAGGCGTCGTTGAACCAGATGTCGGCTTCCACAAGTTCCTTGCTGGGGAGGCCGTACCAGTAGCGAGCCCGTCCCACGATTCCGTCCTCAGCGCCCTGGTCGGTGAAAATGACTTCGTTGACGCCGTTCAGGCCCACATCCTGATGAGTGGTCGTTCCAGCGTAGGCTAAGGTGAACGCAGCGGAACTTACGTCCGTCCATGTTTGGGCTGCAGCACGGATGGCGTTCAGAAAATCGGCTTGGTCACCATCATCCGGCCCGCTTTGGGTCGAGACCGGGTTGACATAGAAGGAAACAGCCGGATTGTCGCCGGGCCAATGAACGCCATCGTAAGAATAGATCATCGCCGCGGCCGGCGCAAGCTGGGCTTGAGCCTCTTGCCCCCGCCAGTCTTCGGGCAGGGTCGCAGCCCTGCCCTGATCGGTCGCGGCGACTGTCGTGGCGTCAAACAGATCTGACAGGGGGACGCTCGCCATCAGGCGCGCGTTGAATGCATCCTGGCCGCGCACGGTGAATTTTCCCGCCTCGCCCTGGCTAACGGTGAAATGGTCTCCCTCCTGTTGCAGGTAGAACGCCACATCTTCACCCGGATATAAAGCCGGGACATGGCTTACGCCCATGCCAATGTATTCGTCAGGCAGTTCGCCGCCCAGCGTACGCACGGTCAACGTCTGAGACGAGGATCCGATCACGTCATAAAGAACGCGAATCTGGCTGTCGGTCAGGATGGCGGCGTGATCCGCATCCCAAAAACTGCGCTGTTCTTCGACCCGGCCGCGCACCACCACATCCGATGCATGGATCAGCGTGTCTATATTGCTTTGAAGCGTGGCGTTGACCGGCGCGGTTTGAGTTGTATTCGTCTGAGCGAGGGTGGTGCGGGGGGAATAAAAAAATCCGCCTGTGAGGATCGCCAAGAAGACGATCAGGCAGATGACGGATGCCGTCGACACGGGGAAGCTTTGTCGCATTCGGTTCATTTTTTCCTTCGATCACTCAGCAGCTGGCCCTCTGAAAACGGCCTGCCCCAATCCATTGTACAGTCGCAGCCAGACGCAGTTCACAGTGAACGGGTGTATCTTGTGAGAACTTCTCTGCTGTCCTTTTATCACAGCGTGCACATCAAAGAAGGCATCAAAAGAGGCTCAAACGGGCGCGAAAAGACGCACGCACCCCGAAATATTGGGCAGATACTGACAACCCAGATGATCGGGAATAGGGTTTGGTTCAGGCTGACTGTCCCTCTGTGGTATACTCGCAACGATGAATAGCATACAACCGCAACCCACCCTTTGTCTGACCACAGATCCCGACTTTCTGGGCTTGGCCCTGGCCGAGTTGCGGGCCGCCGCGCCCCGCGCCGTGATTCAGGCCGAACTGGAGGCGGGGGTGCTGTTGGTGACCGGCGCGGACTTTTTCGAACTGGCCGAGGCGTGGCGGCGGCGACCGCCCATCTTCGTCCGTCACATCTGTCCAGTGATGGCCGTCTATGAGTTGCCCGGATCAGCCGATGACTTGGAGCGCCTGCAGGACCAGATCGTGACTGACTTCGGGCCATTGCTTGATCCTGAGTTTTCTTTTTCCATCCAGACTCGCGTCCAGCCGGGCTTGCTCTACAAACCCTTCGACGTCAACAAGCCCGTCTCTGCGGCCGTGACCCGGGCCGTAGGCGCGCCCCTGGACGTCCGCAACCCAACCCAGATCCTCTCTATACTCATCGCACGGCTTTCCAATTCTCAATTTTCCGCCCTCGTCGGCCTCTCCCTCACCGCCCACAATCTCTCCGATTGGGCCGGGGGCAAGCGCCGTTTTGCGCGCGAAAAAGGGCAGGTCAGCCGGGCCGAATTCAAACTGTTGGAGGCGTTGGAGACGTTCCGGATCGATCTGCCGCCCCGGGGCGTGGCCCTGGACCTGGGCGCATCTCCCGGCGGCTGGACCCGGGTGTTGCGCCAGCGGGAGCAGTACGTCACCGCCGTCGACCCCGGCGAGCTGGACCCGCGGGTGACCGCCGATTCCCGGGTGCGCCACCTGCGTATGCTGGCCGAAACCTACCTGGCGGATGAGCCGGACCAGTTCGACGTTATCGTCAACGACATGCGCATGGACGCGCGCGATTCCGCGCGCTTGATGAGTGCCTACGCTGACCAGCTCTATCCCGGCGGCGTGGTGATTATGACGCTCAAGTTGCCGGAATACAACCGCGAACCCATCCTCCACAACGCCTTCGAGATCCTGCGCGAGCGCTACGAGATCGCCGGCGCGCGGCATCTGTTTCACAATCGGAGTGAGATTACGGTTTATTTGAAGAAATGATGTAACTATTCAGGCTAAACTGAAGTCAATTTGAAACCAGAAGTTTTTCGAAATCGGGATCGAGTTCAAATTTGGGCCAAAGACGTTGGATAATCTTGTTGGGATCAAGGTTGATCCGGTCAATAAATGCCTTGCAGGCGTCGAATAAGTCACG
>JAJRVT010000408.1 GCA_024277175.1 Chloroflexota bacterium | reverse complement strand
GGTTGGTGATCTGGCTGGTGACCGGTCCTGAGGGGTCGGAGGCCACATAGAGTTTGTAGGGATCCCAGAACATCTCGAACTCGGCCCGACCCGGTCCCTTGGGGCCGGTGACGATGTTGATGTTGTCGTTGATGGCGTTCTTGACTACGGCGCCATCGATGCCGGCGCCGTTGGCGTCGATGACATTGACGAAAATGATGTGCTGCCCGCCGTTGTTGAAGATGCCGCCGTTGTTCTCGTCGTAGCCGATGACGCGATAGCCGACCACGTGATATTGGGACGCGGGATCGAAGCTGCCGGCTGTGGCGCTATAAGGCGAATCGGCGTCGGCGGCAGGCGCAGGCTCTTCGGCGGAGGGCGGCGTCGCTTCTTCCCCGGCTTCTGACGGTTCTTCCGGTGCGCTTTCCTGGGCGGCGATAGGCGCAGGCGTCGGCGCTGGCGGGATATCCGCGGCCAGGGCCACGGCGTCACCCGCCTGAACTTCCACGAGCGGGCCATAGAGCCAGCCCGGCTCCCCTTCGAAGCAGCAAACCTGCCACCAATCGCCGGCTTCATTGCGACCGGTGGGCGTGAACGTTGCGCCGGCCGTGACCGCGCCCACGAGGGGATATTCGACCCCGGGACCCCGGCGTACATTGACGATCTCGCCGCCCACCGTGAGCCGCGGCCCGTCCTCATTCTCTTTGGCGACGGCATCGTTTCCCGCTGCACCCTCGCTATCGTCCACCGGATTGGCGGGCGTAACGGTCGGCAACAGGCTGCTCAGAGCGGATTCACCGGTCGCGTCCGGCTCCTCCGCCGGTTCCGGGGTCCCGGTCGCCTCTGCTGATGGCGGCGAAGCAGTCTCCGCGGTTTCCGTCTCGTTTTTTTCCGCTGTTGCGGGGTTGGCTGTCGCCGGCGTCGGGGTGAAGGTCGGCACGGCGGCGATGGTGGGCGTGGCTTCGGGGGCGGCTGAACCGAAGCGCGTACAGCCTGCCAGCAGCAAAAGCGAGATGATGAGAACGAGTTGACGCAAAGGCATACAGGACTCCTGAAGAGCTTACACAGTGCCAAGCCACGATTGTAGCAGCTTTCACCTGGGACGGCACATTTGGGCGTGCCCAGGACGAGTTGGTCAACATTCCGGTGATGGGGTAGGATTGCAAAATCTCGCCGTCTCAGGCGCCGAATGCGCGGGTTCATTGTGGACGCACCCAGCGCATTTTCACCGGGCGGATTGTCGGATGTTTTTCGCCTGTTGACAAAAACCGGTAATTAACGGTATGATGTCGTAGCGCACTCCTTTAACCCAAATTTAACATCCTGTCAACCGCCGGCGGATTTCCCCTATTTCATCGTTCGCTGGTTAAAGCTTAAAGACATCTCAAAACAACTATGACTCAGGCTAGCGCGCTGGATATTCGCGACTATCCCAATATTAAATTGCCCCAGGGCGCACCCCAGTTGCTGGTGGATCACATCTTCCTCCGCTTCGGCGGCGTGCTGGCCCTCAACGGCATTGATTTGGATGCTCGCCAGGGTGAAATCCTCGCCATCATCGGGCCGAACGGCGCCGGTAAGACCAGCCTCCTCAACAGTATCAGCGGCTTATATCATCCCCAGGAAGGCGAGATCCGTTTTTTCAACGACCCGGACGATACGGTGGGCTATGATATTCTCCGATCGCAGCCTGACCAGATCGCGCGCATGGGGATCGCCCGCAGCTTTCAGAACATCGAACTCTTCAAACACATGACAGTGCTGGATAACATCATGTCCGGCCGCCACATCCACATGAAGAGCAACATCTTCGACTGCGGCCTCTTCTGGGGGCGCGCCCGGCGGGAGGAGATCGCCCATCGGGAGGTGGTGGAGGAGATCATCGACTTTCTGGAGATTGAGTCCGTGCGTCATAAGCCGGTGGGCGCACTCTCCTATGGTCTTCAGAAACGGGTGGAATTGGGGCGCGCCTTGGCCCTGGACGCCCAACTGTTGCTGCTGGATGAGCCCATGGCGGGCATGAATGTGGAGGAGAAGGAGGACATGGCCCGTTTCATCCTCGATATCAACGAGGAGCGGGGGGTGACCATCCTCCTGATTGAACACGACATGGGTGTAGTCATGGACATCTCCGACCGGGTGGCCGTGCTGGACTTCGGCACCAAGATCGGTGACGGCACGCCCGAAGAGGTCAGCCAGAACCCGGCCGTCATCGCCGCCTACCTGGGCGATGAGGGTCGATAGAACACGGATTGGGCGGATCTGTACGAATTTTTTTAAAATTCGCGCCAATCCGCCTGATCCGGTAAATCCGCGTTCCATTGGCCGTCAGTTTTTCAAATCGTCTTTCAACCCTGAAGTGCACCTTCTCTCATGAGCGAAACACTGCCGCAGTTATTGGTTGAAAAAGCACAGAAATACGGCGACAGCAAGATCGCGCTGCGCGAAAAAGAGTTTGGCATCTGGCAGTCGGTGACCTGGACCGGCTATCTGGACCATGTCAAGTATTTCTGCCTGGGTCTGCTCAGTTTGGGTCTGCGGCCTGAGGACACGGTCGCCATCATCGGCGACAACCGGCCGGAGTGGATCTACGCTGAACTGGCCGCGCAGGCAGTCGGTTCCCGCTCGGTGGGCATTTACCAGGACTCCATCGCCGAAGAGGTTTTTTACATCGCCGATCACGCCGACGCCGCCTTTCTGGTGGTGGAGGACCAGGAGCAGGTGGATAAGGTGCTGGAGATTCTGGACCGGCTGCCCCGGCTACGGAGCGTGATCTATTACGATCCCAAGGGGCTGCGCGCCTACGAGCATGAAATGCTGATGCACTTCCCGGATGTGGAGGAACTGGGGCGAACTTACGAGGAGAGCCATCCCGGCCTGTTCGAGGAGCTGGTGGCCAAAGGGCGCGGGGAAGACGACGCCATTCTCAGCACCACGTCCGGGACCACGGCAAAACCCAAACTGGCCATCCTCACCCATGATAACATGTTGAGCCAGGCCAAGGCGCTGATGGATGTGGACCCCATTCCGGAGGATGCGAATTTCGTCAGTTTTTTGCCCCTGGCCTGGATCGGTGAGCAGATGATCGCGGTCTCGTGCAGCCTCTACCAGGGCTTCACGCTCAATTTCCCTGAGGAGCCAGAGACGGTGGCCGAGAATATCCGCGAGATCGGTCCCAAAGTCATGTTCTCTCCGCCCCGCATCTGGGAGAATATGCTCTCTCAGGTGCAGGTGAAGATCGCGGACACGACCCGACTCAAACGAGCCGTCTATAACTGGGCGCTCAAGGTCGGCTATGACATGGCCGACGTCCGCTTCGAAAAACGAACGCCTTCTCTGGGGTTGCGGATTCGTTATAAACTGGCCGACTTGGCTGTCTTCCAGATTCTCAAGGATCAACTGGGATTGCGCCATCTGGAACGTTGCTATACCGGCGGCGCGGCCTTGGGGCCGGACGTCTTCCGTTTCTACCACGCCTTGGGCGTGAACCTGAAGCAGGTCTACGGCCAGACTGAGGTCAGCGGTCTCTCCGTCATCCACCGGGACGGGGACATCAAGTTCCAGACAGTGGGCGTCCCCCTGCCCGGCACAGAGGTGGTGATCGCGGACAACGGCGAGATCCTGGTCCGCAGCGCGGCCGTCTTCCAGGGGTACTACAAAAACCCAGAAGACACGGCCGAAACCCTGATCGACGGCTGGCTGCACACGGGCGACGCCGGCTACTTCGACGACGACGGCCACCTGATCGTCATCGACCGGGCCAAGGATGTGATGACGCTGCATGACGGCACCCGTTTCAGCCCCCAGTTCATCGAGAACAAACTCAAATTCAGCCAGTACATCAAGGAGGCGGTGGTCTTTGGCGGCGACTGGCCTTTCGTGACCGCCATGATCAATATCGACATGGGCAATGTGGGCAAGTGGGCGGAGAACAACCATATCGCCTACACCACCTACACCGACCTGGCCCAGAAGCCGGAGGTCTACGCCTTGATCCGGGAGGATGTGGCGCGCACCAACGGGGACCTGCCGGAGGCCGCGCGCATCCGCCGCTTCCTGCTGCTGCACAAGGAACTGGATGCGGACGACGCCGAACTGACCCGCACGCGCAAGGTGCGCCGCCGCTTCGTGGCCGAACGTTACGACTACGTGATCAACGCGCTCTACGGCGACGACGATCACCTGGAGGTCAGCACCACCATCACCTACCAGGATGGCAGCACCGCGGATATCCAGACGCGATTGAAGGTTGAGGAGATGTAGGGCGCTTATGGACCTTTTTCTGCAGTTGACCCTATCCGGCCTGACCACGGGCGCGATCTATGCGTTGGTGGCGCTTGGTTTTGTGCTCATCTACAAGTCGAGCGATGTGATCAACTTCGCCCAGGGAGAGCTGCTGCTTGTGGGCGCGTACGTGACCTACTTCTTCATCGCCCAGATGGGGCTGAACTGGCCCCTTGGCGTCTTTCTGGCCCTTGTGGTGGCCGTGATCATCGGCGTCATCATCGAGCGGCTGGTGTTGCGCCCCCTGATCGGCGAGCCGATCATTTCGGTGATCATGGTGACCATCGGCCTGGCCAGCCTCATGCGCGCCATCGTGCTGGCCATCTGGTCACCCATCCCGCGCAGCTTTCCGTCGTTCATCCCCAGCGGGACGGTCGACATCTTCGGCCTCATGGTGAGCGCAGACCGTCTGTGGGCCATCGGTCTGGCCGTGGCCATGCTGGCCGTTTTCACCATTTTTTTCCGCCGCTCGCCGGAAGGCATCGCCATGCGCGCGGTGGCCGACGATCAACAGGCTGCGTTGAGTATGGGCATCAGCGTTCAGCGCATCTTCGCCATCGCCTGGTCCATCTCCGCGGTCACGGCCACCATCGCCGGCATGCTGCTGGCCAATATCGTGGGCGTCAGCGGCAGTATCAGTGCGTTGGGCCTGCGGGTCTTCCCGGTGGTGATCCTGGGCGGGCTGGACTCGATTCCGGGCGCCATCATCGGCGGTATCATCATCGGTTTGCTGGAAGCGTGGACGGGAGGCTATATCGGTCAGGGTCTGAATCAGGTCATCTCCTTCGTGGTGCTGATCCTGATCCTCATGGTCCGGCCTTACGGTCTCTTCGGGAAAGAGATCATCGAGCGAGTGTGAAATAGAACGCGGATTGCACGGATGGAACGGATTCACACGGATTTTTTTTAAAAATCCGTGTGAATCCGCCCAATCCGCCTTATCCGCGTTCCATCCCAGATTCAATACGCAGGAGCCTCCATGGAGAGCGGAATTTTCTTCACCAATTATAAAGATGACATGAAGCTGCGGCGGACGCCGGCGGAGAAGATCCGGCTGGTCCTGGTGGTGATCTTCATCCTCGTCTTTCCGTTCTTCGCCAGCAACTATTACCTGACGCTGGCCAACCAGATCGGCATCGCGGTGATCGGGGCCATTGGGTTGAACATTTTGGTGGGCTTCACCGGGCAGATCTCCCTGGGACAGGGCGGCTTCATGGCCGTGGGCGCGTACACGGCCGGCATCCTGGCCGCGCGTGCGGGGTTGCCCTTCTGGATCACCATTCCCATCGCCAGCCTGGTGACTGCGGGCGTGGGCGCATTCTTCGGCATCCCCTCTCTGCGTCTCAAAGGGCTCTATCTGGCCATCGCCACCCTGGCCGCGCAGGAGATCATCATCTGGATCGTCACCAACTGGAACGTGGTCACCGGGGGTACGGAAGCGCTGGTCGTGCCGGGTGCAGAGTTGTTCGGCATCGCCCTGTCTGGCCGGGGCAGCGACTTCAAGTGGTACTGGATCATCCTGGTCTTCGCCATTTTCACCACCATGTTCGCCGTCAATCTCTTCCGCTCCCGGGTGGGGCGGGCCTTCATCGCCATCCGCGACCAGGACATCGCCGCCGAGGTCATGGGCATCAACATCTTCCACTACAAAGTGCTGGCCTTCGCCACCTCTTCCTTTTTCGTAGGACTGGCCGGCGCGCTCATCGCCCACTACCGCCTGATCGTCACCTGGGAGCGCTTTACCATCGAGACCTCCATCACCTACCTGGCCATGATCATCATCGGCGGGCTGGGCTCGGTCTCCGGCTCCGTTTATGGCGCGATCTTCATCACCCTGCTGCCGGTGATCCTGATCAACCTGGGGCGCTCTCTGCGGGGCGTCGTCCCCGGCATGGCTGCGCTGATCCCGCAATTGCAACTGGGCGTCTTCGGCCTGGTCATCATCATCTTCCTGATCCGCGAGCCGGAAGGCATCGTCAAGGTCTGGCGGAATATCAAGGACTATTTCCGGCTGTGGCCGTTCTCGTATTAGGGAGGAAATTGAAGATTGAGGATTGAAGATTGGTCGAGGAAGAACCCTCGCTTACCCGGCCAACTTCGACACCCAATCTTTAATCCTCAATCTTCAATCGTAACTATTCAGGCTAGGTCACAAAACAGGTAGAGGGATAAAGGGCTGACCGATCAAAGCATTATAGAGAGCAGTAATGACATTACCCCCTTGTTTGCGGACGGTGGAGATGTAACTGCGAATGGCACAGAAAGT
>JAJRVT010000407.1 GCA_024277175.1 Chloroflexota bacterium | reverse complement strand
TGAATCCACAATTTATCAGCATTTTGAGGATGCTATCGCCTATATTGAAGGTGTTCCGATTACAGATTGGCCACAGCACGAAAATTCTTATGTTGATACAAATATCGAACATTTAGCCAACTCAATGTAAAGGATTGGGGGTCGAGAGTCAGGCAGCCCCCTAGCCCCCAACCTTGGGGGGAACGCCTTGCCAGCCGGGCATTGCCTTGCCAAGCCTCCCCCAGGATTGGGGGTTGGGGGGCCGAAGCCTGGGTGAATGCTACAATACACAAGGACGAGTCCATCCCACGCCATGGGACGCACCCTGCGGGCGTGATCGGCTGATGGCGTGGGACGCACTCGTGCAGCTCCCGTCACCTTGCCATCCTGCCATCTTGTCACGATTGCCATGAACGCTCTCATCACCACAGCCCTCATCCTCCTCTCCCCCATTCTGCTGATCCAAGGCTGGTGGACGCGGCGGACAACGCCGGTCTTGCCGGAGGCCGGGCCGCCGTTTACGGGGCGGGTCGAGGGCGCGAACCGGTCCGGCGTCATCCTGCACCTGATTGTGCTCGGTGAGTCGACCGCGGCCGGGGTGGGCGCGCGTTCCCATGATGCGGGGATGGCCGGCCAGTTTGCGAGACAACTGGCCCAGCGCACCGGGCTGGACGTGGCCTGGCGGGCTGTGGGGCGCGGCGGAGCCACCGCGCGCCAGACCGCGGACGAACTGGCTCCCCAATTGGCGGGCGCGGACGGTGATCTGGTGCTGGTCATGCTGGGCGTCAACGACTCCATCCGCCTGACCGGTCCGAGCCGCTGGCGGCGCGACCTGCTGGACCTGATCGACGCCATTCACGCACACCTGGGACCCACACCCATCCTGCTGGCCGGCCCGCCGCCCCTCTCCCGTTTTCCGGCCCTGCCCCATCCTCTGCGCACGGTCATGGGCTGGCGATCCACCCTGCTCGATGACGTCGTGGCTGAGATCGCCGCGACCACGCCCGGCGTTATCCACTGCTCTACGCCCCTGCCCGGTCCTGATCAGTTCGCACCCGACGGCTTCCACCCCGGCGAGTTGGGGTATGCGAACTGGGCCCGGATGCTGGCGGACGCGCTGTTTGGAGAAAAACGTTGACGCAAAGACGCGGAGCCGCGGAGGGGCGCAGTGAAACGCGGGAATCTCGGCGATTCTCTGCGTTAAATAGCGCTTTATTTGCCCTCAGTGACATCTGCCCTTTGTGGTATACTGTGTGGTGATGGAAGGAATTGGCGTTAACAGTACAGAGGAGTATTTTCATGCAAAGGTTTGATCGTATTACCTTCGATTCGACCATTAAAGGTGGACGGGCTTGTATTCGCGGTATGCGGATAACAGTTTCTTTGATTGTCAACCTGGTGGCTAATGGCATGAGTCAGGATGAGATTTTGGACGCTTATCCATATCTGGAGCGAGAGGATATTCAACAATCCCTTCAATATGCTGCCTGGTTGGCTGAAGAATCCGTTTACCCTTTGGAGTTGGCGGCGGCATGAAATTTTTGGCGGATATGGGCATTTCTCCTCGCACCATCGCGTTTTTGCGCGAACTCGGATATGATGCCGTTCATCTCCATGAAGAGGGGCTTGATCGTTTGGCGGACCCTCTTATTCTTGAGAAATCGCTGAAGGAAGAGCGCATTCTCCTTACTCAATGATCTTGATTTTGGAGAATTAATGGCAACTAGCGGAGCTCGCCTGCCGAGTGTAATCATTTTTCGGTTACGTAATATGCATCCTACCCGCGTCAATCAGCATCTTTTGCAAGTTCTTCAGAGTTATGAAGCGCAGTTGCGGAAAGGCGTTGTCATGAGTATTAGCGAGGGGCAGTTGCGTTTGCGAACGTTACCAATTGATACAGCAGGTTCTTCGCAGACCCAATAGCCGTCATATATTTCCCGTCGACCGAGTCTTCATTTTATGCCAAATCGTGCGGCTGCAAGCCGCACCTACGGTTGCGAATCATTGGAATGAACGCCATGACAACCCACCGTTTCACCAACACAGACGTCGCCACGCTGCTGGACCAGGTGTCCGCCCGCCTCCAGATCATAGGCGCGAACCGCTTCCGCGTCATCGCCTTCCAGAACGCGGCCGAAAGCATCCGCACCCTGGGCCGCAGCATCAACCAGGTCTACGCGGACGGCGAACTGCGCACCATCCCCGGCGTGGGCAAGGGCATCGCCGACGCGCTCACCGAACTCTTCGAGACCGGCCATGTGGCCGAGTTCGACGAACTGGCCGCACAGGTCCCTGACGGCGTCATCGAGATGATGCAGGTGCCGGATATGGGACCCAAGAAGGCCGCGCGTCTTTGGCAGGAGTTGGGCATCGCCAGCATTGCCGAGCTCAAGGCCGCGGCCGAGGCCGGCGAGCTGAGCCAGCTAAAGGGCTTTGGCAAGAAGAGCGAACAGAAGATCCTCAAAGGCGTGGAGTTGCTGAGCCAGCGGGGTGACGAACGCACGCCCCTCGGCGACGCCCGTCCCCTGGCCCTCATGCTCATGGCCGACCTGCGCCAGGCCCTGCCCGATGACGCCATCCAGCGCATGGAGATCGCGGGCAGCCTGCGGCGCTGGCGGGAGACCATCGGCGACGTGGATATCCTGGTGGTCAGTCGCCAGCCGGACGCGGTCATGGAGGCCTTTCGCGGCCTGCCCCTGGTCGCGGATGTGGCCCTCAGCGGCGAGACCAAGACCAGCGTCATCCTCACCACCGGGTTGCAGGTGGACCTGCGGGTGGTGGGCGAGGAGCACTGGGGCGCGGCCTGGCAATACTTCACCGGCAGCAAGGATCACAACGTGCGCGTGCGCGAGATCGCCCTCAAACAGGGCTGGAGCCTCAACGAATACGGGCTGACGGCCACGGGCAAGGGGGACGCGCCCGAAGGCGAAGAGCGGCTCTTCCAACGGGAGGAGGACCTCTATGGCTTCCTGGGGCTGGAGTGGGTCCCCCCTGAGCTGCGGGAGAACCGGGGCGAGGTCCAGGCCGCGCTGGCCCATGACTTGCCCCGCCTGATCCGGCTGGCGGACATCCGCGGCGAGCTCCACGGCCACACCACCTACAGCGACGGCCAGGCCAGCGTGGCTGAGATGGCCGAGGCCGCGCGGTCCCGGGGCTATAAATACTGGAACGCCAGCGATCACAGCGTAGGGCTGGGCATCGTCCAGGGCGTGGATGATGAGAAGCTGCGCCGCCAGGCCGAGGAGATCGAGGAGATGAACTGGCATTACGCCCAGGCCGGCATCGACTTCCGAATTTTGCAGGGGAGCGAGGTGGAGATCCTGGCCAGCGGCGAACTGGGCCTGCCCGATGAGGTGCTGGCCCGGCTGGATGTGGTGGTGGCTTCCATCCACTCCGCCCTGCGCCAGGACCGGGAGACCATCACCGAGCGCTGTCTCAAGGCCGTCTACAATCCGCATGTGGACATCCTGGGCCATCCCACCGGTAGGCTTATCGGCCATCGCCCGCCCTCGGACCTGGACGTGGAGCGGGTTCTCCAGGCCTGTGCGGAGACGGGAACCGTGGTTGAGATCAACGCCCACCCCTCCCGGTTGGACCTGAACGACGTCTACGCCCGCCGCGCGGTGGAACTGGGCTGCAAGCTGGCCATCAACTCGGACGCGCACGAGACCACAGGCTTCGACGTCATGGAATATGGCGTGGCCACCGCACGCCGGGCCTGGCTCACCGCAGCCGACGTCATCAACACCCGGCCTCTGGATGACATGTTGGGGCTGCTCAAAGGATAGCGCTGAAGAATTCATCAATCCAACCCACTGATAATGGAGCGTCAACCATGTATGTAATCAACTCTTCCCTCACCACTGCGCCCGCCCGCATGGCTCGGTCCCGGCGTCTGATCTGGCTCGCGATCGCACTGTTCGCGATCACCCTGCTCTCCGCCGGCTGCGGGCGTCGCCCCGTCGCGCCGGAGGTGGACATGACGCCAGCCGCGGGCAGTGTGGAAGCGCCGGCCGATGACGCTGGAGACGCAGGCGCCGCCGACGTCTCTGCAAGTTCAGACGTCGCCGGAGACGCAGGCGCAGCGGAGAAAGATGCGCTCGATGAAAACGCAGCTCCTGAGGAGGCCGGACCGGCCTTCGCTGCCGGCGATCAGGCGATTATCGTCGCCATTGAGGGCGCGAGCGTCCGCTCCGACGCCGGCGAAGACGCGCCCGTCATGCAGCTCTATCCCATGGGTGATCTGGTCACTGTCCTGCGACCAAGCGGCGACTATGACGGCTATCCGGTGGTCGTCGATGGGATGGAATGGATTCGGGTGCGGGCCGCGGATGGGCTGGTCGGCTGGGTGGCGGCCGCCACCATTGAAGCGGCGGAGTAGCCCCCATGAACGATCCAGCCGAGTCGTCCATCCAGGAGCGCATCGAGCGCCTGCGCGAGATCGTCCGCTATCACCAGTATCGCTATTACGTCCTCGACGATCCGACCATCAGCGACCAGGAGTTCGACGTCCTCTTCAATGAACTGAAGGCTCTGGAGGACGCACACCCCGAATATCGCACGCCGGACAGCCCCACCGCGCGGGTAGGCGGCGCGGTGGCCGATCGCTTCGAAAAGGTCCGCCACCCCGCGCCCATGCTGAGCCTGGCCAACGCCTTCAGCGAGGAGGAGTTGCGGGCCTGGCGCGAGCGACTTCTCCGCCTGCTGCCCGAAGATCAGCACGCGGATCTATCCTATGTGCTGGGGCCTAAGTTCGACGGCCTGACCGTAGTCCTCCACTATGAGCAGGGGCGCTTTGTTCTGGGCGCGACCCGGGGCGACGGCGAGTATGGCGAGAACATCACCGACAACCTGCGCACCGTGCGCGTGCTGCCCCTGCGCATCCCCGCTGACCCGGAGAGCGAGCGGGTCCCGCCGGCGCGGCTGGTGGTGCGCGGCGAGGCCTACGTGGAGAAGGCGGCCTTCGAGACATTCAACCGCCGCCAGGCCGAGGCCGGCGAACGCACCTACGCCAACCCCCGCAACTTCGCGGCTGGCAGCCTGCGCCAACTGGACAGCGCGATCACGGCCCAGCGCCCCCTCAAACTCTGGGTCTACCACATTGTGATCCTGGAAGGCGAACCCGACCCGCCCCAAACCCACAGCGGCAGCCTGGCCTACATGGAAGCCTACGGCCTGCCGGTTTATCATGACATCAGGCGCTATGCGGACGCGGACTTCGACGCGCTGGTGGCCGATGTCCTGGACTTTGGCCAGCGTCGCCATGACTTCCCCTTCGAGGTGGACGGCGCTGTGATCAAGGTGGATTCCCTGGCTCAGCAGGCGCTGCTTGGCTTCACGGGCAAGGACCCACGCTGGGCCATCGCCTATAAGTTCGCCAGCGAGGAGGCCGTCACCAGGTTGTTAGATATTGTGGTCAACGTGGGGCGCACCGGGGCCATCACCCCCGCGGCCGTGCTGGATCCGGTGCAGATCGGCGGCGTCACCGTCAGGAGCGCCACCCTTAACAACGAGGACTATATCCGCGATCTGGACATCCGCATTGGCGATCAGGTGCTGGTCAAGCGGGCCGGCGAAGTCATCCCCAAGGTCATCCGCCCCCTGGTCGACCTGCGGGATGGCAGCGAGCGGGTCTGGACCATGCCTGAAACCTGCCCCGTCTGCGGCCAGCCCCTGGTGCGCCCGCCGGGCGAATCGGCCACCTACTGCGTCAATAACGCCTGCCCGGCCCAGTTGACGCGCAAGGTGGAGTACTTCGTCTCGCGCACGGCCATGGACATCGAGGGCTTTGGCTCCAAGCAGGCCGAACTCTTTGTAGAGAAGGGCTATATCAAGGACCTGGCCGATATCTACTACCTGCCCTGGGATGAGATCCTGGCGCTGGAGGGGTATGGCGAGAAGAAGGTGGCCAACCTGCGCCAGGCCGTGGAAGAGAGCAAGGATCGCCCGGTGGAGCGGCTGCTGGTGGGGCTGGGCATCCGCTTCGTGGGCCCTGTGGTCGCGGAGTTGATCATGGCTGACTACAGCGGGCTGCCCGAACTCATGGCGGTCGCGCAGCGGGAGGATGCGCTGGAGGAGCTGGGCGCGATCGAGGGCGTGGGTCCCAAGATCGCGGAGAGCGTCATCGAGTTCTTTTCCCTGGCCCCCAACCGGGCCTTGGTGGACAAGTTCGCGGCCGCGGGCGTGCGCGTGGAGAAGAGCGAGGCCGAACTGGAGGCCGCGCGCCAGGCCCGGGAAGCGTCGGCCGCGGCCCAGCCCCTGGCCGGCCTGACCTTCGTCATCACCGGGACCCTGCCTGACATGACCCGCGACGAGGCCAAAGCCTTCATCGAAGCCCGCGGCGGCAAGGTCACCGGCAGCGTCAGCGGCAAGACCTCTTATCTGCTCGCGGGCGAGAAGCCGGGCAGCAAGCTGGCCAAGGCCGAAAAGCTGGGCGTCCCTGTGATCGATGAAGAGGCGTTGCTGGCATTGACGGCATGACAAAGCGCAACCCACGTAGAGTGCTTATGATATAATAGGTATATCTCTGCTTTTGGGGAATTGACAGTTGAGTTGATGAAACAATGACTGCGAGAATGCTTGATTACGCACTTGATGTTGCGATGGAACTCTCAGAGGAACAGCAGGAGATGCTCATTGAGATCATACGGCGTCGCCAGGTGGATGCCCGGCGGCGGGAAATAGCCGATGATGCTAAAGTTACTCTTGACGCGTTCCGAAAGGGTGAACTCAAGCCCCAATCGGCGGCGGCGATCATTCGTGAATTGCATGAGGATTGGGATAACTGATGAGCCGGTCACTTGTTCTTTTTCTTTCCCCCAGATTCAAGAGAGCTTATGGTCCCATGATGAAGTTTACTAACGATTCTGCACATAAGGCTCTTTATCATGTACACACATCCAGCCCCACTTTTTGAAGCCGTCGCCGACCTGCGCACCGATCGCCGCGCCCTCCCCGCCTATATCGACGCCATCTGCGACTGGATCGACGAAGTCGAACCCCACGTCCACGCCTTCCTGCCCGAGGAGGACCGCCGCGCGCGCCTGCACGCCGACGCCGAGGCCCTGTCCGCACGCTATCCTGATCCGGCCGATCGCCCGCCCCTCTACGGCGCGCTGGCCGGCGTCAAGGACATCATCCACGTGGACGGCTTCGTGACCCGGGCCGGCGCACAGGTCCCGCCCGATCGGCTGGCCGGGCCGGAAGCCGAGGTGGTGCGCCGCCTGCGCGCGGCCGGCGCGCTGATCGCCGGCAAGACGGTGACCACCGAGTTCGCCTACTTCGAGCCGGGCCCCACCCGCAACCCCCACAACCTGGCACACACGCCCGGCGGCTCCAGCAGCGGATCCGCGGCCGCGGTGGCTGCGGGCATGGCCACCCTGGCCGTGGGCACCCAGACCATCGGCTCCGTCATCCGCCCGGCCGCGTTCTGCGGCGTGGTCGGCTTCAAGCCCACCTATGGCCGCATCCCCATGGACGGCGTGCTCTACTTCTCCCGCAGCGTGGATCACCTGGGCCTCTTCACCCAGGACGCGGCCGGCATGACCCTGGCCGCGTCCGCGCTCTGTGACGGCTGGCGCCCGGACCGGGACGTCGATGGCCCGCCTGTCCTGGGCGTGCCCGATGGCCCCTATTTGGCCCAGACCGACCCCGACGCCCTGGCCGCGTTCGAGGCCGCCATCGACGACCTCAAGGCTGCGGGCGTCATCGTGCGTCGGGTGCTGACCCTGCGCAAGATCGACGAGCTCAACATCCTCCACCGGCGGCTGGCCTTTGGCGAGTTCGCGCGCGAGCACGCGGCCATCTTCGCCGAGTACGGTCACCTGCTCCGCCCGCGCACCTTGGAGATCGTGGAGATCGGACGTTCGGTTTCAGATAAGGAACTGAAAGAGCTGCGAACCAACCGCGCCCGCCTGCGCCGGGATCTGGAATCCCAGATGAGCGCGGCCGGCATCGATCTCTGGGTCTGCCCGCCCGCGCCCGGCCCCGCGCCCGCCGGCATCCACGCCACGGGCGATCCCAACATGAACCTGCCCTGGACCCACGCCGGTCTGCCCGCGCTCACCCTGCCCGCGGGCGAGGCCGAGAACGGGCTGCCCCTGGGCCTTCAGTTGGTTGGGCGTTTCGGGGGGGATGAGCGGCTGCTGGCGTGGGGTGAGAAGCTGGCGGAGTTCGGCGCGCTACCGTCTCTCGGATAAATTGGTTCCATCCGCTAAAATCCGCGTTCCAATAGTGGTCGCTAAATAGATACGTCTCCGAAGTGGCGACGTGAAAAATTCGGTTTCTTGCGCCCCGAAATATTGAGATGGTGCGATCTCTTGCAAGAAATCCGTGAGAATCCGTTTTTATCAGCACGAATCCGCGTTCCAATCGTGGTCGAAGATACGCCACTCCTCGCAATTAAGGTCTTGATCCCACAGAAATAGGCAAAATGCCAATAGACGGGGCGTGTAGACCACGCTACCCTGTAGACGTCGTTGGCCCTCTATGCCTGCAAATGTATCAGAAAATCTCCTCCATCTGTCGCGGCGGGCCGCGGCTTCCCACCTCGCGTTGCTTTGTTCGTGATATCCAGTTCGTTTGTCCCAATTCAATCGTATCACCCAAAGGAGATGACTATGCATGCACGTAAATTGATGCTCATGAGCCTGCTCGGCGTCATGGTCGCGATGGCGATGATTCTGAGCGCGTGCGCCGCGCCTGTTTCTGCGCCGGCGCCCGATAGCGGCGCGGCCGCCGAAGCCCCGGCTTCCGGCGAGACCGCGACGTTGACGATCGCCACGGTCAACAACCCCGATATGCAGGTGATGGAGAGTATGCAGGCTGGTTGTACCGCATTTTTGCCCAAACCCATCGAGATCGATCGGTTGCTGGCCCTGATCCAGCGACACGCACGCCTGGAATGGATCGTCGGTGACAGCGTTCCAGGAAAAGATCCGTCGGCTGCGCTGGATGACGACGCCCCTCCGTTGATCCCGCCGCCGCCTGATGAGCTGGCGGTGCTGTTCGACCTGGCCATTAAGGGTGAGTTGCTCAACCTGCGCCGCCGCGCCGCCGAGTTGGCCGCCCGGGATGTCGCCTATCGGCCTTTTGCCACGCAACTGGAGGCGCTGGTTGACAATTTTGACGAAGAAAACATTTTGACGCTGATCGAGCAACTTGAAAACGAAGCGGCATAAATGTTGCAGGGTCGATCAACTGGCGGATGCGGAGGAACGCAACGAACTGCTGACGGATCGACTTCTGTAGCCCGCGTTGCTTCGTTTGAACGCAGATTTACGCATTGTTCTCATACCACGCCTCGCGCGTCCAGGGCGCCTGGCTGACGCCGCCATCGGGTTTGGCCAACAGCGTCTGGTATACATTCAAATTCGCCTGTTTGAAGCCGTAGGCGGACCCGGCCATGTAGAGCCGCCAGATCCGATAGGTGGGCTCGTCCACAATGCGCAGGGCGTCCTCGCGGCGCTCGTCCAACCTCTGCACCCAGTGATGCAGGGTGAGGGCGTAGTGTTCACGCAGACTCTCCACATCCCGCACTTCGAAGCCCGCGTTCTCCGCCGCGTTCAGGGTGACGTTGATGGGGACCAGTTCCCCGTCCGGGAAGACGTAACGGTTGACGAAGGTGGGATGCCTGGAGCGGGGCCGGGAAGCTACGCCGGCGATGCCGTGATTGAGGAAAAGACCGCCCGGCTTCAAGAGCCGCCACGCCTGCTGGAAATAGGTTGGCAGCAAGTCCTCGCCCACATGCTCGAACATGCCCACGCTGACCAGCTTGTCGAAGCCCTCTTCGTCGTCGATCTGGCGGTAGTCGCGCACTTCGACCCGGCAGCGGTCCGCCAGTCCGGCTTCGCGGATGCGTTGATTGGCCAGATCGGCCTGGGGCCGGCTCAGGGTGATGCCCAGGGCCTGGACGCCGTAGTGTTGGGCCGCGTAAAGGAGCATCCCGCCCCAGCCGCAGCCGATGTCCAGCAGCCGCTCGCCGGGCTGAAGCTGGAGTTTGCGGCAGATCAGGTCCAGCTTCTGTTCCTGGGCCGTGTCCAGGTCCTGGTCGGGCTGCCGGAAATAGGCGCAGGAGTAGACCATGCGCCGGTCGAGCCACAGGGCGTAGAAATCGTTGGAGACGTCGTAGTGGTAGGTGACGGCCTGGTGATCGCGCCCGATGGAATGGGGTTCGCCGTCCACCTGCGCGGCCTGGCGTTGACCGTTGGGTTGTGGGCGCTGGCGAGGTAGGTGCAGCAGATCCCAGGCCAGACGTAGGCGGGACCCCAGGCTCCAGTCCCGGGCCATGATGCGTTCGGTCACGGGAAAGACGGCGTTCAGATCGCCCTCGATGTTGAAATCATCGTAGACGTAGGCCTCGCCCAGGGAGAGGTCGCTGTCCATATTATGGAACATGCGTCGCAGCGCCCCCGGATGGTTGAGAACCAGCGTGAAGTGAGGCGATTCGATCTCCGCCGGCCACTCGGTCCCGTCCCACAGGCGGACGGCGAACTCCCTGGGCTTTTCATCCGCCATCAACGCCCGAAGGAACGCCATGCTGCGGGCGGCGGTTTGGTCCGTTCTCTCTTTCGTTTTGATCACTGCGATGGCTCCTTTCTGACGTGATGCGTAAAGGCGTGAAACGTGAAAGCGTAATTGGCGGAGATTATAGAGATTGGGGAGATTGACTGCGACGCCTCGCCAGCCAATCTCCCCAATCTCCAATCTCCTCAATCTCTAATTTCCCCCCAATAGTCGCCAATCCCCAATGTCCAATCTTTACTCCTCAATCCTCAATTTCCCCTTTTCCCATCTCCTTCTCAATCTCCAACACATGCTGGGTGGTCTTGAGAACGCTGTCCGGGTTCAGGCTCATGGAGTCGATGCCCAGACGCACCAGGTATTCGGCCATCTCCGGGTAATCGGACGGGGCCTGGCCGCAGATGCCGGAGTGGCGGTGGTTGCGTTTGGCTCCCTCCACGGCCAGCTTCAGCATCTTCAGCATGCTCGGGTCGCGCTCATCATAGTCGAAAGCCACCAGCTCCGAATCCCGGTCCACGCCCAGGGTGAGTTGGGTCAGGTCGTTGGAGCCGATGGAGAAGCCGTCGAAGAGTTTGGCGAACTCGTCGATCTGGATCACGTTGTTGGGGATCTCGCACATGACGTAGATCTCCAGCCCGTTTTCGCCCCGCTTCAGCCCATGCTTGGCCATGACATCCAGCACCCGTTCGCCTTCGTCCACCCGGCGGCAGAAGGGGATCATGAGCTTGACGTTGCTCAGGCCCATCTCCTCCCGCACCCGCTTCATGGCCTTGCACTCCAGCGCAAAGCCCTCTTCATAGGCGGGATGGGCGTAGCGGGACGCGCCCCGGAAGCCGAGCATGGGGTTGTCCTCCTCCGGCTCGAAGTCGCGACCGCCGATAAGGCTGGCGTATTCGTTGGTCTTGAAGTCGGACATACGCACGATCACCGGCTTGGGATAGAAGGCCGCGGCGATGGTCCCCACGCCCTCGGAAAGTTTCTCCACGAAGAAGTCTCCCCCGCTGGCGTAGTGCTTGGTCAAGGCTTCGATCTGGGCGCGGGCGTCCGGGTCCGTCACCTTTTCGGGGTGGAGCAGGGCCATGGGGTGGGCCTTGATATACTCGTTGATGATGAACTCCATCCGCGCCAGGCCCACGCCGTCGTTGGGGATGAAGCTGGTCTTGAAGGCGATATCCGGGCTGCCGATGTTGACCATGATCTCGGTCTTGGGCTGTTCCAACGCGCTGAGATCGGTGCGCTGGACCTCGAAGGGGACGATGCCGCCATAGACCTTGCCTTCATCGCCCTCGGCGCAGGAGACGGTCACATCCTGGCCGGTGGCGATGCGGAGGGTGGCGTTTTCCGTGCCCACGATAGCCGGGATGCCCAACTCCCGGGAGACGATGGCCGCGTGGCAGGTGCGTCCGCCCCGGTTGGTGACGATGGCGGCGGCAGTCTTCATCACCGGTTCCCAGTCCGGGGTGGTGATGTCTGCCACCAGCACCTCGCCAGGCTGGAATTCGGACAGATGGGCCACGCCCGTGATGATGCGGGCCTTGCCGGCGGCGATCTTGGTGCCCACCGCGCGCCCGCTGGCCAGGACGGGCCCACTCCCCTTGAGGATGTACTCTTCCAGCATGACGCCCGTGCGCTGGGAGGCCACTGTCTCCGGCCGGGCCTGGACGATATAGAGCTTGCCGTCGATGCCGTCCTTGGCCCACTCGATGTCCATGGGCTTGTGGTGTCCGGCCTGGGTGCTGTAGTGATCCTCGATCTTGATGGCGTAGTCGGCCAGGGTCAGCACGTCTTCGTCGTCGATGCAGAAACGCTCCCGGTCCGCCTGGGGCGTGGGGATATTGCGCACCGGCTCCCGGGTGCCGCCTTCGGCATAGACCATCTTGATCTGCTTCTCGCCCAGCACCCGGCGCAACACCGCCCGATAGCCCTGTTTGAAGGTGGGCTTGTGGACATAGAACTCATCCGGGTCGGCCGCGCCCTGGACGATGTTTTCGCCCAGACCATAGATGCCGGTGATGAAGACCACGTCGCGGAAGCCGGTCTCGGTGTCCAGGGTGAACATGACGCCGCTGGACGCCAGATCGGAGCGCACCATCTTCATGACGCCGGCCGAGAGCGCGATCTTGAAATGATCGAAGCCCTTGTCCACCCGGTAGTGGATGGCTCGATCGGTGAAGAGGGAGGCGAAGCAGCGCTTGGTGGCGTCCAACAGATCGCTGTCCCCCTTGATGTTCAGATAGGTGTCCTGCTGGCCGGCGAAGGAGGCCGTGGGCAAGTCTTCGGCTGTGGCTGAACTGCGGACGGCCACCGATAGCTCGGGACCGTATTCTTCCTGTAGCTCTCGATAGGCTTGCAAGATCTCGGCCTTCAGATCGTCGGGCAGGGGTGCGCTGTAGACGATCTCCCGGGCGCGCTTGCCCCGCCGCGCCAACTCCTTCATATCGTCCGGGTTCAGATCGTCCAGAACCGCGTGGAGTTCGTCCCAGGCGCCGGCGCTGTCGAGCACATAGCGATAGGCCTCGGCAGTGATGGCGAAGCCGTTGGGGACCAGCACGCCCTGAGCGCCCAGGTCTTGATACATCTCGCCCAGGGAGGCGTTCTTGCCACCTACCAAGGGCACGTCGTCGATGGTCAGGTCTTTGAAAAAACGAATATATTTGTACGACATAATGCGCCTCTTATCTGAAAGGTGTCGTTCGTAGTGGGGACTTTAGCCCGCTATATGCTCACATAATGGGCTAAAGCCCCCACCACGAGCGGCGCTATTGATGACTCACCTTTCGTTGTGAAACATATGGCGAATGCGATCTATCAATCCTTCATGCTTTTCCTGCACGGATTGGTTCATCTCCTTGGCTTTGGCGTCCAGATATTCGATCTGGCTGAGCACCAGGGCGATCCGAACCCGTTCGCCATTGGTTGTTTCCAATTCATGCAATTCGTCTTCCAACTGGTGGCGGACAACGGAGATGTCGCCACCGGCTTGCGCTACGCGTTCATCCAGTTCCTTAACCATGGCCGGGCTGACGATATCACGGTCGCTCATGATCTTGCTCCTTTACAATATAATAGCGTACTCTGTCGCTTGCTTTATTCGTCACCCAGCCATTGCCAGGCGGCGCCTATCTCATCTGTGTGAAAGAATTTTGCTTCCCGGGCGTAGAAGGGAGCCGCGATCTACGCCTGCTCCTCCTTCGACGGCCGCGGACCCAGGATTTCCTCCAGACGATCCTTGCCCACGGTTTCATGCTCCAACAGGGCCTGGGCCAGCCTGTCCAGCTTCTCACGTGCATCGGTCAGCAGATCTCGGGCGATCTGATGCCGGTCGGCCAGCAGTTGCTCCACGGTTTGATCGATGCGGGCTGCGGTCGCCTCGCTGTAATCCCGCCCCTGCGCCATCTCGTAGCCCAGGAAAGGCTGTTCGCTGTCGGCCTCGAACGCAGCCAGCCCAAGATCGCTCATGCCCCAGCGGGTGACCATGCGTCGGGCCAGCTTGGTGGCCTCCACCAGATCGTTCTCGGCCCCGGTGGTGATCTCGCCGAAGACGACCTCTTCGGCGGTGCGGCCGCCCAACATCACCGCCAGCCGGGCCAGCAGATAGCTCCGGCTCAGGTTGTACTGATCTTTCTCCGGCAGTTGCTCGGTGACGCCCAGCGCCTGACCCCGGGGGATGATGGTGACTTTGAGCACTGGATCGGCTTCGGGCGTGAGCCAGGCTATCAACGCGTGGCCGCCTTCGTGATAGGCGATGATCTTGCGGTCATGCTCGTCCAGAAGCAGGGATCGGGCTCCGCCCAGGACCACCTTGTCCTGAGCCTCTTCGAAGTCCGACATGGTGATGACTTCGTGGTTGTTGCGGGCGGCGAAGAGCGCGGCCTCGTTGCACAGGTTCGCCAGGTCCGCGCCGCTGAAGCCAGGCGTGGCCGCGGCGATGACGGAGAGATCCACATCGTCCGCCAGCTTGAGATTCCGGGTGTGGATGATCAGAATGCCCAGCCGCCCCCGGAGGTCTGGCAGCCCCATGGTCACCTGGCGGTCGAAACGTCCTGGCCGCAGCAGGGCCGGGTCCAGCACGTCGGGCCGGTTGGTGGCGGCCATGACGATGAGTTCATGATGCTCATCGAAACCGTCCATCTCCACCAGCAGTTGGTTGAGGGTCTGTTCGCGTTCGTCGTTGACCGCGCCCAGCCCTGCGCCCCGGCGGCGGCCCACCGCATCCAGCTCGTCAATGAAGATGATGGCCGGCGCGGCCTCCTTGGCCTGCTCAAAGAGGTCGCGCACCCGGCTTGCGCCCACGCCCACGAACATTTCCACGAATTCAGAAGCGCTGATGCTGAAGAAGGGCACGTCGGCTTCGCCGGCCACGGCCCGGGCCATGAGCGTCTTGCCCGTGCCCGGAGGCCCCACCAGCAGCACGCCCCGGGGGATGCGCGCCCCCAGTTTGTGATATTTTTCCGCGTTGCGCAGAAAATCCACGACTTCGTACAGTTCGGTCTTGGCTTCATCCTCGCCGGCCACATCGGCGAAGGTGACGGGGCTTTCTTCGCCCGTGTAACGCCGGGCTTTGCTGCGCCCGAAGTTCAGGGCGTTGCCAGTCTGCCCCATGACGCCCTTCTGGCTCATCCACACAAAGAATCCCACCAGGAGGAGCAGGGGCAACCCTTCGATGAGCAGGGTGGCGAACCAGGGAGAGGGCGGCCGCGTCACCTCCACTTCCACGTCGTGTTCGTCCAGCAGCGGCATCAGGTCGGCATCGCCCACGGTTTCGGGGAAGGTCGTCTTGAAGGCGGCGTAGGTGATGGGCGGGGGCGCTTCCGTCTGCGTTTCGCCGGGCAAGAACCAGGCGAAGATGCCCTTCCCCTTTGCCAGAAGCGTGGGCGAGACTGTGCCGGCGGCGGATATGTCCGTGGCTGTGGCCGATGTGGCGACCGGCGTGGCGATCTGCGTGGCGATCTGCGTGGCCGCCGGCGTCGCTGTTGGGTTGGCTTTGGCCTCTGTGGTGGCGGCGGCCACGGCCAGCGGCGGCAGAGGCGTCCAGGCGATGGGCTCGTCGAAGACGCCCTGGATAACGTCCCCCTGGATCTTGACGCGGGTCACATTGCCCATGCGCACCTGGTCCAGAAATTCTGAATAGGGCAGATCCGCTTGCACCTCTGTGGCGGGCCAGAATGCGAGGACGTTCCACAACAGCAGCCCGATCAGGACGATCCACCATATCCACGGGCTCGCCCAGTTGGCGGGCGGCGTCGGTTGTTGTGAATTCTTTTCCGGCGTTGCCATAGCATCGTTTCCTTGCGTTCAATGAGTCAAACGATAAGAACCGGTCGCTGCGTCTGGCGCAGCAGTTTTTCCACGGCAGTCCTGCTGCCAAAGCGCCGCAGCATGGCCTGGCGATGGCGCTGGCCGCCGACAATGATCAGGTCCGCGTCATGGGTGACGGCCGCGGCGGCGATCTCTGCGGCGGCGTCTCCCCGTCGGATGTCGAATTGGTAGGACGGCCGCTCTTCTTCCATCAGCCGCGTCAGAATTTCCTCTTTCCAGTGTATGGCTCTGCCATCGTCCTTGTCGTCGATGAGCACCACGGTCACGTCGGCGTCCAACGCATGCTGCAACAGCGATGCGTTGTGTAACGCCTGCAATCCGCTTTGGCTGCTATTGTAGGCGAGCAGCAGATGGCGCACCGTTCGGTCTTCATCGCCGCCTGTGATGACCGGCAGCGATACATGGCGAATGACGGACAGGAAATGGCTTCCCAGGTGATTGACGTCGTGGGGATGCTGATTTCCCCGACGCCCTACGGCCAGCAAGGTGGCGTCCTTGGCCTTGCTGAGGATGTCAACGTCCACCCCGCCGATCAGGATTTCGCCCATGTAGGGGACGCCCGCTTCCTGGCAGATGCTCTCCACCATGGTCAGCGCAAGATCGGCCTGGATTTTGAACATGGTCGCGATGTCCTCCTGCCCCTGTTCCCCTTCAGTCGCCAGTTCGGGATCGAGGGTGAGTTCGCGTTTATAGTTTGCGTACGGTTTGAAGGTCATCGTTTCGTCAACCACCGCGATCCCGCGAATGGCGTAGTGTTGGGCCTTCGCCAACTGAACGGCGACGTGGGCGGCGATCTGGGCGGACTGGGAACCGTCGACCGCGGTCAGAATGACGCCTGTAACCGCCTTTGCATTTGAATCCGTCATGATGTCAACCTTTTGCTACTGAACAAATTGGTCTGGCTCCGTCACTCTGATCGCCTGCTGCGCAGGGCGCTTGCCTTCACCTGACGGTTATTCAGTCAACCCGCGCCAGTTCTCCCTGGCCCGCTGCCAGGCCTCGCGCACATGGTGCTTGACGTCCGCCCACAGGCCTTTGTCCTGGTGGCTTTCCTTCCAGGCTCGTTCCAGTTCCTCTTCCACCTCCTCCCAGGTCTCCTGGGGATATTCGGAAGCCAGCGCATGGTTCCAACCAAAACGCAGAGCGGGTGCGACATCTTCGTAAGTCGGGATCGTCCCCTGGCCATAGGTGTTGAAATACCAGTCCTGAAAGGCCAGATCGGTCTCCTTGTTCCAGCGATTCGTCACCATGATTTCTCTCCTTTTCCATATTTCTATACGCCCCGTTCCCTCGCGGGGGCGATGCCGGCGTCGCGAGTCCATCCGTCACCGCTCGCCCCCGGGAGGGGCGTGATCTCGCTTCGCGTTCGAGGCTCGATGCGGGGAACAGGCCGCTTCCTCTTCTCTCAGTCGTCGAAACGAAGGACGACTTTTCCGTCTTGGGCGAGGACCGCCAGCGCCACATCGATATCTTCCTCGTTCTTTTCCAGCCAGATTTCGTGGGGGGCGGTGATCGCATGGGTTGTCAGTTCGTCCTTCTCGCCGGCGCTGAACATCAATGTCCCTTCGCCTTCAGGGTCGAAGTCCAGGGCCATAAAGGGAGCGTCCTTCATGATGATTTCGTCACCCAATGTTGCGCTCACCATTTCCAGCGTAAACGGTCGTTTGCGATTCGTCTGGCTGAATTCATCTGCAAAGGCGAGCCAATCCGCGCGTTCAATCTGTTGATTCATCATCTGTCACCTCCATACTTTCGTTGTTTCACTTATCCCTGGCGTCATTCGTCACCGACAGATGAGCACAGGACTGATGGCCCTGTGCAGCACCTCGTCCACTGTGCTGCCGAAGAAAGTCTCCATGAAGTGGCTGTGGCCATGGGACCCCAGCGTGATCAGGTCGCACTCCTCATCCTTGGCGGCTTTGAGGATCTCTTCGGTGGCGTGACCTGCGCCGAAGAGGTAGGTGGCGGTGAGACCTTGTTTGGCCAGCAACGCTTTGCCCATCTCCCATGCTTCGCGCCGATTCGCATGGCCATCGTCCACGGTGAGCAGGATGATGGAACGCTCTTTGCGGCTCGCCATCCCGGCCGCGATCTCCAGCGCGTCCATAGATCGATCGCTGCCGTCAAAAGCCACCAGAATGCGTCGGATGGCGCGCATTTCGGCCTGGGTGATCAGCACCGGCGTCCGTGCATGGCGGATGACTGTTTCAAGCACCGAGCCGAGTTGAGGCCCCGCCCATTCAGCCCCTTCGCCGCGCCGCCCCATGACGACCAAGTCCGCGTCCTGGGCCCGTTCCAGAATGATATTGGGGACGACGCCCTCCACATATTCGGTTTCGCAGCGAACTTTGGCCGCGTCGCAACGGAATTGGACGTCGGCCAGCACTTCCTGCCCATGCTCGGTCACCAGCCGACCGACCGCGACCGCAGCTCGGGTCAGGGCCGGGTTGGCTTCGATGACCATGGTCTCCGGCATGCTCGCCACCCAATAGGGCGCTTCGATCAGCTTGCTGTCGGCCACAAATAGAGCATGGATCGTCGAGTCGTTCTCCTTGGCGAGCTCGATGCTCTGGTCGAGGGCGATCCAGGCGTCGGGTGAACCATCGACAGGCGTCAGAATATTTTCGAACATGGCGTGCACTCCTTAGGTCCGTGGATTTGTAGTCGGTTCAGATATAGTATGGCAGGGATTCGTTCGGCGCGCAGTGACTCAAGTCACCACGCATGGGGATGGGGAGCAGAGGACGGACAGATGACGCCTGCGTCTTCCACTGGTTTGTGACAGGCGCAGGCGACTCTTCCCTGGAGGCCGGGGGCGGCGGGGGCAGAAGACCTGGAACTGGGTTTCGCTCGCGACTCAGAGGTTGTTGGCCAACTCCTGCAACGCCTCCCAGTCGTCGATCACTAGCCGACCATGCTCGCTGTGCAGCACGCCTTGTTGCTTGAAGTGACGCAGTGAACGGGTGACCACTTCTCTGGCCGTGCCGATGAGATAGCCGATCTGGCGGTGAGAGAGGCCCCAGGAAAGCTGGATGCCGTGGGGCGTCGGCTTGCCCTCCTCGCGTGCGTAGATGAGGATGAGCCGGGCCAGGCGCGTCGAGACATTGGTGAAGGCCAGGTCCCCCGTGAGCGCGGCCAGTTCCCGCAGGCGTTTGCTTAGATAGGGGAGCAACGCACCGGCCACCTGCGGATGACGTTGCATGATCTCCACCATTCTGCTGCGGCCGATGACATAAAGGCGGGCGTCGGTCAACGTGGTGCCCGACGCCGGGTGGGGTTGATTGTCCAGAAGTGGCGGGATGTCGAAAAAATCCCGGGGACGCATGACGAAAAGGGGTTGCTCGCGGCCGTCGGGTGAAAGCTTGTAAAGTCGCACCCGCCCGGCGGCCACGATATAGAACGCCTTGGCCTCCTCACCTTCCCAAAAAAGGGTGGTTTCGCTGGCGTAGGTGTGGATGTGAAAATCGTCAGCGATTTCCTCGAGTTCTTTTCGGGGCAGATTGGCGAACATGGCCACGCTGCTCAGGAAGGAGAGTCGGTGTTGATCCATGGGTTATGAGCGCTGCATTTCTAAGCTGCTGCGCTGGCCCCTCGTTTCCGGATGATAAAGCTATAGCCGGCGATGACCACGCCGATAAGCAGCAGGATCAGACCACTCCACAGGGTTAGATTGATGTCCCGACTGCGGTCGACGAAAATGAGCGCGCCCCACCCGGCCAGGGCGATGTTGACGAGGACGGGGGCCCAGGCGAAGGGGGCTTCACCCCGGTCGAAAAAATTTTCATACAGGCCCAGAAGTCCGTAAACGACCAGTCCGATGCCCAGTATGATGACGCCCATCTCCAGCGAGAGGACCTTGAGAAAGTAAAGGATCAGGATACCGCCGCCGCTGATCAAGCCCACAAGCCCCTGGATCAGATCGATTTTTCCGCCGGGCGCACTCCAGTGTACAGCGCCTTTGAACGTTTGCAGCAGACCACTGATCGCCAGATACGCGGCGATGACCAGGCCAAGATAGACCGTTGCACTATTGGGGGCTATCAGCATGTAGAGGCCCAGCCCAATTGCAACCAGGCCTTCGATAAGAACAAGCCACCATCTTCGTTGGGATTCCATGGGTTTCTCCTTAGGGTTGTAATGATATTGGGTTACCGATTCTTAACGATAAAAGATGTATCTGTCCAATATTTCGGGACAAAGGAGACCGAATTTTTGCGCCATCGCTTCGGGGCTCACGCCTATTCGCAAAAACTCTTTTATACCCCCCGGGGTAATCGGGCAGATACAAGGTTGCTGGATCGGATATGACATTTTGTGGTTTTGCATGGATTATACCCTCCCACACCCCACTGTTCAAAACGGCTTCAGCGATTGGTTTTTGACCTAGCCATCTGGCCAGGTGAAAGACTCGCCACCTGCCGGATGCGTTCGCCCCCAATCGACTGTATGCTTATGGGCAGGCATGGTTATCCATGCAGCATGACCTCCTTGTGACAGGGGCGCCCGGCCAATGACGTGTGAACAAAGGCTTGTGACTTCGGGTGGGTAGGATTGGCCGGGCGTCCGCTTTTTGTCTCCTCTGCACCCTCTCAATCGCCCGGGGAAGGCCCTCAAAAATTTTCGTAGCCTGCGTAATCTCCTGCGGTTCTTTGTGTCCTCAGTTTTTGAGATATCACGGAAAGAGAGATTCAGATTGGGTCTTTTGCGTCGCTCACCCCAGGCCGTGCGCCATTCATACAGATTGGGGTTTCCCCTGGCGGCGATGTTTCTGTGGATCGGTGTCGTTGCGCAGGCCGACGAAAAAGTTCATTTTGAGCCTCCTATAGTTGCAGAGTCACGGATGGTAAGGTAAACTACCTTTCCTGACGAGTCAGGTCAACAGCGATCAGTTCATCCACGTTTACATGAATACAACTATAGAACCTAATGTCGTCGCCGGGAACAGTGTGGATTCCGGGGATAGTCGGCCATTTTGGCGTCGCTATCGCTTCAAATGGCTTCATTTAATTTATATCTCGCTAACGCTGATTTTGGTTGGTTTGATGGCTTTTGCAGTTTTTCAACCGATCCAGGTGTTGCCGCGGGTTTCGTTGTCGCCGGGTTTCGCTTTCACCGATCAGAACGGCGAGCGGCTGACCAATGAAGACCTACGCGGCAAATTCGTCTTCTATAATTTCACCTACACCGGTTGTCAGGAGCCATCTTGCCCCGATCCAGGTCCGGGCATGCGCGCGATCCAGGAGAAGATGGTGGATATCGACACCGGCGATATCCCAGTCGAATTCGTCACTATCTCCTTTGATCCTGAACATGATACGCCCGAGAAGCTAAAAGCCTACGCCGAACGGCTGGGGGCCGACACCAGCGATTGGCATTTTGTGACTGGCGATCCGACCCGGCTCAAGAATGTGATTGGCGGCGGGTTCAGCACATATTACAACCAGAAGGACGATGGGACGTTCACGTTCGATCCAACTTTTGTGATCGTGGACGGTTGGGGTATTATTCGGACCAAGTATAAGACAGCGCACCCAGACTTGGATATTGTCGAACGCGATATGGGCTTGTTGATGCAGGAATTGAACAACAGCGAGGGCGCTTCTCGCATCGCCTACGAAGCCGCCCATCTTTTCCTGTGTTATCCCGATTGATCGACGCAACAACTTAATTATTGGCCCCGCTGAAATAGAGCGGGCGTTATCTTTTTCTTGACAAGCGAGTGACGGAAAAACATGTCTGTTTCTGATGTGGAAAAGCCGCCGATCAGTGATGGCGCGCCGCCAGATGACGTGAAAACGCCAGAGAAGACGCACTCCAAGTGGCTGCGGCGTATTTTGTGGATCGTCCTGGGGACTGTCGTCGGGGTGGGATTGGCGGGGTTGATCATCTGGAGATTCCGTCCGCCGGAACTGCATGGCGTGGTGCTCCAGTCGCCCCAGCAGGCCAGCGATTTTACGCTGACCGCCTCCACCGGCGAACGTATGAGTCTGAGCGATCTACGGGGTAAGTATGTCCTGCTCTACTTTGGCTACACCTTTTGTCCTGACGTCTGCCCAACCACGCTGACGGACCTGCGTAAGATGGCCGAAACTCTGGGCGACAAAAAAATGGAGGACATTCAGGTCGTCATGGTCAGCGTCGACCCGGCCCGGGACACCCCGGAGCGGATGGCCGAATACTTGGCCTTTTTCGATCCTCGTTTCCTGGGCATGACCGGTTCGCTGGAAGATATCGACGCGGCTGGCACCCAGTTCGGCGTCTTCTTCGAGAGCCATGAGGGCACCGACGCCACCGGTTATCTGGTGGATCACACGAGTACGGTGATTTTGATCGATCGGGATGGCTATGTGCGTATGATGTTCCCCTATGGCACGGCGGGCGAGGATATAGCATCGGACGTCGAATATATGATGCGACGGCTGCGCTGATCGGCTTTTAGGCCCTTCCTGGGAATTAACGTCCCCGGCACTTGTCACGAGTTTGGCGCTGACCAGAGTGCGACTGGAAAGTGCCGGGGACATGACGTGTATTTATTTTCTTGAAGTAGCCTTACTGAATGAATTTGTTGGCGACAATCTAATGGTTGTTTTTTTGTAATGATGTAACGAGGAGGTCAACCACGGTGGACAAGAAGAAGAATGAAGTCAAAACTCCCATGGGCACCATCGCGCTATTGCTTATTTTTGCCGTGATATTGGTGGTCCTGTGGAGCAACGCCTATCTCACCATGCTCTCGCGAGGAGTGAACTGATGAGCGAACAGACCAACCCTATAGAAGATCCGGTTGTGGAGGAGGCTCAGGATCAGAGCGCTCCCGTCGAAGGCGGCCTATCGGAAGACGCCCATCTTCATATTGATAAATATGAAAGCATGTGGCTGAAGATCGCCTTCATTATCATGGGTGTATTTTTTCTATCGGTGATCGTGTCCAGCTTCGCCATCGGCATCCAGTTGCCTGGGGCCTACGCTCGTATCGATCCGACCACGGTGAACGATCCCGGTAGCCCGTTTGCTGAACCCGGCTTGCGCGAGCTGGCGCCCGGCAAATACGAGGCCTACTATCGGGCCCAGATTTGGCAGTTCACACCGCGGGAGATTCATGTCCCGTTGGGAGCGGAAGTTTCCTTTTATGTGACGAGCCAGGACGTGATGCATGGATTTAAAATTTCAGATACCAACGTCAATGTCATGGTCATCCCCGGCCAGGTGTCCACGTTGAAGCACACGTTCGATAAGCCGGGCGAGTACAAGATCATCTGTCACGAATACTGCGGCCAGCTTCATCACACCATGTACGCACAGATTTTTGTGGATGAGCCGACTGAAGAAGTGGCGAGCGGCGCACAGAATTGAGCCAAAGGCGACTGAACATAAAAGGAGAAAAAATTCATGGCTGTGAAAAGCATGACCGCCGCTGATAACGCGGCTGCACCGGTTCCGGTCCCTTTGACCGAACAAGATCTGGCGGTGGCCGACCGCATCGCCGGCACCAGCATCTTTCTGGGCGCGTCCGCCCTGCTCATCGGCGTCACCCTGGGCGTGATGCAGGGGCTTGAGCATGTCGGCATCAATCTTTATAAATATGTTCAGCCGTGGGTGGCCACCTATTACCACGGGCTGACCATGCACGGCGTGCTCAACGCCTTGGTTTGGACCACATTCTTTATCGTTGGCTTCTTCACCTACGCCATTGTGCGTAGCCTGAATCGACCGTTGCGCTACCCGTGGCTGAACGTTCTCGGCCTTCTCGTTATGGTCATCGGTCTGCTCACCGCGGCCGTGCCCATGCTGACCAACAACGCATCGGTCCTCTACACTTTCTATCCACCCATGAAGGCCGATTGGAGTTGTTACCTGGGGCTGACCTTGGTGGTTGTCGGCTCCTGGATGGCCGGTTGGGGCTATTTCTTTACGCTGTACGCTTGGCGCAAAGAGCACCCCGGCCAGAAACAACCCTTCATCGCTCTGACCGTCAGCATCACCATGGCCATGTGGCAACTCGCCACCCTGGGCGTGGCCGCCGAGATCCTGTTCCTGCTCCTGCCCTGGTCCCTGGGGTTGGTCCAGGGCACGGACCCGTTGTTGGGGCGCACCCTCTTTTGGTTCTTCGGCCACCCGTTGGTCTACTTCTGGCTGTTGCCTGCCTACGTCTCCTGGTACGCCATGTTGCCGGCCCAGACCGGAGGGAAGTTGTTCTCCGAGCAGTTGGCGCGGCTGGTCTTCTGGCTCTTCCTGCTCCTGTCCACGCCGGTTGGCTTCCATCACCAATACACCGATCCCGGCATTCCCCAGGCTTGGAAGTTCTTGCACACCACCATCACCTTCAGCCTGGCTTTCCCCAGCTTCCTGACCGCATTCACGGTGGTGGCTTCGTTGGAGGTCGGCGCCCGGGCTCTGGGCGGTAAAGGTTATTTCGGCTGGATTCGCAAACTCAATTGGGGCAACCCCTCCTATGCGGCTCAGAACCTGGCCATGATTCTCTTCGTCTTTGGCGGTATCGGGGGCATCACGAATGCCTCCTTTAATCTGAACCTGGCCGTTCACAACACCATCTGGATCCCAGGCCACTTCCACCTGACCGTGGCTTCGGCGTCGACCCTCACGTTCTTCGGGATCCTCTACTGGCTGGCGCCAGCGCTCACCAAGCGTAAACTCTTTGCCCCCAAGCTGGCCCTGGCCCAGGCCTGGACCTGGTTTATCGGCATGCTGCTCATGGGCAATGCGCTGCACCTATTAGGGTTGCATTTTGGCGCTCCCCGACGCACCATGCTAGGTTCGGCGCCCTACGCTTCGCCGGACTGGAACCCGTTCCTCATGGAATCGGCAGTGGGCGTCACCTTCCTGGCCATCAGCGCGACGCTGCTCTATATCGTGCTCATCGGCACCCTCTTCAACAAGAAGTCTGACGTGGAAGTCAAAATGCCGGTGGCCGAACCGCTGAACCCATCCCAGTCCATCCCCAAATGGCTGGACTCCTGGACGCCCTGGGTCTTTGGCGCTGTTGCGCTGGTGCTGGTGGCTTATGGTCCCATGCTCTACCAGTTGATACGCGACATTGAATTGACCTCGCCGGGATGGCGGGTCTGGTGACCCATCTTTCGAAAATTCTGGCGTTTACCTGGCCAGTAGTCTAGGTGGCGAACCGATCCATCGACTAGTGCTAAACTCCCCACGTGCATGGCGCACGTGGGGAGTTTTCTGCTTAGACTTAGGGGTGGCGCTCATTGGTCGCCCCTGTGAACGCGGGAGAAATCGAAAAGGTGCGCGGCGGTGCGAAACGATTTCTTGCGCCTTGGACTATTGAGAAGACGCGTTCGGTCTTTGGACTGAATGTAATTATTGTCGTATCGATACTTTGTCAAACAAAAGGAGATGTCTGCAATGACAACCGAAGTCACCGATTCGAAGGCGTCGGGAGAAGAAAAAATTTGGGTTTTCCCCTTTGACGAGCTGGACAAACTGGAGGAGACCGTTAAGCCGGATAGCTGGGAGGATGTGCGTTCTTTGCTGGGTGGCAAGGGAGCTAACCTGGCCTTGATGACCAAACTCGGCGTGCCTGTGCCTCCTGGCTTCACTGTGACGACCGAGGCCTGCAACGCCTATATGGAATACGACCGCAACTTCCCACCCGGTATGTGGGAGCAGGAAGTCGCGGCCATGCACCGGCTGGAGAAGCAGACTGGCAAGAAATTTGGCGACGTGGAAAATCCTTTGTTGGTCTCCTGTCGCTCTGGCGCCAAATTCTCCATGCCCGGCATGATGGACACCGTCCTCAATTTGGGCCTGACCGATGAAACCGCCCGCCGCATGGCCGAACTGACCGGCGACCCTCGCTTCGTCTACGACTCCTATCGTCGCCTGGTCCAGATGTTTGGCTCGGTTGTCATGGGCGTGCCGGACGAACCCTTCGAGGCGATCATTGAAGAAACCAAGGAAGCGCGCGGGGTCAAGGATGACACAGAGCTGACCGCCGAGGATTGGCGCGAGATCACAGAGCGTTTCAAGAATTTGATTCCGTCGTACACCGACGCCGAATTCCCACAGGACCCCTACACACAACTGAAAATGGCCACCCGCGCGGTCTTCAACAGTTGGTTCGGCAAGCGCGCCATGGACTATCGCAACGCCACCGGCATCAGTCATGACCTGGGCACCGCGGTCAACATCGTGACCATGGTCTTCGGCAATATGGGCGAAAATAGCGGCACTGGCGTGGCCTTCACCCGCAACCCGGTGAACGGCGTCAAGGAGCTTTACGGCGACTATCTGGTCAATGCCCAGGGCGAAGACGTGGTGGCGGGCATTCGCAACACCAAGCCCATCTCCCAGCTGGGCGAGGAGATGCCGGAAGTCTACGCCCAGTTCCTCGAGGTCTGTGACAAACTGGAGCAGCACTTCCGGGATATGCAGGACGTGGAGTTCACCATCGAGCAGGGCAAGCTGTGGATGTTGCAGACCCGCAACGGCAAGCGTACGGCGCGCGCAGCCATCAAGATCGCAGTGGATATGGTTGGGGAAGGGCTGATCACCAAAGAAGAGGCCCTCATGCGCGTCGAGCCGGAACAGGTCGATATGCTGCTCCACCCCCATTTCAGCGGTTCCATCAAAGCGCAGGCGACCCAGGACGGCAGGCGGTTGGTGGAGAAAGCGGTCAACGCCAGCCCCGGCGCGGCCGTGGGCTACGCTGTCTTCGACGCCGACACCGCCGAGCGGTGGGCCAGCGAGGGCAAGCCGGTCATCATGGTGCGGCCCGAAACCAAACCTGACGACGTCCATGGTATGATCGCCTCCCAGGGCATCCTCACCAGCCGCGGCGGGGCCACCAGCCACGCTGCGGTTGTGGCTCGCCAGTTTGGCACGCCGGCAGTCTGCGGGGCCGAGGAGTTGCTCATCAATATCGATCAGCGTCTCTTCATGATTCAGACGGAGACCGAACCCATCGAGGTTCGCGAGGGCGACTGGATCAGCATCGACGGCGGCACGGGCGAAGTGTTCCTGGGCCAGCTCGACACCCAGGAGCCTGATTTCGACAAAGAAGTGGAGTTGAACACGCTGCTCATCTGGGCCGACGAGGTGCGCAAGTTGGGTGTGCGCGCCAATGCCGACTACCCTCAGGACGCGGAGCGGGCCCGCCGCTACGGCGCCGCCGGCATCGGTCTTTGCCGCACGGAGCACATGTTCTTCGAGGAAAGCCGCCTGCCTATCGTCCAGTCCATGATCATGGCGACCAGCAAGTCCCGGCGCGTGGCTGCGCTGGATCAACTGCTGCCCATGCAACGCAGTGACTTCGAGGGCCTCTTTCGGGCCATGGATGGCTACCCGGTGATCATCCGCCTGCTGGATCCGCCGTTGCATGAGTTCCTGCCTTCCCACGACCAACTGGTGACTGACCTAGCCGATCTCAAGGTCCGCTTGCAGCACTACCATACGCTGAGCGAGATCGACAGCGCATTGGCTGAAGTGCGCGAGAAGGAAGATATTTTGGAGCGGGTGGAAGCCTTGGCCGAATCCAACCCCATGCTTGGCATGCGCGGCGATCGCCTGGGCCTGATCATGCCGGAGATCAGCGCCATGCAGGTGCGCGCCATCCTGGAGGCGGCGGTGAACGTCAAGCGCGAGGGCGTGGACGTCAAGCCGGAGATTATGATTCCGCTGGCCGGTCACGTCAACGAACTGAAGGTCCTGCGCGAACTGGTCGAAGAGGTGGCGGCCGAGGTCTTCGAAGAGGCCGGCACGACGGTCGACTACCAGTACGGCTCCATGATCGAGGTCCCGCGCGCGGCCCTGACCGCAGATGAGATGGCTCAGGAAGCTGAATTCTTCAGCTTTGGCACCAATGACCTGACCCAGACCACCTTCGCCATGAGCCGCGACGACGCCGAACCCAAATTCCTCATCACCTATGTGGAAGAGGGCATTCTGCCGTCCAATCCCTTCCAGCACCTGGACCGCAAGGGCGTTGGCAAGCTGGTGCAGATGGCCGTCGACCTGGGGCGCGAGACCCGTCCCGACCTGGAGTGTGGCATCTGCGGCGAGCATGGCGGCGACCCGGACAGCATCGAGTTCTGCCATCTGGCCGGTCTGGATTATGTGAGTTGCAGCCCCTTCCGGGTGCCCATCGCTCGCTTGGCCGCTGCTCAGGTCACCATCAAGCATGGCGGCTAGGTGATGCGCTTGTTTCAGTGATGATCGGACGACCGATCTGATCTGTTTGATTATCTGTGTGAATGAAGGTCGCTGGTGAGACGATAACGT
>JAJRVT010000406.1 GCA_024277175.1 Chloroflexota bacterium | reverse complement strand
CCTATGTCACGGGGCGTTCATCCAGCGATGACCTGGCCATGACGCCGGGTGTGGTCCAGCCCACCCGTTTTTCGGGCGCAGGCGCCGACGCCATCGTGGTCAAGCTGTCGACGAGCGGCGCGCTCGTCTATAGCACCTTTTTCAATCGGGGAAGCGCCAACAATGGGGTGGACATCGCTGTGGACGCCCAGGGCGACGCCCATGTGATCAGCACCCATGAGGGCGTGTTCAAGTTGCACGCCGACGCCAGCGCTCTGCTTTATCAGACCGAATATGAGGTGGAGACCAATGTAGGCGGCGAAGGCGGTATCGCCGTGGATGATGACGGGCTCGCCTACGTCACCGGCCGGAGCGGCTCCGGCGGCGACAAGGAGATCGTGGTCATGGTCCTCACCCGGATCGGGCGCATCGTCTACTACCAGCCCATAGGCGGGAGTAAGGTGGACCGTGGATATGCGATCGCCGTCCGCGAGGATGGGCAGGGGCGCAAGAAAGCCTTTGTTGCCGGCGACATCACTTCACCGGACTTCCCGACCGTGAACCCCTTGCAGGCCCAACTGAACGGCCCCAGCGATCTGGCCATCGTAGAGATCAGCGGCCTGGAGGACATCCCCATCGACTTCACCTTCTTGCCAGTCGTCATGCGTTGATCTCGTTTGAGGGTAAGAGATTAGGAGATTGGAGATTAGCCGTTGCGGCTGACCAATCTCCAATCTCTCCCGCCACCCAATTTTCAATCTTCAATCCTCAATTTTCGCCCTTCTCCTCACATAGTCGGATCCACAATCACCTTCAACGAATCCTGGGCCTTGACCACCAGTTGGAAGCCTTCCTGGGTCTTCTCCAGGGGCAGGCGGTGGGTGATCAGCTCCTCGACCTGCACCCGCCGTGAACGTAGCAGTTCCAGGGCCAGCTCCAGGTCCACGGGGGCCGCGGCGTAGCTGGAGACCAGGGTCACGCCCTTGAGCATGAACTCACGCGGGTTGAGATCGAAGCTCACGTCCGGGTTGTGGAGCGCGTAGAGCAGAACCGTCCCACCCCGATCCACCGCGGCCAGGGCCTGGCCGATGGCCGGCGGCGCGGCCGTGGCCACGATGACCACATCCGCCCCCCGTCCGTTGATCTCCCGGACGCGCGCGGCCACGTCGTCCCGGGCGTCGATGACGTGGTCGGCCCCGAATTTAGCCGCAGCTTCTTTACGAAAGTCGGTGATGTCCGTGGCCATGATGCGCCCCGCGCCGTAGGCCTTGGCCAGCATGATGTGCAGCAGGCCGGACATGCCGCTGCCCAGGACGAGCACGCTCTGGCCGGGCGAGACGTTGGCCACCCGCTGACCGCGCACCGCACAGCCCAGCGGCTCCACAAACGAGCCCACGTCGTAGGAGACCTCGGGTGGCAGCAGGAAGGTTCCCCGGTCCACGTTGATGGCGGGGATACGCAGATATTCGGCGAAACCGCCCGGATCGAAGGTGGTGGAGTGGAGGGTGTCGCAGAGGGTGTGGTGACCGGCCAGGCAGTAGTGGCAGGTGTTGCAGGGCACGTGGTGGGTGACGACCACCCGGTCGCCCAGCTTGAAGCGCTCCACGCCTTCGCCCACCTCCACGATCTCGCCCGTCACCTCGTGGCCGAGGACGATGGGCGCTTTCTTGATCCGGTACCACTCCATGACGTCGGAGCCGCAGATGCCGCTGCTGATGACCTTCATGACCAGTTCGCCCGGCCCGGCGCTGGGCTTGGGTAACTCTTCCAACCGTACATCGCTGTTGTTGTAATACATGGCAACGCGCATATGAGTTTTTCTCCTTTTGAAATGAAAAGGGCGTAAAACGCGGAAAAAACGGATTGGGCGGATCTACACGGATTTGTTTTTATCCGCGCAAATCCGCCCAATCCGTTTTTTCCGCGTTCTATGCCTTACGCGTTCTTGATCTCCTCGTACATCTCCTTGGCTTCCGCGTCGTTGATGCCATCGTGGACGATGGCGCGCACGGTGCGGATCATGGCCACGGGCGCTTCCGACTGGAAGATGTTGCGGCCCATGGCCACGCCGGCCGCGCCGGACCGGATGGCGTTGTAGGCCAGGGTCAGCGCGTCGTGCTCCGGGATCTTCTTGCCGCCGGCAATAACCACCGGAACCGGACAGGTGTTGATCACCCGCTCGAAGTTCTCGCAGTAGTAGGTCTTGACGATGCGCGCGCCCAACTCGGCGGCCATGCGCGAGGCCAGGCTCAGGTACTTGGCGTCCCGCACCAGGGCCTTGCCCACCGCAGTCACCGCCAGGGTGGGGATGCCATAGCGCTCGGCTTCATCCACCACCTGGGTGAAGGCCAGCAGGGTGTCGCGCTCGAACTCCGCACCCACCAGGATGGAGAAGGCCACCGCGGTGGCGTTGAGGCGGATAGCGTCCTCCATGGAGACGGTGATCCCCTCATGGAGGAGGTTCTTGTTCAGGATGCTGGTGCCGCCCGACACGCGCATGATGATGGGCGTGTCCAACTGGGGCGAGATGTACTGGCGCAGCGCGCCCCGGGTCAGCATCAGGCTGTCCCCATAGGGCAGCAGCGGGTTCACCGTCTCGCCCAGCGCCTCCAGGCCGGTGGTCGGCCCCATGAAATAGCCGTGATCCACCGCCAGCATCAGCGTGTGGCCATCCGGTCGAATAATTCGTGACAGTCTGTTTTCCATTCCCCAAGACATTGTGCAACTCCTTTTGAAAAATTTTTGTTAACTGGTTGGTCCGTAATGCGAGAGATTGGGAGATTGGAGACTTGTCGAGGAATCGCCAATCTTCCAATCTCTTAGTCTCTCACGCTTTCTTCCAAAACAATCCCAATCAAATCCTCAACGCTCGTGATCTCTTTCCGTTCCATGAGCCAGCGCCGGCCGATGCGGATGGCCATGCGTTCGACTGCGGCTCGCTGCTCCGGGTCCTCGATGCTGGAGATATCCCACACGCTGACAATGCCCATCATGCGACGCAGGAACTTGACGCCGCCGTGGCCGGCCGTCTCCTCCAGGATATGCTGGAGGGTGCGCTTACGGTACTCTGCGAAGGCTTCCTCTCCGCCGGGGAAATCCCAGTAGCCCAGGGGCATCAACTCGCTCTCCGGGCGGACGTTCTCCACCCATAGTTGCTCGAACTTGGCCGCGAACTGGGTCCAGATGTCGCGGATGGTCTGCAACACCCAGCCCTGGTAATCGCCCCGGACTTCGGGATCGGGCGTGTGCGCGAAGTGGGAGAGGTAGTTGAGCACCAGGTTCTGGAGCACCGCGCCCACATCGTAGCCCATGGG
>JAJRVT010000405.1 GCA_024277175.1 Chloroflexota bacterium | reverse complement strand
GCCGGCATCGCCATGATCGCGGCCATCTACTTCACCCTGCTGGCCGCCATGAGCGACCAGTATCTGGTGGGTGCGCTGGCCGCGGCCCTGGCCGGCGCGTGCGCGGGCTTCCTCTTCTACAACTGGAACCCGGCCCATATCTTCATGGGCGACGCCGGCAGCCTCTTTCTGGGCTTCCTGCTGGCTGCGGTGGGCATCAAGTTGCGCTTCCCCTCCAACAGCAACACAGTGACCTGGATGATCCCGGTGCTGGTGCTGGCCGTGCCCATCTTCGACACCACCCTGGTCTTCATCAGCCGGCTGCGGCAGGGCAAGAACCCCCTGACCACACCGGGCAAGGATCACCTCAGCCATCGGCTGGCCGCGTTGACCGGCAGCCGCCGCGAAGCCGTGCTGCTCTGCTACCTGATCGCGGGCGGGGCCGGTCTGGCTGCGATCTTCATTACCCAGGCGACGCTGTTCGAGGCCCTGGTCGTCGGATTGACCGCGCTGACCGTAGCCCTTTACAGCCTCTGGTGGCTGGAATTCCATCATGGTGGCGTTACCCAGACGTGATTCATCGATTTTAAGCCTGGCTTCATCTGAGGCTAAGGTATTTGATAGATAATGGAGATTATTTACAGGCCGTCAAAGCTTAATTCAATATCCACTCGTTTTGTATTTTACGGTTCTTCAGGAGTCCAGGGAGGAGATAAAATTTCCTGAAAGAACATTCATGTCACCACCCGCCCCCAGAGGGGATGAAAAAATTCGTGTAATTCGTATCTGTTTTTCAAAGCAGTATTGCCACCCTTTCATCCCCGAAGATTGTCCAAAAAGGTGACGGTTTCCCCCGAATTCCAAAAGATCCCATTTTACCCACGACGACCAAACACGCTATGTAGGAGGATTCCTTGAATCGTTTTATACACTCTACCGATGGGGTGGCCTGGAAGCGACCGTTGTTGCTTGCAGCGTTGACCCTGGCTATTGTCGTTTTAGCCGCTTGCGGTTCGCCGGCAGCGAACGAGAACACAGGCGAAGCGCAAGCCACGTCCGCGCCGGCGGAGGAAAACGCAGTCGCCTCGACCGAGACGAGCACAGAGACAACGTCCGCCGCCACCATCCCCCAGACCAACGGCGACCGGCCGGCCGCGGCTCTGGCGCCGGCCGAACGCGCCGACATGTACGACGCGCCGCCGGAAATGACCATCGACCCCAGCAAGTATTATTACGCCACCATCAAGACTGAGAAGGGCGATATCAAGGTGCAGTTGTTCGCCGACCGCGCGCCCAAAGCGGTCAACAACTTCGTCTTCCTGGCCAACCAGGGCTTCTATGACGGCACTACGTTCCACCGGGTCCTGGACGGCTTCATGGCCCAAGCCGGCGATCCCACGGGCACGGGCACGGGCGGTCCCGGTTATACGTTCGAAGATGAATTCGCGCCCGGTCTTGGCTTCGATCGCCCCGGTCTGCTGGCCATGGCCAACGCCGGCCCCGGCACCAATGGCAGCCAGTTTTTCATCACCTTCGCGCCCACTGACTGGCTCAACGGCCTTCACACCATCTTTGGCGAAGTCATCGAGGGCAACGAAGTGCTGGGCGAACTGACCCGCCGGGATCCCAACCAGGCCCCTGACTTCGAAGGCGATCTCATCGAGTCCATCACCATTGAAGAGGGCGATAAAAGTCTGCTGCCCACGCCCACACCCCTGCCGCCCACGCCCACGCCCTTCCCGCCCACCAATATGGAAGATAACGGCGACCGGCCTCTGGCCCAGTTGACGCCCGAAGAACGGGTGGACTATTTCAACGCCCCGCCGGAGATGACCATCGACCCCTCCAAAACCTATACGGCCACCATCAAGACCAGCAAAGGCGATATGGTGGTGGCCTTGGAGGCCGAACAGGCCCCCAAGGCGGTCAACAACTTCGTGACGCTGGCCAACCTGGGCTTCTATGACGGCACGCCCGTCAACCAGGTGACGCCGGGCCAGGTGGTGATCATCGGCTCACCCGACAACCAGCCCACCAGCGACGCCGGCTACCAGTTCGACGCCGAAACCAATCTGGACGTGATCCCGGCTGTGGGGTCCGTCGCCTATATTCCCTCCCAGGCCACCGCCAGCGACCCGATCCTGCACAGCAGCAGCCAGTTGCTGATCGCACTCATCGACCCGCCGGTCGAGGCCAATGCCGATTTCAGTTTCTTTGGTCAGGTGGTGGATGGCGTGGATGTGCTGACGGCGTTGACGGCCGAGGATACGATCGATGAGATCGTGATTACGGAGGAGTAGGCGACCAAATAGAACGCGGATTCACCAGATTGGGTGGATTCTCACGGATTCTTTCTGAAAAATCCGGCTGTTTCCATTCAATCCGCCGAATCCGCGTTCTATCCTCAAAACTCGATATCGATCCCGCCCCGTCGTTGACGACGTTTAGCGCGCTCGGCCTGCTTCTGTCGCTCCACAGAACTGCGCTCGATCAGGTCGTCCAGCGCCGCGCGCAGGGCCAGCAAACTTTCCTGGCGCGCGGCGTAGGCGTGGATCCAAAACTCCTCGGACAGCCCCAGATCATTGTGTTGCAACTCTTCCATCAGTCCGGTGGCTCCTTCCAGCAGCCAGGCGATGGCGTTGAACGCGTTCTCACGCTCGGCGGCCGGCCGTCGCGGCGGCCGGCCATACTCGGGACGATAGGCGCCGTCGGCCGCGCGCTGCCGACCTGTGCGCGCTTCGTCCGCGTCCTCGCGGCGCGGCTCGGCCGGCGAGTCCTTATCCTGCTTGCCCTGTTGATCTGACAATGTGGATGAGCCAACCTCGAAATCCCAATCGAAGAGATCCTCCGAGTTTTTTTTTGTTCCCGAACCGTTGCTCTTCATCCTTCTCGTTACTCTCTATTTCGTCTTGTACAATTCGGCATTCCTCTGTGTCCCCGCGCCTCTGCGCCAAAGGAGGGGTTACCCCATCTCCCGCCGCACGATGACGCGCAGGACCCGATAATCGCACCCGCCAAAACGATACTTGTATTCCTCGTCACCCTGCATGAAGTCGAATTTTCGACAGCCCGCTACGATCGCGTACTGGATGCAATAAGCTTGCAGCACCCAGCCAGGGCTGAGTTGGGCGTGCGAGTCGGGATCATAGCCGGAATTATACAACAAAAACTGGCGTTCGTACTCAAACGCAAAAAGCGCTGCCGCCTTCTCTCCGTCCAAGGTCAGAAAGCAGAGACGCAGATAGCCAGCCTCGAACATACGCCGGGCCATGACGACGAAGAAACGCTGCATCTCCGGCGTCATGAAGGCGCGCTTGTCCGCGGCGCTGGCCTGCTGGAGTGCAATGAAGTCATGAACCTCAGCCTCGAAGCGCTCCATGTCGTCGAATTCACTGGGATCCCCAACCGGCCCGCCCACGATGTAGAAACGGACGTCCGCCTCCCGCTCGGCCCGGCGCTGTTTACGCCGGATCTCGTGACGTTGCTTCTTGCTCACCTGTTCTTGTAGATACTGCTCGTAACGCATGGGCAGCGGAAACTGGGGGGCGGTGTCCTCGTCAAAAACCTGCGCCTGGTAGCCCGCCTCCTGGAAGAGGGGGGGGAGCAGTTCGTAGGTGATGCTCTCTTCAGGCAGGTTGCAGAGATCCATGCCATCCCAGTCCGGCGCGGCTGGACTGCGCAGCCAGTCCAGCAGGCCGGCGTAGACCGGAGCCTCCCAACCGCACGCGATGATGAAGTCGAGATAGTCGCTGACTTCAATGCAGCCGACCAGGTGAAAATGACGCCGTCCGGCCCACTTGCCCTCGGTGTGCAGTTCCAGAAAAAGGGGGACGATACCCACCAGTTCGTCATCATTCCCACGGCGAAAGGCCACGATCCACAGCTCGCCCCGCCCCAGCACCTCCCACCAGACGGTCTGCCATTCGTAGGTCAGGAAAATCGTGTTGACGCGGCTGCGACGAAGCAGGGCATTCCATTCCCCGGCCAGGGCTTCGAATCCATCCGGCGCTGAACCCGGGCCGTAGACCATGCAACGCAGGGGGGCGTCCGCTACGGAGGGCGATACGGCGGAATCGTCTCCCGCCGGGTTGATGATGTGATCAAACATGGGCTCACCTTGTGTTTTGGGCCATCTCCCAGGTGGCTGACATAGAAATAGCGCCGACGAATCAGCGCTACTCTTTAGAATACTCCATGATCTGCGTTGAATATGCAGCCATGATTACAGAGTGCAAGTTTGTAGTGTGCGCTTTAACGCAGTCCCGCCGCCAACCACACTGAAGCGCGCACTACGAACCGCGACTATATCAAGGACGGCGGAAGGCGCGTGCGATCCACCAGATGACCAACCCGATGATGACGAGAATGCTGAACATGACCGCCAGGACGCCCAGCCGGCTGAAGGGGTTGCCGCCCGGCGCCTCCCCGGAAGGCGACGCGCCCGGCGCCTGGTTATTGTCAAAAAACCACTTTAGATTTGCCGCCGGCTCCGTGGGCGTAGCGATGGCGAAATCGCCTCCGCCCCCGCGCGAGGGTTGCGGTTTGCAGGCCAGGATGGAGACGTCGTCCACATACATGGCTGTGCCGTTCTTACCGCCGTCCATAACCGAGAAGCGGAGTTGGATTTTTTGCCCGGCCAGCGCGGTGAGATCGGATTCTCCGGTGAGCCATTTCTGTTCGTTGCGCAACGTATACATGAGCCGGCGCACCAGTTGGCCAGTGAGGCTGTCGTAGATATCCACGATCTGATTATTGGTCGCCTTCTCCTGCTCCTTCGCCTTGCTCAGCGGATAATAGCGGTAGGTCAGAACGATACTGCCATAGGCGTCGGGCAGATCAATGGTCTGTTCGATAAAACTCTCGTACGGATTGTCGCTCGGGCTGGTGAGGCCGATACGCATGGATTGCTCGCCGTTAGCCACGATCTCGGTGGCGTAGGTGGCTTCCCCCTCATTGGCGACCAACACCCAGGCCGCACCGACAGTCTCGAAACCGCCATTGCGCACCAATTCCACGCAGCTCGGTGGTGCAAGGCCCTGATCCGGCGTAAGCATAGGGGACGACGTTGCGACCGCGGAGGGCGTTTCCGATCGCTCCTGACCTGACGGCGTGCGCGGGGCCATCTCCGCTTCGGCGGAGATGGCTGTCGTTGCGGCCGGAGGCGTTGCCGTGGCAGCGGGGAGCGCGGTGGGCCACAGGGTGGCGGTCGCGGGCGGCGCAACGGTTGGCTGAACCGGAATGGCCGTCGACGGCCCTGCTGGGATAGAAATCGGCGTGACGTCGCCAGCGGTCGATGACGCCACCGGCGCCGGCGCCTCCGTTCCCAGGAGAACCACGGGCGTCACGATGACGAAATCAGGCGTGGACGTGGGATAGGTGGGTGGGAGACAGGGCGTGGGCGCGGTGCACGGCGGTGGATAGATCGGCGCGGTTGGGTAAACGGGGTACGGCGGCTGGACCGGCGGACCCATGGTGGGGACCACGGGCGGCGGCGCAGGCGTATAGCCGTCAGGATAGCAAGCCAGCAGTTGCACATCATCCAGATACTGCCAGGTGCGTTGGCCATTGCCATCGTTAAAGGTGTTGAAATAGACGTAAAAGCTCTGACCAATGTAGCCGGTCAGGTCAGTCTGTTTCGCCTGCCAGGCCGCGGTGTTGCGCCGTTCCCTGGACACGATCTGAAGGGTCTGTAAATTGGGGCTGAGCAGGATCGCTTCCTGGCGATCCTGGAAACGGTTAGGCGAGTCCGACGCGCCCTCTTGAGAATGGTCCTGGCTCCACCAGCGCAGGTAAGCCGTAGTTGCATCCGGCGGCAGGGTGACCAACTGGCGGGCCGACGAGTAGCTGACCTTGTTCTGGCTGCCGGATCCAGGCGGGTTGCCCAATAAGAGCGAGCGCAACCCGCTGTAGCGCTGATCGCCCGAATAGCGGGGCGGAACCGGATCCTGGCCCAAAGTCCATTCGCCATTGCTCTCGAAGCTGAAGTTGCGAATTAAATTGACGCAGTTGCCGGGGATGGGCGGGATGGCTGTGGGAACGGCTGGCGTCACCGTCGGGTAAATCACAGGGGGCGTGGGCGTCACCGGCGTGACCGTGGGACCGCTCCCCCGTTGATTCATGTAGCCGGGGGTGTTGATGGCCTCGTTATTGCTGGCCGTACCGGTGCACTGGGCGCAGCCCAGCCCCTGGCCTTCGAAATCGTTGATCAGCCAGTCGCTGGGGCTATTCGTATTCTGGCCATTGGGGATGCGGGAGGCCCCGCCCACCGGGGATGAACCGCCGCCAAAGCCGGGGTAGAGAACCACATTGGCGTACGTGCGGTCGCCAGCCTGGTTGGCGGAAATCGCGATAGCGTCCACGATCTGGCTCCAGGCTGTGAAGTCGAACGTGCCATCGTCGTTTTGATCCAGGTCGACGTTGACGCTTCCAATGTAGTCGCGCACCAGCATCAGGGTGTTGGTGGCGTTGGCGCGCATCTCGCTGTTCAAAAAACTCGTGCGCCAGAAACCGCTGGCGTCGGCGACGCCCACCGGGTAGGTGCGATAGACGAACCCGCCTCCATCCACCACCAGCAGGGTGTAATCGCCGCTGTAGTTTGCATTGGCCTGTCCATAGATTTCGATGAACTGGTTGGTGTCCGGCCCCACATGGTCGATGACGAACTCATTGATGACGGGCTGTTGGCCCGGCGGCGTCACCTGTCCAGTTCCGCGCTGGTTGACGGCGCCGGGCGTGTTGACGGCCTCATTGGTGCTGGCGATGCCGGTGCAGGCCGGGCAACCCAGCCCCTGCCCCTCGAAATTGTTGCGCAACCAGTCGTTGACGCTACCCGTGTTCTGAGCGTTGGGGATGCGGGAAGCGCCGCCCACTGGGTAAGAGTTGCCGTCATAGCCAGGGTTCAGACGCACGGTCGAATAGACCCGGGCGTTGGGGTCGCTGGTGGTGACGGCAACGTCATCCACCACCTCACTCCAGGGACTGACATCGAGCACGCCATCGTTGTTCGAATCCAGGTCCATGCCCTGGCTGCCAGTGAAATTGCTCACCAGCAACAGGGTGTTGGCCCCGTTGCTGATCTGCTGGGAAAGAAACTGGGTCGTCCAGAAACCTTCATTATTGGTGACGCTCAGCGGATACGCGTGGCTGACCATACCGGGGTTGTTCGCGGGGTCACCGTTGACCACCAGCACGGTGTAGGCGCGATAGTCAGCGTTGGGCTGACCGTAGATCTCGATAAACTCACGAATGTCCTCGCCTGTGTGGTTGAAGACGAATTCGTTGATGATGGGCTTGACGGTGACGGCGTCATAGGCCGTCTGTGCGCGCGCGACCCTGGCCGGCGCCAGGATGATGGAAAACAGCATCAGGCTCAGCAACAACAGGGCGACAAACCCGCCCTGACGCAGCGCGCGGCCTCCTCTGGCGTGTTTAGATGACGCTCGTTCGTGGGATGCACAACGGAAACGAAGCAACGCACCCTTCTCCTCGTGTGTAGAATGGCTTAAAACTGGAGGGTGTATTGAACCCGATTGTACCACACCCCGATCAAGGTGGCAATGAAGGGCGATCTTCGCCAGAGAAACGGAGGAGACTTCACCTCCTGTGGCCCGGTCTATGCTATAATGCGGCCATTCTTCCGTCATATATATCACATCAGGTGCGTTCAAACTGAGTTGGCCCGGCGTTCCGGGAATGGGCCGGCGAGATTCCACACGCCAAACCATGCCCGGCACCACTCCCGGAATGCCTCAACTTATCTTAACCGCCCCTGCACCAAACCACCGCCCTCGCGGGTGAGGATGCGCCGGCGTGACCCGATCGCAGACAGAACGAACTCGAACCCCCATATCCCGTTCCGAGATGGTGGCGTTGAGCGGCGTGGCCCTGGCCGCGCTGGGCCTGGCGGCGCTGCTGCTGTGCACGCTCTTGCTCATCGTTGCGGATTCTCCGACGTCACCGCTTGAGTGGGTCCGGGCCTATCTCTTCCGCAATGCGATCAAGAACACGCTGATTGCAACCGCTGTCGCAACCGGCCTGGGGCTGGTTTTCGTCTGGCTGACCCAGTTGGCGATCAGAAACGCGGGACCATTCCGGGCGATTCTTCTCTACGCGCTGTTGATTCCCCTGGCGACGCCGGCTCCGCTGGCTGCACTACTGTGGCGCATGACGTTAACAGGCAATGGCTCCCGGCTTCAGGAGCCGCTGGCGGCTCTGGCCGCGACCGGCATGGTGTCAGCCTGGCGCGCCGCCCCCCTGCTGGCGCTGCTCCTGCTGGCGTGGCCGCGGCGCAAACATGTATGGCTGGCCGCGGGCGCGCTGGCTGGCTACGCCGCCGCAGCCGACGTGACCACACCCCTGCTGCTGACCGGCGGCGAACCTTTCAACGCCACCCAGACCCTGGCAAGCTGGACCTTTCAACTGATCGCCGTCAACCATAGCTGGCGCGCAGGCGCGGCCGCGGCCCTGGTCTGGCTGGGGCTGCTGACTCTGCCCATGGGTGCACTGCTCTTCGCCCTGGGCGTCAGGTCGTCCGCAGCGCGTCTGGCTCGATCCCGACCAGCCAGGTCCCGGACGCCGGTCGTTGGCATGCTGTCCACAATCCTACTCCTCGCCTGGATATTGACGCCGCTGCTCTGGCCCGCCCTGAACGACCCGGCATGGCCGGCCCAAATTATCCCGCTGCTGGGGAGCGTCACCTATTGGCGCGGCTGGCTCAACACCCTTCTGCTGATGGGAGGCGTTGCGCTTGTGGCCGCTCCGGTCGCGGGCGTCACCGCTTTGTGGACGGCGGCGAGACGGAAGAACGCGCAGGAGAAATCTATACTTGCAGGCATGGGCCGCGGCTTGTTTGGCCTGGCGCTGCTGAGCTGGCCGGTTGCTTTTATGGGGCTGGGCTGGCTGGCGGCGCGGATGGATGTGCGCGCCGGCGCGTTACTATGGCTCTTCTATAGCGCGCTGGCCATCTGCCTGGGATTAGGGCTAACGTCTATGGATCCTTCTGACATGGTCTCCCCTGACGACGAGAGAAAACGCAACGCAGCCCTTGCGATTGCGATCGAATTTTTCGCGATCTGGCACGGCTTCCCCGCCGTGCTGCTCCTGCACGCGCCGTTGGCTGCGCACCCCATCGGCCCCGCGATCACAGCGAAGATGGGCGCACCGATTGCGCTAAATTCGCCTTTGTTAGCCGCCAGTCTGTTGACTTCACTCCTCGCATGGCTGGCGCTGGCGTCCATGCTAAGATACGCAAAACTAAGGTAAGGCTTCATACCATTTGACAACTTTCCCCAGTCTGTTAAAATACGTCCAGCTATCCTCTGTACGTTGGGACCTGTTCTATCCACCACCCTACACTTATTTTTAAGGAGCGCATGATATGAATCGACGTAATTTTTTGCAAACAGTGGCGACGCGCACCGCTGCAGCCACGGCCCTTGGCCTGGCCGCGGGTTGCGGTGCGCGCCAGGTAGGCGCACCGGTGCCCAACGCCGATGCGATTGCCCAGGATTCCTCATTGCCCGAAATCAACTGGCAGATGGCCACAAGCTGGCCTCTGGCGCTGGACACGATCTTCGGCGGCGCACAGGAAGTTGCGGCGCGCGTGGCCGCGATGACAGGGGGCAAATTCACCATTGAACCGCGCGCGGCCGGCGAACTGGCCCCTGGCCTGGAAGTGCTGGACGTGGTTCAACAGGGCGCTGTGCCCATGGGCCATACGGCCTCCTATTACTATGTCGGCAAGACGCCCGCCACCGCTTTTGGCACAGCGCTGCCCTTTGGTCTCACCGATCGCCAGCAGAACGCCTGGCTCTTCGAAGCGGGTGGATTGGAAATGATGCAGCAGTTGTATGCCGAAAAATTTGGCGTCATCCAGTTCCCGGCCGGCAACACCGGCGTGCAGATGGGCGGCTGGTTCAACAAAGAGATCAAGTCGCTGGCCGACATGGAAGGGCTAAAGATGCGCATCCCCGGCCTGGGCGCCAAGGTCATGGACAAGTTGGGCGTCACCGTGCAGGTGCTCCCCGGCGGCGAGATCTTCCAGGCGTTGCAGACGGGCGCCATCGACGCCGCCGAATGGGTCGGCCCCTATGACGACCAAAAACTAGGCTTCCACAAGGTGACCAAATTCTACTACTATCCCGGTTGGTGGGAACCGGGCCCGACGTTGGAAATCCAGGTCAACCTGAACGAGTGGAATAAGCTCCCCCAGGAGTATCAGGAGATCCTGAAGACCGCAGCCCACGAAGCCAACACCATCATGATGGCCCGCTACGACGCCAAGAACCCCGCAGCCCTCGAACAACTCCTGAGTGAGTCCGACGTACAATTGGCGCCCTTCCCAGACGACGTGATGGCCGCGTCTGAAGAAGCCTCCTTCGAACTGTTCGACGAGTTCTCAGCCGCCGATACAGATTTCGCCTCGATCTTCAAAGAATGGGCCGCTTTCCGCGAGAGCATCCAGAAATGGCATAGTCTCGCCGAAGCGTCCTACATGGACTACGCAAGCACCAAGGGTTCCTGATCTATCTCCCAGTAACGCTTCGCTTTTTCGGGAATGCGTAAATCGGGAAAACGGTTTTTTCATCACAAAGACGTAGGGACGCGAAACACACATGGCGTCCTTACGCCTTTGTGATGAATTTCCTCATCGCCCCTGGATTAAAAGTCCGGTCGTGTATTTCGCCAACCCCACGTTCGAAGGGTGAGATCATGCGCTTTCTGCTAAAAATTGTTAAATTTATCGATGCGTTCAGTGAAGCTCTTGGCAAACTTTCCGGCCTCTTGGTGCTGGCGGTGATCGCTATCGGCTTTTATAATGTGGTCGTCCGCTATTTGGGACGATTCATGGAAACCAGCCTTTCATCCAATGTTTTTATCGAGCTTCAGTGGTATCTTTATTCGCTCATCTTCCTGCTGGCCTTCCCCTACATCCTTAAACACAATGTCAATGTGCGCGTCGATTTGCTCTATGCGCGCTGGCCCCGCAAAAGACAACTCTGGGTTGATCTGCTGGGCACGCTCCTCTTCCTGATTCCATTCTGCATTGTGGGCATTTGGGTCGCATACAATCCGGTGATGATGTCCTGGGGGCGCTTGCCCGGCGGCGGCTGGGGAACCTGGGAGATGTCCCCAGACCCGAGCGGCTTGCCTCGAGCCCCCATCAAAACCATGATCATTTTCGCCTTTGCGACGCTGTTATTGCAGGCTATAGCCCAGGTCATCAAATATATCGCCGCCCTGCGCGGCAACGAAGAAGTCATCGAAGCGCTTGGCTACGAGGACGCTTTTGCAGGCGTGCCCGACATCGCCGCCATCCCCGACGTATTCGACTCCAACTGACGTAATCCGACCCTCCATCCCTGATCAAGTATTTGGGAGTAAATACAGATGTCACTTGAGTTACTGGCGATAGCCCTATTCGTAGGGTTTTTCCTCATCATGCTCACAGGCTACCCGGTCGCATTTTCCTTTGCCGGCGCTTCGCTTCTCTTCGTCGTCATTGGCTTGGCGGTGGGCGCGTTCGACCTGAACTTGCTGCGCTTGCTCCCCAACCGCTGG
>JAJRVT010000404.1 GCA_024277175.1 Chloroflexota bacterium | reverse complement strand
TAAAGTCCTGGGCGTCCCCATCGACCCGTACACGCCCCTCTTCCTCCTCAGCGCCGCGCTGCCGATCCTGGCTGCGTTCTTCTTTGCGGCCGTGCGCGCGGACGCCGACTATGGCGTGGGGGAATTCGCAGGCCTCTTCCTGCGCGGCAACCCCGTCATGGCCCTGCGCTCCCTGGTCAGCTACCAGTTTGCGCGCAACGAAGCCGCGGTGGTGGCCGTCACCGCCCGTCTGGGCGAGTCCCAGAGCAGACTGACGGAAGACGAACTGGTGGAAGCCCTACATGACCCGCGCTACCACGTGCGCATGGAGGCCGTGGTCTCCATCGCCCGCATGCGCCCCGACAAGCGGCTGATCCAGGCCATGGTGGAGATCCTCAACGGCACCGAACTTTCCCTGAGCGCGATGGCGGCCTGGGCGCTGGGGCGCATGGGCGATCCGGCGGCCATTCCGCACCTGCGCGCCGCCCTCGCTTCTCCCTTCAGGTCCATTCAGGCCCAGTGCATCCGCGGGCTGGGGGCGCTGGGCGATACAGAGATGGGGACGGTCTTTCTGGAACGTCTGCGAGGAGAAAGCGACAGGGGGCTACAGATGGCCTATGCCTCCTCCCTGGGTAAACTGGGCGTGATCGACGCCGTCAACGATTTGCTCAAGCTACTGTATACGTTCAAGAACAAGGGCGCGCGTTTGGAGGTGGCCCTGGCCCTGGCCCGCCTGCATGGAGACGAGCACTACTTCGTCCAACTGGCGCGCCAGATGCGCACCGATCCGGGCACGGCCGCGGCCTTGGCCGTCGATAGCATCCAAAAACAGTTGAAGAAGAGCGGCGAACTGGACGATACGCTGGCCGCCCTGATCGAACCCTGTATCGACGCCCTGGCCCACGGCGACACGAATCGGGGCGCGGCGCTGTTGGGGCGTCTCCTGGCCGAACTGCCCCTGGAGCGCCACTGCGACGCCGCCGGCGAAACCATCATCCGCGAGTGCGCGACGCAACTCATCGGGCATGGCGACGAGCGCATGGAGTACTTGGCGCTGGCGCTGCACACCCTGCATGTAGGCTGGCGGCCATGATCCGCCGTCTGCACGCGGCCTCGCCCATTGCGCTGCCCGTCTACGCGCCCACCCTGATCCTGGCCTTCGCGGCCGGCGTCCTGATCCCGGTGTTGCCCCTCTACGCCCAAAGCTTTCAGGCGTCGTACAGTCTGGTGGGGCTTGTGCTGGCCAGCGCGGGGTTCGGTTCGCTGATGGGTGACGTGCCCGCGGGCGTGCTCTTCGGGCGGCTGGGCCCGCGGCGATCCATGGTGGCCGGCATCGGCCTACTGACCTTCTTCACCCTGGCCATGAGTTGGGCGCGTTCCATCCCGGAACTGATCGTCTATGGCTTCGTCTCCGGGCTGGGCATGGCCATCTGGAGCATTGCCCGCCACGCCTATCTGGCCGCGGTCCCGCCCACCCATCGCCGGGGCCGCGCCATCGCCATCTTCGGCGGCATCAACCGCATCGGTTTCTTTGTGGGGCCGCTGGTGGGGGGGATGATTGCGGCCGCGTACGGGTACCGGACGGCCTTTGTCCTCTTCAGCGCGCTGGGCGGCTTGGCCCTGCTCTTCCCGCTCCTCTTCGCCGAGAACGTGACCGGGATCTATGAACCGCCCCGGGGCGGCATGAGGGGACACGCCCGTCACCTCTTCGCCATGCTGCGGCGGGAGAAGCGCACCTTCTCCACGGCCGGCGTAGGTCTCTTTCTGGCCGCCATGATCCGCGGCGGTCGCAACGTGATCATCCCACTCTACGCCGCAGACGTTGTCGGCCTGAACGTACAGCAGATCGGCCTGATCATGGGGCTTTCCGCGGCCATCGACATGCTCATGTTCTACCCCGCGGGCCTGATCATGGACAGCGTAGGACGCAAGTTCGCGATCGTGCCCTGCTTCCTGATTCAGGGCATTGGCATGGCCCTGGTCCCCCTGACCGGCAGCTACGGCGCGCTGCTCGCGGCCACGCTGATCATCGGTTTTGGCAACGGGTTGGGGTCGGGAACCATGATGACGCTGGGCGCGGACCTGGCCCCGCGCGACGCCATGGGTGAGTTCTTGGGCATGTGGCGGCTGATCGGCGACTCCGGCCGCACCGGCGCGCCCGTGATCGTGGGCGGCGTGGCCGATCTGGTGGGGCTATCCATGGCTGCGCTGGTGATCGGCCTGGTGGGCGTGGCCGCATCCGGCGTCTTCGCGTTCACTGTGCCGGAGACGTTGCAGAGGCGCGATGCGTGAAGACATGAAACGTGACGAATGACGAACGACAAATGATGCGGATGTCACTCGCCACTTGCGGCTTGCAACTCACCCCTCTACTCAGGCACCGTCATGATCAACGTCGTCTCGCCCTGGCTGACGTCGATTTCGGTGGGCAGGCCCAGTTCACGGAAGAGGCGGATGGCGCCTTCGTTCTCGGCTTCGAAGATGGCGATGATGGTCTTGACGTTCATCTGCTTGGCCAGGAGCACCATCCGTCGCAGCAATTCGGTGCCCACACCCTGGCCGTGGAAGTCATCGCGCACAACGATGGCGGCCTCGGCTTCGGGCGAATCCGGCTGGCCCGCCGGGCGCGCCAGGCGGGCCGAGCCAATGATGTGCTCCGTGCCGTCCTCATCCTCGTAGAGCGCGATCACCGCGCCACCCTGGGTTAGGTTATCCACGTTGGCCAACTCGCGCGCGTTCTCGGCGATGAAGTCCTCGGAAAGCCCTTCCGTGTTGGTGTGAAAGCGCCGCCGCCGGGATTCGGGCGAGAGTCGGTGGAAGAAATCGATCAATAGATCCGCGTCCTCTGGTTGGAGAAGACGCATCCTGACCACCCGACCATCACGGGTGGTGAACATACGCCGGACGCGGTTGATATCCGGTTTATAGCCGCTTTGGGCTTGTTTGTGCAACGGTTCGGGCATGAATCCCCCTCTTCGGTACTGGTGAGGCAATTCTTCGGTGAGCGTCATTGGAACGCGGAAATCCGCGTTCCAATAAAACCCACCTAAACCGACCACAGACGCTCGATCTGGGGCCAGGTGAGTTGGGTCAAGTCGTCCACGGTGAGACATTCAGGCTCAGGCATACGCGCCAGCAGATCGGCCAAGCCAGGACTCTCCACGATCCGACCGGCGACGATGACGGGCATGCCGCCCCGCAGGGCCGCTTCGACGCCGTGCAGGCTGTCCTCGATGACGATGCAGCGGGCGGGGTCCGTTTCGATGGCCGCGGCCACGTTCAGGAAGATGGCGGGATGGGGCTTGCCCCGTGGCAGGCGGATCCCGGTCAGCAGGCCGTGGAAGTAGTCGCCGATCTCCAACTTTTCCACCAGCGCCACGATGTTGGCCATGGGCCCCGACGAGCCGATGGCCTGTTTGACGTCGGCCTCATCGAAGCGCTTCAGCCAATCCAGCACGCCGGGCAGCAGGCGCACGCCGTACCCCTGATGGAGATAGCGTCGGAAGGCAGCCTCCTTGCGCCGGGAGATCTCGTCGATACGCGCCGGGCTGATGTCGGGACCGAGCAGTTCGGGCAACAGCTCGCCGTTGTTGCGACCAAAATCGTGCAGGAAACGATCGTATGAATAGTCGAGCCCTTCATGGGCCAGGATCTCCTGCCAGGCCGCAAAATGGGCCTGCTCGGTGCTGGCGATGGTACCGTCCAGATCCCAGATGATTGCGCCTTTTGTTACAGCAGTCATGGTCCTTTTTCTCATACAGATTTGCACCTTCTGGCGTCAAACGCATTGCATCCATGGTACACTACTCCGAATGATAACACAAGCAACGCCGCGCTGCGTCATAAACCGGAAACGGGCTTTGGGTGGGCCGGAGATAACAGAAATGTTGTCGTACAAGCCTGTACCGCAACATTCATGTTGCGAAGCTGCGCCCGGCCTTGCCCAGCCTGGGACAACATAAATGTTGTCGTACAGGGGCAACGCGAAAAAGGGGCCTGTCGCCAAGACGACAGCCCCCCATAATCTTCAGCCCGGACGCGCCCCTATTTCAACTCCAACCGTGTATACCCCAAAATCTGGCGGGCGACCACCAAGGTGTTGATCTGGCCCGTGCCCTCGAAGATGTCGTTGATCTTGGCGTCGCGCATCCACTTCTCCACCAGCAACTCGGTGCTGTAGCCCAGAGGACCCAGCAACTCCACGGCCTTCTGGGTGATGTGGGTGACGGCCTTGCCGGCCTTGACCTTGGCCATGGAGGATTGCAGCTTGTTGTCCTGCTTGGCGTCCAGGAGCGCGCCGGCCTCCAGGGTCAGCAGCCAGGCGGCCTTGAGCTGCATCTCCATCTCCAGCAGGTCGGCCTGGACGGAAGTCAGCTTCCAACGGGGCTTGTTGTATACCATGCGCACGCCCTGCTTGGCCAGCGTGTCCCGGGTGAACTCGAAGGCGGCGCGGCCGATGCCGATGGCGCTGGCGGCCACCATGGGACGGGAGGCGTCGAAAGTCTTCATAGCCCCTTTGAAGCCCTTGTTCCCCTTGCCGGTGCGCACTTCCGCGTCTCCCAGGATGTTTTCCGCCGGAATACGGGCGTTGTTCAGCACGATGGAGACCGTGTCGCTGGCGCGGATGCCCAGCTTCTCCTCCACCTTGGCGATGGTGACGCCGGGCGTGTTGGCTTCCACCACAAAAGGCTTCATGCCGGCGCGGCCAGCCGACTTATCCACCGTGGCCCAGACCACCACCAGTCCGTTGGATTCTTCCAATGCCAGCTTACCGCTGGTGCAGAAGATCTTCTCGCCGTTGAGCACCCATTCGTTGGCTTCTTCGTCGAAGGTGGCCGTGGTCTGGATATTGCTGGTGTCCGACCCGGCGTTGGGTTCGGTCATGGCCATGGCGCCCCACTTGGGTTCGCCCTCGGTAAAGCGGCGTAGGAAGCGTTCCAGTTGCTCCGGCGTGGCCACAGCGTTGATTGCCGCGCCGGCCAGGGCGCTGGACGGGATGCAGAGGTAGATGCCGGCGTCGCCCCAACTAAGCTCTTCGATCATGTGCAGGAGGGTGAGGTTGGCGATGCTGGGCTTGCCCGCGCCGGCGCCATTGCCATTTTTGGCAACACTTTTCCCGTTCTTCGCCTCGGCCCGGGAAAGCGCGGCCTTGAGATTGGCGGCCTCCATCTGCTTCATCTGCGGCCAGATCATGTTGACGAACTTCACCGGCCGTTCGTGTTCATGGTCATCCAGATAGCGGCTATCGGGACGCATTACGTTCTCAGCTACGATATGCACCTGCTGCATCTGCTTTTCGATGGCGTCTGGCGTCTTGAATTCAATCGGCATCTCTTATCTCCTCTATAGGAACGGGGGACGTGTTTTTCTCTCGCAATCGTTAACGTGACAAGATGAGGGGGTAACAGGGCGACCAATGAAGCGACGACTGTCATCTTGTCACCTTGTCACCTTGTCACCTACGCCATCGCCAATCCATCCCAGGTCACGAAGCCGCGGCCGTTGCGCAGCCACAGTTCCACCGGGTGTTCGCGGATGTAGCCGTGACCGCCCAGCACCTGAACGGCGCCATCGGTCACATCCAGCACCATCTTGTCCGCATACTGCTTGGCCAGATAGGCCGCCCGGGTGGCGTCTTCCCTGTGGTCAAATTTATAGGCCGCTTCCCAGACCATGAGCCGGGTGGACTCGATCTCGATGGCCATCTCCGCGAGCATGAAAGCGATGCTCTGGCGGTGGGCGATAGGTTCGCCAAACGCAACCCGCTCCTTGGCGTAGTTGAGGGCGTATTCATAGGCGGCTTTGGCCTGCCCGACCGCCATGGCCGCCAGGCTGATGCGGCTCACCGTCAGCAGGCGATTGACGCGGATGCCCTTGAGTCCACCCAGCCGGTTGGCCTTGGGCACGCGCACATTTTCGAAGGACATATTGTAGACAGCCAGCGCGTGCGCGCCCATCATGGTCACCCGATCCTCCACCTTGACGCCGGGAGCGTCTGCCGGCACGATGAAAGCCTGGGTCGTTCCCTTCTCGTTGGCGTAGACCAGGAAGAGTTCCGCGTCCTTGGCCAGGGGAACGAAGGTTTTCTTGCCGTTGATCACGTACTCGTTCCCATCCTTCTCCGCGGTGGTGGCCAGCTCCGCGGGGTCGAACTGGTAGACCGGCTCGATGATGGCCGCGGTGGCCTTGGGGAAGTCCTCGTCACAGAAGGCGGGCAAATAGGTTTCCTTCTGCTTCTTGCTCCCAAAGAGGGAGATGGGCAGGGCGAATAGGTTGGGCGTCAGCAGGTGCAGACTCAGTCCCACGTCCCCCCAGGCCAGTTCTTCCAGATAGAGCGCGCTGGTGATGGCCGAATACTCGCCAAAACCGCCGTACTGATCCTCGATGCTTCCAGGCAGCAGCCCCAGTTCCCAGCCTCTTTGAATCGCATCCTTCGGGGCATCTTTATTCTCTTCCGCCTCCCGGAGGAGCGGGCGCAATTGCTTCTCGGCGTAGCGATGGACGGTATCCACCAGCATCTTCTGCTCGGAAGTCATATCAAATGAATACATGGCAACTCCATTTCATGCACTATATATGCGACGAATTCGGGTGGCCCATGGGCTTGGGCCTGTCTCTCAGGGTTCATCCTGTCCGAGCCGCCGGCCGCCGCCGGTCAGCGCTATGAATAGTAAATACGCTACGTCGTTGGCCCCCTCAGCATAGGGAAAAGATGTTCCATCCCGGTTGTGGCCCGGTTCGAACGCCGCCCAGCCTGACGTCGCGCTCCATTCCACAGGGTTTGGTTCGCTTCCGCGCATGGGGTACAATAACTGTGATTGCTCAGCCTGATTTAGATAGACCGCGGATTGAGCAGATTGGGCGGATCAAATCGGATTTTTCTAAAAAATCCGCGGAAATCAGCCCAATCCACTCTAGCCGCGGTCTATCCTGAAGAATTGCCGAACGCGAATGATGCTGAACCATAAGAACCGCCGGTCGAACGCCGATGAAATCACCCCACGATTGCCAATCCATCGATGAAGTCCGTCACCTGATCGACGATATCGACCGTCAGATTATTACCGCGCTTGGCCTTCGTTTCGAGTGCGTACAGGCCATCATGCGCTTCAAGCAGACGGAAGAAGAGGTGCGCGCTCCCCAGCGTTACCAGGCGGTGCTGGCCCAACGGCGGATCTGGGCCCAGGAAATGGGGCTGCCGCCCGATCTGGTGGAGGAGATGTACCGGCTACTGATCGAACGCTTTATCGATTATGAATTGAAGACGCTAGCGGACGCGCCCACCCCCAACGAGGCTGGGCGGCCGTGAGCGCATTGCAGGGGCAAAGCGGGGCGCAGGGCGCGCGCATCGCGCTGGTCCATGACTGGCTCAACCAGCTTGGCGGCGCGGAGAACGTGCTGGAGGAACTGGTCGATCTGCTCCCCGGCTCGCCCGTCTACACCAGCATGTACGCACCCGAACGCATGCCCGATTTTTATCGCGACTGGCCCATCCGCACCAGCTTCATGCAGCGGCTGCCCGGGGTGACCAGCCACCATCAGGCCTATCTGCCCGTCTATCCCGCGGCCTTTCAGCGCATGGACCTGAGCGACTACGACCTGGTGCTCAGCAACAAGAGCGGCTTCTGCCACGGGGTGACCACAGAGCGACAGGGGCGCAAGGCCGTCCACGTCTGCTATTGCCTGACGCCCACCCGCTTTCTCTGGCTCTACGATCAGTACCGGGAGCGGGAGCAGATCGGCGGCCTGACCAACGCCGCCATCCAGCCCATGCTGGCGGCCCTGCGGCGCTGGGACTGGGCCGCGGCCCAGCGGGTGGACCACTTCATCGCCATCAGCGACGCGGTTCAGGCCCGCATCCGCGACATCTATGGCCGGGAGAGCGTGGTCATCCACCCGCCGGTGGACGTGGACTACTTCACGCC
>JAJRVT010000029.1 GCA_024277175.1 Chloroflexota bacterium | reverse complement strand
GATCAGGCCATGATCAAGCGCACGGGTGATGAACTCCTGGAGGAGCGGGCTTCCGTCGGGGATATGATTCCCTGAACGATGGAAAATGTAGCGTTCTGAGCCGGCGCGCATAAGTAATGCATGTCGCGAAAGAGGGGAGAAGGCGGGCGAATGTTCAGCGCATTCGTCCGCCTTCTCCCCTCTTTTCTTTCGTATAGCTGTCGTAGGTGCGACTTGCAGCCGCATGATCTCCGAGATGAAAAATCATCTCGGAGACGAGAAATCGTTTTTGCGTTTACAGCGGAACATCTGGTGAGCGGGGCTGTGCGGTTGCAAACCGCACCTACCCGTGGCGCTGCAGTTGGGATGTAGCGATGCGCGTGTAGTGCATTAGCGTTTCGTGGGTTCCCTGCGCGGCCAGGCTCTCATCGCCCGGCTGGGGCTGACGTTGACGATAACGGCCATCGGGCATCATTTCCCAGGCCAGGCGCTGATCGTTGAGGGACGCGTTGAGGACGATATCGATCTGCTCCTGCAGGCGCGGGTCTTCGATGGGCGTGACGGCTTCGACCCGTTCGCTCAGGTTGCGCTCCATCCAGTCGGCGCTGCCGATGAAATAGCGGGGTTCGCCGTCGTTGAGGAAGTAGAAAATGCGCGAGTGCTCCAGAAAGCGGCCAATGACGCTGATGACCTGGATATTGTCGCTGATGCCAGGGAGGCCCGGGCGCAGACGGCAAATGCCGCGAATGAGCAGATCAATTTTGACGCCGGCCTGACTGGCCTCATACAGCTTGCGCACCAGCTTCGGATCCTCCAGGCCGTTCATCTTGGCGATCACCCGCGCTTCCCTCCCCGCCAGCGCATGCTGGATCTCGTTGTCCAACATTTCCAGAAAATGACGGCGCATGTTGACCGGGGCCACCAGCAGCTTGCGGTATTCGGTCTGACGGCTGTAGCCGGTCAGGAAGTTAAAGAGGTCCATCAGATCGGCGCCGATATCCGGCCGACAACTGAGCAGCCCCATGTCGGTGTAGAGGGTGGCGGTCTTGGGGTTGTAATTCCCTGTGCCGATGTGATAGTAGGCCACCAGGCCCTGAGGTTCCTGGCGGATGGCCAGGGACGTCTTGGTATGGGTCTTGAGGCCCACCAGCCCATAGGCTACATGGCAGCCGGCGTTTTCCAGCTTGCGCGCCATCTCGATGTTGCGGGCCTCGTCGAAACGGGCCTTGACCTCCACCAGCACCGCCACCTGTTTGCCGCTTTCCGCCGCCTGGATCAGGGCGTCGATGATGGGTGAGTTGGCGCTGGTGCGATAAAAGGTTTGCTTGATGGCCAGCACTTTGGGATCGCGCGCCGCCGCCTCTATGAACTGCTGGGTGGTGGCGTTGAAGCTGATGTACGGGTGGTGGACAAGGATATCTCCCTGCTGGATGATGGAGAAAATCTCTTCCGGGTGCTCGCGTGCGTCCAGCCCCGACAGGCGCGGCGGCGTCAGGGGCGTCCACGGCTGGTACAGCAGGTGGGGCAGATTGACGTCCGCCAGCGAAAAGAGATCGTCCAGCGCCAGGGGGCCTCGCACCCGATACGTGTCGAGATTGTCCAGATGCAGTTCGCGCTGGAGGAGTTGAATCATGTTGCCGGGCATGGCTTCGTCCACCTCCAGGCGCACCAGACGGGCAAAGCGTTGTTCGCGCAGTTCCTCCGCGATCATCTTCACCAGATCCTCGGCCTCTTCCTCGTTCCTGGCGATATCCGCGTTGCGGGTCACCCGAAATGGGTAGGCGGCCAGGATGTTCATCCCCGGGAACAGGGTGTCCAGGTTGTTGATGATAACCTGCTCCAGAGGGACGAAATGCAGCGGGTTTTCCAGCGAAACCCAGCGGGGGCGGATGGATGGGACCTTGACCCGCGCGAAGTGCGTTTCATCGTTGCCCGGGTTGTGCAGGAAGACGCCCAAACTCAGACTCAGGTTGCTGATGAAGGGGAAGGGATGGCCGGCGTCCACGGCCAGGGGCGTCAGCGTGGGGTGGATCTCGCGCAAATAGTAGTCGCGCAGGCGGGCTCGCTGGGCGGTGCTTAGCTCCTTATAGTTGAAGAGACGTAGGCCATGTTCGGCCAGGGCCGGTAAGATGTCATCCAGCAGACAGTCGCTTTGGGCGTCGATCATGGGGCGGACGGCTTTGGCGATCAGGCGCAGTTGGAAATCGGGCGGCCAGCCGCGCAGGGTCAGGTTGGCCATGCCCGCGGCCTGCTGGCGTTTCAGCCCGCCCACCCGCTTGCGGAAGAACTCGTCCAGATTGCTGGAGGTGATGGCCAGAAACTTGAGTCGTTCCAACAGCGGCGCGCGCTTGTCCAGCGCTTGGTGGAGCACGCGCCAATTGAAGTCCAGCCAGCTCAGTTCCCGGTTGTACACCGCATCAGAGACGCAGAGCTCATCTAAGGAGAGGGTGGTCAGATCGAAGTCCGGCGTATAGGCCCGCTCGACTGGCATGACAACGGCCAAGGGCGCCTGGGCGTCGGCGCCATTGCCACCATGAGACTGAGCCTGATCTTCCCTTATCGACCCAGCCTGTGACGCCCTCAGGGCCGGCGGCGGAGAGGGTGGGCGTTCCGTTCGTGGGGTTGATGTTCGAGGTGTGACGGCGCTTACACTGCTCATTGTTCTCTCCATCAAGCGAGATGTCAATCGGGACAGGCTGTTGGCCTGGCGTCTCTCCGTTTGCCGGGTGGGTTGTTTCAGTTTAGACTTGTGGCGACCCGGGGAGAGCTGCATGGGTCAACCGTTCTGACCATTATAGCATACCTTAGCGCAGGCTTTTTCTGCAAGGATACTACGAATGACTGACTCTTGGGCTGATCTGGCGGGACTTTTGCTCACCTTTACGCCGCTGCTGCTGATCATGTTGCTGGCCAACTGGGCCGAGCGACGCCGCGAGCAGGATGAACCTTATCAGACGATGGCGTGGGCGGCCTATGCGCTGACTTTTTTGACTTATCTGACCGGCGTCTTTTTCGGGATCGCAGTTCAACTGATCGCCGTCATCCTCAGAACCCAGCCGGGGTTGCTGGATGAACTTTTCCAATTTTCGGGAGGCGCCAGCCCGATACCCCTTGAATCTACGGGCCTGCTCAGCGTGGGCGTGTGGCTGCCCTCGCTGGTGGGGATGCTCTTCCTGGCGTCGCCGGTGCGCAGGCTGATCGCGCGCTTCATTCCCATGGACGCGGAAAGCCCGGTCCACGCCGTTGCATTGTCCTGGACCATGCTGGTGGTGATCAACCTGACCTTTACGCTGGGCATCGGTTTGGGCAACCTGACCAATGTCCTGGAGGAGCAGGCCGCCCAGACGGGAGCCAGCGTCATGATTCTGCTCTGGGTGCAGCAGGTGCTCACCGCGCTGTTGGCCCTGATCGGCGTCGGCTGGCTGACGCGCCGGCGCTGGCCCGCGGCCCTGACCCGGCTGGGCGTCGTTCGCCCCACCGCCCGCCAGATTTTGATCGGCGTCGGTTGGGGGCTGGCCCTGGTGCCGCTGATCATGATGCTGGAAGCCGGGGCGGCCGCGATAGGGCTTGGTCCCAGCGCGGATGTGGATGCGCTGACCCAGGAGTTGCTCGGCCCCCTCTTCACGTCACCGCTGGGCATTCTCACCCTGGGCGCGGCCGCGGCCCTGGGCGAAGAAACCCTCTTCCGGGGCGCGGTTCAGCCCCGTTTTGGGATCGTTCTCACGTCCATGCTCTTCGCCCTTCTGCACAGCAACTACGGCCTCACCATTTCCACCCTGATTGTTTTTATATTGGGGATGGCCCTCGGCTCCCTACGCAGGCGTCACAACACCACCACCGCTATGGTCACCCATGCAGTTTATAACATGACCCTGGGGTTGATCGCCATGGTGGGCATGTCGATGCTGGATGTGTAGTGTGAATCAGCGAAAATTTGCGTGCATCTGCGCCATCTGCGCGCCTTTTTCCTCTTCATTATTCGCGAGGTGATCCATGTCTGTTCGTCTTTTTGTAGGCGCGCTGCTGCTTGTTTTCGTTCTTTTCTTGGGCGCCTGCGCCCCTGTCGCAGAGATGCAGCCGGAGACGCGCACGGCAGGCGCGGGCAACTATGCTCCACCCGCGCCTGTCGCCACGCTGCCGGCCGCGTCATTGACCACGGTTTTGACGCCGGCCGAGATCTACGCCCAGGTTGCGCCCACCGTCGCCTACATCGAGACCGACTACAGCACCGGCAGCGGGTTCCTGGTGGCGGACGGGGACGATCGTTATGTGGTGACCAATATGCATGTCATGTGGCCCCAGGATCACGCGCGCATCGTCTTCCCCGACGGCGCCGAATACACCGAGGTCCCCCTGATGGACTGGGACTTGATGCTGGATCTGGCCGTGCTCGGGCCCATCGAGACGGAGCAAGACCCCATTCCCTTAGCCGATGGCGAGGACCTGGTCATTGGCAGCCCGGTCTATCTGGTTGGCTACCCCAACGAGAGCCAGCATTTTCCCCAGCCCGCCCTGGTTCACGGCCTCATCTCCCGTCTGCGCCAGCAGCCAGAGAGCGGGGTGACTTACTTTCAGACTGACGCCCCGACCATGGGGGGACAGAGCGGCGGCGTCCTCCTCTCGTCCAGGGGCGAGATCATCGGTGTGACGGGCAGCGCGTTTGGGGAAGTGTTCGCCTTCGCCACCTCCAGCGCAGACGTTGCGCATCGCATCCAGGGCATGATCGCGGGCGAGAATGTGGACGGGCTGAGCCGGCGCATGTTGCCCACCCGGTACAGATGGCGTTTGCCCAAGGTTGAACTGCAAAACCTCTATGACTCCCGCGCTTATGTGGTCGAGGATGCGCCGGACTTCACATTCCAGGTCGAAGCCACAAGCGAGAACGACATCGGCCTCTACCTGACGGATGTGATGGGAGAGTATCTCGCGCTTGCGGATGAAACCATCACCGGCACTGAGATTCTGTCCGCCACCACGGTTTATGCGGGTCCCCTCTTTTTGACCGTCGAGCAGTATGAGTCCACCCCGGCCGAGGTGCGCCTGAAGGCCAACGTCAAGCTGGCTCTCTTCGAGGACGAGGATGACGATCGGATCATCGCCGTTGGCTCCACCCTTGCCGGCAACTTGGACTATCCAGGGGATGTGGACGTCTTCCTGATCGACCTGAAGGCCGGGCGTCCCGTCACCGTCACCGTACGCTCGGAACTGATCGACGCCGAACTGATCATCAGCGCGCTGGATGACGACGTCTACGAGTATGACGACAGCAGCGGCGGCGGCCCCTTCGGCGCGGACGCGCGCTTGGTCTTCACCCCGCCGGCCGACGGGACTTATCTTGTTGTGGTGGATGATGTGGATGGGACGCTCAATGGGGGGTATGTGGTGAGTGTGGAATAGAGTTGTTCCTCAATAACTTTCTGCCAGAGTAGCGCTTTGGCGCTTACCAGAGAAGTACTTTTAATTGGGAACAACTCTAATAATCCCACTGATCCAGAGGGGTGAGGAGTTTATCATCCCGCCAACGCCCGCCGCATCTTCCCCAACCCCTCCTCCAACGTCGCCCGCGGACAGCCGAAATTCAAACGCACGAACTCTTCGCCCCCTGGCCCATACGCGGCGCCCTCATTGACCGCGACCCCGGCCTCGCGCAGGAAGAATTCGTGGGGGCTGCCCTCGATGCCCGCATCCCGGCAGTCAAGCCAGGCCAGGTAGGTGGCTTCGGGCGCGGTGGTGTGCACGCCGGGCAGATGGTTGTTGATGTAGTCAACAGCAAAATCCCGGTTGGCGGTCAGATAGGCTAGCAGTTCGCTTAGCCAGTCGTCGCACTCGGTGTATGCGGCCAGCGCAGCGTAGAAGCCCAGCACATTGACATGGGGCACGATCCCCCGGCTGGCGGCTTCGAACCGGGACCGCAATTCCGGGTTCTGGATGATGGCCATGCTACAGCCCAGGGCAGGGATATTGAAGGTCTTGGAGGGCGCGAGCAGGGTGATGGTCCGCTGCGAGATCTCCGAATCCAGCGATGCCATGGGCGTGTGCACAGTGTCGCCCATGAGCAGGTCGCTGTGGATTTCATCCGAACAGATGACCACGTCATGGCGGGCGCAGATCTCGGCCATGCGCCGCTGCTCGCCGGGCGTGAAGGCCCGGCCCACCGGGTTGTGGGGGTTGCAGAGCATGAAGAGGCGGGTGTTGGGCCGGATCGCGGCCTCGAACTCGTCATAGTCCACCTCGTAGTAGAGATTGCCGTCCCGCTCCGTGCGCTGCAACTGGCTGATGTGGAGTTCGTGGTGCTGGTTGGCCGGCGCGGCCAGGAAGGGATAATAGACGGGCGTCTGCGCTAACATACCGTCGCCCCGGTCGCCGATGGCCCGGGTGACCACGTTGACGCCGCTGACCAGGCCGGGCAGAAAAAGGATCTCGTCCGGCGAGACCCGCCAGTTGTAGCGACGCAACATGCGCTCGCTCACGGCCTCGCGCAGGGGCGGCAGGTCGAACGTGTAGCCAAAGACGCCGTGGTCCACCCGCCGGCAGATAGCGTCCAGGATGGGCTGGGGCGAGCGGAAATCCATGTCCGCCACCCACATGGGCAGGGCGTCGCCATAGTGACTCCATTT
>JAJRVT010000028.1 GCA_024277175.1 Chloroflexota bacterium | reverse complement strand
ACCACCTTCCTGCGCACGCTCATGGGCCAGATCGAGCCCCTGTCGGGCGAGCTCCGTTTCGGAGCCAGTTTGCGCATTGGCTACTTCGCCCAGGCCCATGAGAAGCTGAACCCCGAAAACCGGGTGCTGGACGAACTGTTGGGGCACAAGCACATGATGCTTGGCGAGGCCCGCAGCTACCTGGCCCAGTATCTCTTCCGCAAGGATGACGTCTTCAAGTTGGTGGGCAGCCTGAGCGGCGGCGAACGGGCCCGGCTGGCCCTGGCCATCCTGGCCCTGGACCAGGCCAACTTCCTGCTCCTGGACGAGCCGACCAACCACCTGGACATCCCGGCCCAGGAGGTGTTACAGGAGGTGCTGGAGCACTTCGACGGGACTATTCTCCTGGTCTCCCACGACCGCTACCTCATCGACCGCCTGGCCACCCAGATCTGGTCCCTGGAGGAGGGACGGCTCCACGTCTTCGCCGGCTCCTATGCGGCCTACCTGGCGGCCCGGGAGCGTGCCAGAGAAGCGGCGCGCGCCCAGAGCGTCCAAACCCGCAGCGCCGGCCGGGAGGACCGTCGGGCCGACCGGGCGCGCCAGAACGCGGCCCGCAAACGGGCCAAGGCCATCGCGCAAATGGAGGACCGGATCCACGAGCTGGAATCCCGACTGGCCCAACTAGAGCACGATCTCTCTGCGGCCAGCCACGCCCAGGACCTGGACAAAATTCAAGCCCTGGGCGTCGAATACGCCAATGTCCAGGCCGCGCTGGAGGAGAGCATGGATGCGTGGGCGGAATTGGCGGAGGAAGGGGAGGATTGAAGATTGAGGATTAAAGATTGGATGTTCGAAGCTCCCCGATTCCCCCGATCACCAATCCTCAATCTTCAATCCTCAATTCCCCAATCTACCCTCCCCCTCTCGAATGAATGATCTGCCCCGTGATCCAGCCCGCCTCTTCTGACGCCAGAAAACGCACCAACTTGGCCGCATCTTCAGGCAGTCCGACCCGGCCCATGGGCGATTCTGCGGCCAGTTGCGCGCGCAGTTCCGCACTCATCCAGCCGGTGTCGGTCGCGCCTGGGTCCACCGCGTTGACGGTGATCCCCCGGGCCGCAACGCCCGCGCTCAGGCTGACGGTGAAGGCTTCGACCGCGCCCTTGGTGGCGGCGTAGGCCAGCTCGTCGGGCATGGGACCTACGCCCTGGCCGGAGGTCATGTTGATGATGCGCCCGCCCTCCCCGCCCGGATAACGACGCACAAACTCAGCGCAGAGCAGGGCCATGCCCCGCAGGTTGACCGCGTAGTGACGGTCCAGTTGCGCCGCGGTCAACTCATCGATGCCGCCGTTGGTGGAATAGGTGGCGTTGTTGACCAGGATAGCGGCTGGGCCCAGCGCATCCTCCACCGCGTCGAAGAGACGGGGGGCCGCGTCCGGCTCGCTGAGGTCGATCTCCAGGCCGGCGGCGCGCACGTCCAGGCTTTGCAACTCCGCCAGCAGCGCGGCCGGAGCGGTCGCTTCCTCGCCCCAAGGCATGGCCGCGTCATAGGGTCGGTAGTAGGTAATGAAGACGTCGTGACCGGCCGCAGCCAGCGCGCGGGCGATGGCCGCGCCGATGCCGACGGCCCGGCTGGCGCCGGTGACCACGGCGATCCCGGGTTTCCTGTCGTTCATGGGTTCTCCTTCGTAGGTGCGGCATCCCTGCCGCACGACTTCGCCAACCGACCATTTCTCGATCCCGGGGGTTCGTCACGCAAGGATGCGTGACCTACAGCGCTGCACGCCAACCGTCGGGGACGTCGTGCGCGCCAGACTCTGCCATCTCCACGCCCTTCGCGTCCAAAAAATCGGCCAAGTCCTTGATGGCAGCCATCACCGCCCGCCCGACTTCGGGATCATCTGGCGCGTGGGGTTCGGCATAGACGTTGTGGACGAGCAGCCGCTCGCGCTTGCGATCCATGATGGGGTTGACGCGCCCGATCAGCCGCTCGCCGTGGAGGATAGGCAGCACATAGTAGCCGTACTGGCGCTTGGCCTTGGGCGTGTAGATTTCCATGCGGTAGTGGAAGTCGAAAAGCTGTTCCGTGCGCGCTCGGTCGGCGATCAAGTTGTCGAAGGGTGAGAGCAGGGTGGTGCGGGGCGTCCAGCCGCCATTGCAGATGCGTTCCAGCAGGGGCAGGCGCTCGACGTGGACGAACCAATCGCCCGGCAAGGAGAGGCCATCGTCCCCCACAACTTGCACCGGAACAATACGTCCTTCCGCCTCCAGGCGCGCCAATATCGCGGGCAGTTTCGGGTAACGCTTGCGCGTGAAATGCTCTTTGATCTGCTGCGGTGTGGCCACACCCAGCGCACGCAGGGCCGTCTGCGCAGCCTGATAGACCGCCTCCGCTTCGGGAAGCGGCTGACGCTCCGCCCCGGCCGGCAGGACCGCGTCGGCCAGATGCCAATGGCGGGTGCGTCCTTGCCGCTGCGCCACCGCCACCTCGCCCCGCCGCCAGAGAAAGTCCAGCATCATGCCCACGTTGCGATTGTTGTTCCAGCCGTTGGATCGCCAGGGCGTCTCGGTCAGGTCATCGAACGCGCGCGCGGGCAGGGGGCCATCCGCGTACAGCCGCTCCAGGATGTGACGGTGGAGTCGCGGGTTGGCCTCGATCCAGGCGTTCGAGTCCGACGGACGGGTTGCGTTGTGGCGCATCCAGGTGGCGTGGACAGGGTAGTCCTCGGTCAGCACGATGGAGGCGCAGTGGGCCCAGCCCTCGAAGAGGTGACCGTCGTCGTAGAGCAGTTGGTCCAGCAGGGCCATGTCATAGGCGCCCAACCGGCTCCATAATACGAGATACTGGGTGCGCTCCACCGCGCGGATGGGGTCGATCTGGAGGCAGCCTAGGTTGCGAGCGACGGCCATGATGCGGTCGGCGTCGGGCGCGTCATCGACGGGCGGTGGGTCCGCCAGCCCCTGGCAGGCCACGGCCAGCCTGCGGGCCTGGGTGAGCGTCAAGGTTCGTTGCGTGGTCATGATGCGCTATTGTGCCCGCAAACAGACGCTTTGGCAACCAGGGGGAAAGGCGCTTCTACGAGGACGCGTCTAAAAGCAACTTCCCGATTCCATCTTCCGGAAGGCGACCAGCACCACTTCGCATGCCGGGATTTCAGCGGCAGCCCCCGGAGGTTATTTCTAGACGCGTCCTAAGCCGGGGATCTACTCCACCTCTAACCCGGCTTTGCAGAGGCCTTCCATGATTATCCGCACATTTTCTTCTCTGAGCAGGATACGCCACAGCAGTTCTCGTCCATCCTGAACAAAATCGGGCTGTAGCTTGAGCAGTTCCGTCATCGCGGCCTGCGCCTCATTTGCCCGCCCCAACTGCCCCAAAATGGCGGTTCGTATCAGGGGTTCCAGAAAGAGCAGCGGCGTGTAGGATCGTTCGACTTCAATCAACGCCTGCTCATACAATCCCTGCCGGTAATAATCCATGGCCAGCGTCAGATAATACACTGTGGCATGATGCGGATTGAGCAGCATCGCTTTTTTCAGGAGGGCAACGCCCTGGTCCCATTGGCCGGCAAGGGCCAGGTAGATGCCGCTGTGGGCCAGCATAAACGCGTTGTTGGGATTGATCTGAATGGTTCGTTCGATTTCAGCCAGGGCCAGTTCGCGTTGTCCCTGAACCTCATAAAGATAGGCCCGCACAAAACGAGCCTGCTGGCATTGGGCGTCCAGGGCAATGGCTTGTTTGACCAGGTTGCCGGCCCGTTCCAGCACGGTTTCATCCATCCCAAACTGATAGCTGATGAAGAGCATATCGGCCAGCATGGCCAGCGTTAGCGGAACATTGGGGTTCATTTGCACCGCCTGTTCCAGCGCCTCATTGGCCGCAATAAATGCTTCATCGGTGTACACCATCAGGGAATGGTAGTAGCGCAGGACAGCGGCGTAAACGTCAAAATCGCCGGTTCGGTTGGTGACAACGTCCCCCATAAACGAACGTGGAATTACGCCAAAATTGTCGGCCAGTGTACCAACCGCCTGGCTGACGACGGCGTCTTCAAACTCAAACATGTTGGCTGCATAGTCACAACTGTCGTAGGTGTTGGCCCACAGTGCCCTGCCGGTCGCCACATCAACCAACTTGACCGAAATTCTGACATTTCCTTCCTGGCCATGGAGACGGCCGGTTAAGAAAAATCTGGCCCCGTGCTGTTGGGCGACCGCATACAGCCCGGCTTGCCGGCTCTCCATCTTACCTATCGGAAGGGGACCGATGACGCACAAGTTCTGAAACCGGGATAGTGCAACGACCAGGGCCTCAGCCAATCCGCCGGCAAAGTAGTCCTGCTTCGGTAAGCCAGGCGGCGCACTAAACGAGAATACAACAATCGTAGGGCCTATGGTCTGAGTCGCTGAAGAATTGGGGATTGGAGAACGCTGTCTGCGGGCGACTTTATTCTGGCGAAAGAGCGGAACATAGGCTCCCACAGGGATATCGATGCGGATGGGGTCGTCATATCCGTACTGTTCATAGTAATAGCGCAGGGCGCGGCGCAGTTTGTTGGCTTGCATGCGCACAATGGTGTCGGTGTGGGGATCAAAGCTGGGGTCGCGCCCAAATGCTTTCACGGCAATGGTGTACTGCTTCAACTGATGCCCGCGGCCATTTAGCGTTTCTTCCACGACGAAACGCAAAAAACTTTGCAACTGGCCGGCTCTTTGAAATTTGGGGCTGAGCAAAATTCGCTCTAGCTGAGTTTGAATGGCTGCAGAGGCAAATGGGCTATTTTCAGCTAAATTGTCAGCGGACTTAGCGACCATCAACCGCCTCCATTGCAGCGTTATCCGAGGGTTATCTGAGGGTTACCAGTTTACTTCAAAACCGATTTGCAATCAAGTATACTGACGCGGTTAGGTGGATGGAGAAGGCGACACCATCGCCGAACAAAAAGTGCTGTTCTTTTACGAGTTTGAGCCACTCGTTAAGATGAGGACCCACATCCGCGGGCAGTTGGCGCGGGTCAATAAAGATTAAGGCCGCTCCAAGAATTCACGTCCCCGGCACTTACCACCAGTTTCCATGTTTACCAGAGGTGTCTGACAAGTGCCGAGGACGTTATGCGGGATTTAATTTCTCGGAACGGCCTAACAAGCTGAGGAGGCGTCAATATGAACAGAAAAAATTTTGGGGGACTGAGTTCTGTATTGCTATCGGTCTTGTTCGCTGGGCTGATTTTAACGGGGTGCATCTCGGCCGACACTGAGGAATCGGCTCCTGAACAACCTTCTGGGCAGGCTGGAGAAGTCGTAATTACAGACATTCTCTGGAAATGGGAAGCGTTTCAGGACACGGCCGGAAAAAACGACATTACCGTTGACAGTCCCGACCAGTACACCCTCGTTTTCCGCACAGACGGCGCGGTCAACATCCAGGCGGATTGCAACAGCGTCAGCGGTACGTACACCCGCGACGGCAGTTCGCTGCAAATTGCGCTGGGGCCTTCCACAATGGCTTTCTGCGGCGAAAATTCTCTCGATGAACAATTTTTAGCGAGGTTGGGCGGCGCTGGCTCCTTTGTCATGGACGGGGACAAACTGGTCATCAACCTGATGGCGGACAGCGGCAACATGGTTTTTGTCAACGGCGGACCCGCGCCGGACAGTGAGGCTGGCGGCGCGGCTGACACGGCCTTCTATGATATCGAATGGCAGTGGGTGGAGTTGTCGGGCACGGCCGTCAACCCCGCCCAAACCATCGCCAACCCGGAAAACTACACCATCACCTTCTCTCCCGACGGCGCGTTCAACGCCAAAGCGGACTGCAACCAGGTATCCGGAACCTATTCGCAGGAGGGTGGCTTCACCATCACTCCCGGTCCGGCCACCCTGGCCATCTGCGATGACGACGGCCTGGGCGAACGATTTATTCAACTGTTATCCAACGTGACGGCCGGCGGACCTGACGGGGCAGGCGGTTTTGCGTTGGAAACAGGCGGCGGTGCGGAACGCCTGACCTTCAAAAACGGGGGATAACATGAGTGTGCAAACCGAAGCGCCTAAAGAGCGCACCCTGGAACTATGGATGGTGTCCATGTTCACCGGCGGCATGGCTATCCAGGCCTTTGCCATCCTGCTGATTCCGGCTTTCATCACCAGCATCACCGGCAGCGGGGCCGACGCCGGCATTGCCATGGCCGTCATCAGCCTGGGCGCGGTCATCGGCCCGGTCCTGGGCGGGTTCGCCGATCGCTACCGCGCCCACCGGCTGGTGCTCAGCCTGGGCCTGCTGGGCATAGCCATTGGCTTTCTGCTCTTTCCCCTTTCCGGCAACGACGAGTTCATTCTGATGCTGGCGGCCATTCTCATCGGCGTAGGCGCAGCGGCGAACTTCACCCTTGGGCCGGTTTTTGTCCTGGCCGCGGGCCTGCCGAAGGCCCTGGCCTCAAAGCGGCTGACCGCGACGTTGGTGCTGGCGGTCCTGGGCCAGATTGTTGGCGGCGCTGTGATGGGCGCGGCCGAGACGGCCGGTTTTGATTTCGACCAGGCTTTCCTGCTGGCGGCCGGCATCGTTTTCGTTGGATTTCTGCTGACCTGGTTTTCCAGTGCGGGCGCCGCCGCTCGTATCCAGGTTTCTGCAAATGGTGAAGAAACGGAAACAACGTCTCCGGCCAAAGCCAATCTGACGCAAGCTCTCTTCTCAGTCTATGGCCTCTATCTGCTGATTCTGTTCCTGAGTTCGGTCGCCAACAACGGGATCAACAACCAGATTTCCAACATCATGCCCAATGTGTACGGCATGGACCCGGCCGCGGTGGCCGGTCTGGTCTCGTTGGCCGGCGTTTTTACCCTGGTCTTGTTCCTCGTCGCCGGGGCCTGGAACGCGCGTTCGGGCGCGTATCCGGTGATGATGCTTGGCAATATCCTCAGAATGGTTGGCGGCTTGGGCATGGCCTTGCTGGGCGTCGTCACCGGGTCACCGGTTTTCCTGGCCTCGGTGGCCATGCTTGCTTTCTACCAGGGCAATCCCTTCCATCGTTTGGCCCAATCCCCCCTCGGCTTGCGCTACGCCCGGCTTTCGCCCAGCGCGGCCAATGGCTGGGTCGGCGGGTCAGCGGCGTTGGGTTCCTTTGCCGGCAGCTTGCTGGGCGGCTTTCTGGCCGATGCCTTTGGCTTCAACGCCATTAACTGGATGGCGGCCGTTACGGCCGGCCTGGCAGTAGGCTTGCTGGTCGTTCTCTGGCCAACGGAGAAACGTATCCGCGCCCAGGAAGCCGCAGACCAGGCGGCGGGTGAATAACAGGTAAGGAGAATAAAATGAACAATCAACAAAAACCCAACGTTCTTTTTATCTTGCTCGACAATACAGGTTGGGGCGATTTGGGCTGCTACGGCGGCGGCGTGGCCCGCGGCGCGCCCACGCCGAACCTGGACCAACTTGCCGCCGAGGGCCTGCGCCTGACCAACTTCAACACCGAGGCCCAATGCACGCCCAGCCGCTCGGCGCTGATGACCGGCCGTTTTTCCATCCGCAGCGGCACCTATTCCGTTCCCATCGGCAAGCTGGTTTACGGCCTGGTGCCGTGGGAAACCACCCTGGCGGAGGCGCTGTCGGACGAGGGCTACGCCACCGCTATCTTCGGTAAATGGCACCTGGGGCAAACGCCGGGCCGCTTCCCCACCGACCAGGGCTTCGACGAGTGGTACGGCATCCCCAACACCGACGAAAGCCCCTGGGTGTCGAAAGACCTGGCCCGCTACTCCAATTTGCAAGACGCTTTGGACGTCAAGGAAAAATTTGATTACACGCCCTGGCTCATGGAAGGCAAGCGGGGCGAAGAACCGGTCAAGCTGAGGGTGTACACCGAGGACGAGCGGCGTCAAATTGATGGCGAGAGTACGCGGCGGACCATTGATTTCATGGAGCGCAGCGTGGCGGCGCAAAAACCTTTCTTTTCTTATGTGTCGCTGCTGGCCATGCACTTTCCGGTGCTGCCCCATCCCGATTTCGAGGGGATCAGCGGTTATGGCTATTACCCCGATGT
>JAJRVT010000403.1 GCA_024277175.1 Chloroflexota bacterium | reverse complement strand
GCTGGAAGCCATTGGCACGGACATCGTGGGGCTGAGCGGCAACCATGTCAACGACTTTGGCCGCGACGGCGCCCGCCGCTCCCTCAACTGGTACAAAGAGAATGACATTCCCATCTACGGCAGCGGCTTCGATCTGGAAGAGGCCTGTGCGCCGCTCATTTGGGAGGATCATGGCAACACCTTCGCTTTCATCGCCGCGCTGGCCTTCGGTCCCCCCTTTGCCTGGGTGACGGACACCGAGCCGGGCGCTTGTTACTACTACGATCACAAGGAACTGGTGCTGGACACGGTCAAGAAGATGGCGGATGAGGTGGATATCGTTTCGGTCGAGTTGCAATATCTGGAGACCTACAACCCCTATCCCACCGGCCAGCAGGTGCGGGAGTTTCGGGAATTGCGGGAGGTGGGCGCGGATATCGTCACCGGCGTGCAAAGCCATGTGCCCCAGGCCATGGAAGCCTACGGCGCGCAGGATCCCGGCGGACCCGGCATGATCAGCTATGGCCTGGGCAATCTCTTCTTCGACCAGATGTGGAGCTGGGACACGCGCACCGAACTCATGGCCCGTCATACCATCTACCAGGGCCGGCTGCTCAACACCGAGATCCTGACCGCGGTGCTGGAGGACTACGCCCAGCCCCGCTGGACCACCGAGGACGAGCGGCGCACGCTGCTGAAGCGCATCTTCCGCGCCGCGCCGACGCGACCGGAGTAAAGCGCAATGGACCGCGGATTGGGCTGATTGGGCGGATCAACGCGGATTTAAAAACGAAAAAAATCCGCGTTGATCCGCCCAATCAGCCCAATCCGCGGTCTATCATCCCCCGGCACAGCGACCATTTCTGGAGAGGAAAAAATCCATGACCACACCCTGGGAGCGATTCGAGCAGGCGGCGCGGCGGGAGGAGCCGGACCAGGTTCCCGTGGCGCTGATCGTGGACAGCCCATGGCTGCCGGGCTACGCCGGCATCGACACGCTGGACTATTTTTTGCTACCCGACAAATGGTTAGATATTAACCGGGGACTGTTGGATCGCTTCCCGGACGCAGTCTGGGTCCCCGGCTTCTGGGTGGAGTACGGCATGGCCGCCGAGCCGTCAGCCTTTGGCGCCCGCATCCATTTTCACCACGACCGCCCGCCCTCCATCGAGCCAGTGACCACGGACCTGACCTTCTGGGCCGACGCCCCCCTGCCCGACGTGCGCGAGGCCGGCTTCATGCCCCTGGTCCTGCGCCTCTACGAGCAGATGGACGCCCGCCTCCAGGCCGAGGGGCTGGGAATCAATATGGTCGCGGCCCGGGGGCCCATGGTCACGGCCGGCTGGATCATGGGCGTCACAGACCTGATGATGGGCGTGGTCATGCAGCCGGAGAAAGTGGAGCGGGTCCTGGATAAGATCACTACCACCATCATCGCCTGGCTGCACGCTCAACTGGATACACTGCGCAATCCTCAGGGTATCATGCTGCTGGACGACATCGTGGGCATGGTCTCGGCCAAGCACTACCGCCGGTTCGTGGCCCCCCATCTCCAGCGCATCTTCGATGAGTTCGAGGGGCTGATCCGTATCTATCACAACGACACGCCCTGCGCCCACCTCTACCCGGACCTGGCCGACGCCCACTTCGACGTCTTCAACTTTTCCCACACCGCGGACATCGGCGAGACCAAGGCCATCATGGGCGATCGGGTGGCGCTCATGGGCAACGTCGCGCCCCTGGACCTGGGCGTGCGCGGTTCGCCGGCGGAGGTGGAAGCGGCCGCGCTGGCATGCCTGGACAAGGCCGCGCCCGGCGGCGGGATGATCCTCTCCTTCGGCGGCGGCGTCTCCCCCGGGGCCAAACCGGAGAACATCGACGCCCTCCTGCGCGCCGCGCGCGCATGGGATAAAAAACAATAGACCGCGGATTAAGCGGATTGGGCGGATAAAAGCCGGATTTTGAAAAAATCCGTGCAGATCCGCCCAATCCGCCCAATCCGCGGTCTATCCAATCCAGATTGGAGACGAGACAATGACTGCACTCAACTGGAACCTGTCGCCGGATCGCTTCTTTTCGCCGGAGCCGAGCCAGCGCCGGGTGGCGCGCTCGCTCTATGACGCCATCGTCGACCTGCCCCTGGTCTGCCCCCACGGCCATGTGGACCCGCGGGTCTTCGCCAACCCGGATTACGAGTTCGGCACGCCCGCGGACCTGCTCATCATCCCCGACCATTACGTCTTTCGTATGCTCTATTCCCAGGGCGTGCCCCTGGAGGCGCTGGGCGTGCCCCGGCGGGACGGCGGTCCGGTGGAGGAGGACCACCGCACCATCTGGCAGACCCTCGCCGACCACTTCTATCTCTTCCGGGGCACGCCCACGGGCGTCTGGCTGGCCGCTGAATTCGTGGAGGTCTTCGGCATCGAGGAAAAACTGACCAGCGAGAACGCGCAGGACATCTACGACCAGATCCAGGCCAAGCTGGATACGCCCCTCTTCCGGCCCCGGCTCCTCTACAAGCGCTTCAATATCGAGGTCCTGACCACCACCGACGCGGCCACCGACACCCTGGAGCACCACCAAGCCATCCGCGAGTCCGGCTGGGAGGGCGACATCCGCCCCACCTTCCGCCCGGATGGGGTGGTGAACCTGGACGCGGCCGGCTGGCGGGAGAACATCGACACCCTCTCCCAGGTGAGCGGGGTGGAGGTGCGCGACTACGCCTCCTACATCCAGGCCCTGGAGCAGCGGCGGGCTTTCTTCAAGGATATGGGCGCGACCGCCACCGACCACGCCGCGCTCACGGCCTACACCGAAGCCCTCTCGCCCGGAGAGGCCGAAACCCTCTTCCAGCGCGCGCTTCGGGGTGAGGCCAGCGCGGACGACGCACGCCGCTTCACTGGCCACATGCTCATGGAGATGGCGCGGATGAGCATCGAGGACGGACTGGTCATGCAGTTGCACGTGGGCTCCTTCCGCAACCACAACGAGCTGATCTACCAGCGCTTTGGCCCGGACAAGGGCGCGGACATCCCCGTGCAGAGCGAGTTCACCCGCAACCTGCGCCCCCTGCTCAACGCCTATGGCAACGACCCGCGGCTCACCTTCATCCTCTTCGCGCTGGACGAGAGCGCCTATTCCCGGGAACTGGCGCCCCTGGCCGGCCACTATCCGGCCATGCGGCTGGGGCCGCCGTGGTGGTTCTTCGATTCCATCGACGGCATGATCCGCTACCGGCAGAACGTCCATGAGACCGCGGGCCTCTACAACACCGTGGGCTTCAACGACGACACCCGCGCCTACCCCTCCATCCCTGCGCGCCACGACGTCTGGCGGCGGGTGGAGGCCAACTGGCTGGCCGGGCTGGTAGTGCGCGGCATCATCGACGAGGGCGAGGCCACTGAGATGGCGGTGGAGTCGGCGTATGGGTTGGCCAGGCGGGCGTATAAATTTGAAGGAAATTGAACGTGCCGGGGAGTTCGGAACTCCCCGGCATATGCCCGCACCTTTCACCGTCCCCACAACCTATGTCCTCCCTTGTCGCCGCCAATCGGGCCGTCTGACGCCCGGGGACGAGACTCCGCTGATCGAACGTGCCGGGGAGTTCCAAACTCCCCGGCACATACCCACCTGCAATCTTATCAACAAACAGATTGCCGACTCTCTCTCCCTGATGTACAATGATCCCAATTTCTCCGAATTTCATCTCCCCCGCCACCACACACGCCAAAGGAGCGCCCATGAACACCCAGGAAATCCTCGACAAACAGCGGCAATATCTCTGGCCCAACCATCTCCTCTACTACACTGACCCCATGCCCCTGGATCACGGCGAGGGCATGTATGTCTGGGATGTGGCGGGTAAGAAGTATCTGGACTTTTTCGGCGGCATCCTGACCACCAGCGTGGGCCATAACAACCCCAAGGTGGTGGACGCGATCTGCCGCCAGGCGGGCAAGCTCATCCATTCGTCCACCCTCTACCCCCACGAAAATCACGTGAAGCTGGCCGAGAAGCTGGCTGAGATCACGCCCGGGGACCTGGAGACCTCCTACTTCACCAACTCGGGCAGCGAGGCCAACGAGAACGCCATTATCCTGGCCCAGACCTACACCGACAACCGGGAGATCGTGGCCCTGCGTCACGCCTACGCTGGTCGCACCACCCTGACCATGAGCGTCACCGCGCACGCGCCCTGGCGCATGGGCAAGACCTTCAGCCCCGACATCAAGCACGCCATCAACCCCTACTGCTATCGCTGTCCCCTGAAGATGACCTATCCCGAGTGCGGCGTGGCCTGCGCCCAGGACGTGGAGGACGTGATCCGCACCACCACCAGCGGCAAGATCGCCGCCTTCATGGCCGAGCCGATCCAGGGCGTGGGCGGGTTCATCACGCCGCCGGATGAATACTTCGGCATCGTCACCGAGATCGCGAAATCCTATGGCGGCATCTTCATCTGCGACGAGGTGCAGACCGGCTTCGGGCGCACCGGAACCCACTGGTTCGGCATCCAGCACTGGGACGTGGAGCCGGACATCATGACCATGGCCAAGGGGATCGCCAACGGCATGCCCATGGCCAACACCATCACCACCCAGGAGATCGCCCAGGCCATGAAGGGCGCGGGGCTGACCATCAGTACATTCGGCGGCAACCCGGTCTCCAGTGCGGCTTCCCTGGCCACCATCGAGGTTATGGAAGAGGAAGCCGACGGCGCGCACGTCCAGGCGGTGGGCGACTACTTCCGGGCCGGGCTGGAGCGTCTGTGGGAGAAGTACCCGCTCATCGGCGACGTGCGCGGCAAGGGACTCATGCAGGGGATCGAGATGGTCATGGATCGGGAGAGCAAGGAGCCGGCGCCCCAGGCCGTGAACCACCTCTTCGAAGAGACCAAGGCCCGGGGCCTGCTCATCGGCAAGGGTGGGCTCTACGGCAACGTGGTGCGCATCTCCCCGCCCCTGATCGCCACCCGCGAGCACGTGGACGAAGCGCTGGATATTCTGGATCGCTCGTTCGCCGAGGTGCATGAGAGCGTAGGATGACAGGATGACAGGGTGACAAGGTGAGGGGGTGACACGTAGGTGCGGTTTGGAACCGCACATCCTCCGGTAGCCAATCCGTGCGATTCCAAACCGCACCTACGTCAGCTTGTCATCTCCTCATTTTGTTATTTTTTGTAACTATTCAGGCTAGGTCACAAAACAGGTAGAGGGATAAAGGGCTGACCGATCAAAGCATTATAGAGAGCAGTAATGACATTACCCCCTTGTTTGCGGACGGTGGAGATGTAACTGCGAATGGCACAGAAAGT
>JAJRVT010000402.1 GCA_024277175.1 Chloroflexota bacterium | reverse complement strand
GTGGAGGAAGTGCTGATCCATATCGTGGAGCAGGTGCCGCCGCCCCAGGGCGCCCCAGACGCGCCCCTGCGCGCCTTGGTCTTCGACTGCCGCTACGATCCCTACAAGGGCGTGATCGCCTATATCCGCGTGGTGGACGGCTCCATCCAGGGGACGGCTCCCCTGCTGGCCATGACCACCGGCGTGACCATCGAGCCGCTGGAGGTGGGCGTATTGACGCCCGCACTTTTCCCCACCAAGGGCCTGGAGACCGGACAGGTAGGCTACGTGGCCACGGGGCTAAAGAGCCTCCAGGACATCGACGTGGGCGACACTATCACGTTGGCCAGCCAGCCCGCCACGGATCGCTTACCCGGCTACCAGCCCACCAAACCCATGGTCTTCGCCGGCCTCTACCCCACCAACCCCGACGACTACGTCGATCTCAAGGACGCGCTGGAGAAGTTGCAACTCAACGACGCCGCGCTCACCTACGAACCGGAGACCAGCCAGGCCCTGGGCTTTGGCTTTCGGCTGGGCTTCCTAGGCCTCTTTCATATGGAGATCATCCAGGAGCGGCTGGAGCGGGAATATGACCTGAACATCATCTTCACCGCACCTTCGGTGGAATACCGGGTCAACAAGACTGACGGCTCGACCATCGCCATCGACAGCCCCGCAGACCTACCCGATCCCACCGTAATCGAGAGCATCGAGGAGCCATGGTGTGAGTTGCGCATCTTTACGCCTGCGGAGTACATCGGCGCCATCATGGAGTTGGTGACCAAGCGCCGGGGCGAGCTCCGCAACCAGACCTGGCTGGATACCAAGCGCGTCGAGATCGCCTGCATGATCCCCCTGTCCGAGATCATCGTCGATTTCTACAACGAGCTGAAGGCCCGCACCCGGGGCTACGCCAGCATGGATTACACCCTGGACGAGTACCGGACATCGGACATGGTCAAGCTGGACATCCTGGTCAACCAGGCGCCGGTGGACGCGCTCAGCATCATCGTCCATCGGGAGGACGCCTATCATAAGGGCCAAAAGCTGGTTAGCAAGATGAAGGAGATCATCCCCCGCCAGATGTTCAACGTGCCCATCCAGGCCGCGGTGGGCAACAAGGTCATCAGCCGGGCCAACGTCAAGGCCCTGCGCAAAGATGTGCTGGCCAAGTGCTACGGCGGCGACGTCTCCCGCAAGCGCAAGCTCCTGGAAAAGCAGAAAGCGGGCAAGAAGCGCATGAAGATGGTGGGCCAGGTGGAGATCCCCCAGGAAGCCTTCATGTCAGTGCTCAGGTTGCAAGATGACTAATTCAGCACCCAAGCCGCCCTCCATCCGCGAGATTCTACGCGCCTACGATCTGGACCCCAAGAAGTCGCTGGGGCAGAACTTCCTCACCGACAGCGCTTATCTGGATCGCATCGTCGAGACAGCCGATCTGACGCCCCAGGACGCGGTGCTGGAAGTCGGTCCCGGCTTGGGTGCGCTGACCGCGCGCCTGGCGGACCGGGCCGGCCACGTGGTCGCGGTGGAGCTGGACGACCGGCTCATTCCCGTGCTGCGGGGCATGTTCGGAACCCGGGAGCACGTGGAGATCGTCCACGGAGACATCCTGGCGTTGGATCCCGGCGCGTTTATGGGTTCATTCTACAAAGTCGTCGCCAACCTCCCCTACTACATCACCAACGCGGTGGTGCGCCATTTGCTGGAGGCCAGCCCGCCCCCTTCCCTGGCCGTGGTCATGGTGCAGGAAGAGGTGGCAGAGCGCATCTGCGCCGAGCCGGGCGACATGTCGATCCTGAGCGTGTCCGTCCAGTTCTACGCCGAGCCAAGCATCGCCTTCCGCGTGCCCGCGAGCGCGTTCTATCCCCGACCCAACGTGGACAGCGCGGTGCTGCGGCTGGAGAGCCGGCTCCACCCCGCGGTCGCGTCCGTTGATGGAACAGCGCCGGCCGTGGACGTCAAACGCTTTTTCACCATCGTGCGCGTCGGTTTCAGCCAGAAGCGCAAGCAACTGCGCAACAGCCTCAGCGGCGGCCTGCACCTGCCCAAGGAGACGGTCGGCGCCGCCCTGCGCGCCGCCGGCATCGAGCCATCCCGCCGGGCCCAAACCCTTTCGTTGTTTGAGTGGGCGCGGCTCTATCGGGCGCTGGAGCATGAAACATAAATCGTGACAAGATGACAAGGTGACAGGGTGAGGGGGTGACAGGATATCTCCTCATCTTGTCATCTTGTCATCTTGCCATCCTGTCACCTTGTCATCCTGTCAAAAATATGGCTGACCCACGCGCGGCCGATGGAGCCGCCACGGACAATCCGTTAAGCGAACGTGAGAAAGAGGTTGCTGAGCAGCTGATCACCGGCGCCAGCAACGCGGAGATCGCGCGCGAACTGATCATCAGTCCACACACGGTCAAGGTGCATCTGCGCAACATCTTCGAGAAGCTGGAGGTCAATAGCCGCACCGAGGCCTCCATGGTGCTGCTGCAACGGGGCTGGGTCACCGTGCCCGGCGTCACCCTGTCCGAAGAGGAGCAGCGCCCTTTCATTCCCGACCCCGCGCCGCTGGCCGACCGGCCGGCCAACCCCTTTCTCTGGCAGCGGGTCTACATGCTGGCCGCGTTTCTCATCGCCATCCTGGTCCTCTGGGCGCCGGCCATCATCAGCCGCCCCCAGACGCCGCCCGACCTGCTCACCGACGCCGGCCACGCGATCATCGGCGCGCCGATCATCGAGACGCCGCCCCGCTGGGAGGCGCGCACGCCCCTGGGCGAACCCCGGGACCGGCTGGCGGCCGCGGTGAGCGACGGCCAGATCTACGTCATGGGCGGCGAGGACAAAAAGGGCCGCGCCCTGGATCTGGTCACCGCCTATGATCTGCAATTCAACGAATGGCGAACCCTGCCCCCATTGCCCGGCCCCGCGACCAACCTGGCCGCGGCCGCGTTGGACGGGCGCATCTATGTAGCCGGCGGCAGCATCACGGACGAGAAGGGAGCCAGCCGGGTCCGGGATGACTTCTGGGTTTTCGACCCGGAAAGTGAAGAGTGGACCGCCCTGGCCAGCCTGCCCCAACCCCTGGCCGGCGCGGAGCTTGTGGCCGATGACGAAGCCCTCTATCTCCTGGGCGGCTGGGATGGACAGCAGATGCGCAATGAGGTCTGGCGCTACCAGCCCGCGGGTAGCCGGGACGAGGACGCTGCCTGGACGCTGGAGACCCGGCTGGACGTGCCCCGGGCCTTCTTCGGCGCGGCCATGGTAGACAGCGATCTTTACGTGGTGGGCGGCTACGACGGCCAGCGGGACCTGGACAACGCCGCCATCTACTCCCTGTCCACCGGCGTCTGGCGGGAGCTACCGCCCCTGGCCACGCCCCGCAGCGGGCACGCCCTGGTCTACGATGGCCTGGCCGTCTTCGCGCTGGGGGGCGGCTGGCACACGCCCATGGACACCCACGAGCGCTACGATCCGGTCACCGGTGAATGGAGCAACTTCCCCTCACCCATCACCGGCGAGTGGCGTCACCTGGCCGTGGTCAGCGAAGGCGAACGGCTACACCTGCTTGGCGGCTGGAGTGGCGACTACATGGACGTCCACTTCCAGTACCAGAGTTCATTCCGGACGCTGTTACCGGTGATCACGAATGATTGAGAGATTGGAGATTGGGAGACTTTTTGACGCAATGACGCAGAGAGTCAAAGGGGCGCAGAGATTTTTGCTTTTCTTTGCGTCCCTCTGCGTCCCCGCGCCTACTAAGAAACTCACTCCCCCAGTTTCTTTTAGGAGGAATTAAACCGATCAGGTTCAACTGGGGGCTTTGCGTCAAATTTCATCTTGTCACCCTGTCACCCCTACCGCCCCGTCAACTGATAGATCTTCTCCCGCGTCTCGCGCCATGAGATCTTGCTCAGCCCCATCTTCTGGCGCAACTGCTCCTCGGGAACGCCGGTGCGATAGTCGCGCACGGCCGAAGTCCAGCGCAGGGTTTCGAAGCCCACCTTGACGCGCTTGATCCGCGCCCGTTCGCCCACCTCAGCCAACACATACTCCAGGTTACGGGGTGTGCATTCAAAGAGATGCCTCTCCGGCTGATACTGATCCAGATACTGGTTCAGGGCCGGGACGATGGCCGGGTGCAGGGGGATGGTGCGGTTTTTGTGGGCGTGCCGTTCGTCGCTGTAGCGGATATGGGCTTCGGGCGCGTGGGGACGGGAGACGTCGATGTCCTCGATGAGCAGGCGCGCGCATTCGGCCTTTTTGAGACCGGTTTGCAGTAGCAGGCTGACCAGCAGATAAGGGCGTGCGTCCGGGTTTTTACGATCCCAGAGGTAATCCTGGGCCGCCCGCGTCAGCCGCGAAATTTCGTCCTCGCGCAGGATATTGGGCAGGGGCGTCTTGGCGGGCTGCTGGACGATAGGTTCGGCTGGGTCCGTTCCCAGCACGCCGATGCCATGGAGCCAGCCGAAGAAAACTTTGAGGGTAGTGATGCGGCGGGCCAGGGTTTTGGCGCTGCACGGCTTGCCCCGCTCGGTCTGCATCCAGGTGAGATACCCCTCCAAGTCCTGGTTGGTGATCTGGTGCAGCGGCGTATCCGCCCCCAGGTAAGAGACTGTAATCTTCAGGTCGTTGCGAAAGGCCTTGATGGTGTTATCGCTGAACCCCTTGCGCACCATATATTCGGTGAAGGCCTCCACAGCTGTGGCCAGGGGAGTATCCGCGCGCAAGGGTGGGGCCAGTGCAATCTCGTCAGGATCAGCGGACGTCTCATCTGCGTCAGGGACGTCTGCGTTGGAGGGATCGATATTGGGAAGTGCATCGTCGGGCATGGTCATGATCGCGTTCATCCATTCCTATGTTATTTCGCATAGATAGCCGTTTGTGGGTGAGATGAGTATAGGATGTTTGCCCGCGTTTTGTCAAACAGAGACAATAGGGCCTCGTCATCCCAGGAGCACCGCCAGCAAGCTCCGCCCCAGGATCAGTTGCAGACCGGTGAGAAGCAGCAGGGTATAGATAATGACGTTGAACCAATGCTCGCTGAAACGGCGGTTGAGCCAGACGCCCAGTTGGACGCCGATGAAAGCGAAGGGGCTGAGCAGCAGAATGGTGAGCAGGTTCCCACCTGCAACAAACCCAGGAGCGAATAAGGAATCAGCTTGATCAGGTTGATGACCATGAACGCCACCACGGTGGTGCCCACGAAGGTGTGACGGGGTAGTTTCTGGGGCAGGAGGTAGATGACCACCGGTGGGCCGCCGGCATGGGCCAGGGTGGAGGTGAATCCCCCTGTTGCACCCAGGGCATAGCCGACCCAGCGCGGGGGACGTCGCCCTTGCAGACTCTCGACCAGGAGGCCGCGCCCCATCTGGAAGAGAACGAAGAGCAAGGCCAGCAAGCCAATGCCGATCTGGAGGATGCGCTCGTTGTTGCTGAAAAAGCCGAAAAGGAACGCGCCCAGCGCGATGCCGACGACCGCGGCCGGCAGCAGCACGCGCAGGCTGTCGCCGTCGAAATCGCGACGATAGTGGCGCACACTGATCAGGTCGGCCACGATGAGGAGGGGGAGCAAGAGGGCCGCGGCCTCGGCTACAGGGATGGTCAGCGCAATCAGAGGCGTGGCCAACAGCCCCGGGCCGCTGCCGAAGCCAGCCTTGGCCATGCCGACCACGGTCACAGCGACGATGGCTGCGATCCAGAACTCGGGCGAGTAACTGGGCAGGGTGAAAGGCATGACTGGTTGCAGAAGTCAATTGGAACGCGGATTTGGACGGACGGAGCCGGATTTTCACGGATTTTTTCTGGAAAAACCCGTGAAAATCCGTTTTAATCAGCGAAAGTCAGCGTTCTCCCAAAGCCCGCTTGCAATCGTTCTCCCGCCTTTAGAAGAGCCCGCTGCCGAAGGTGCCGGCGAAAACCAGACTGACGATGCTCATCAGCTTGATCAGGATGTTCAGCGAGGGGCCGCTGGTGTCCTTAAAGGGGTCGCCAACCGTGTCACCGATGACCGCGGCCTTGTGGGCGTCGGAGCCTTTGCCGCCCATCTCGCCGGTCTCGATCCACTTCTTGGCGTTGTCCCAGGCGCCGCCGCTGTTGGCCATCATCACCGCCAGCATGAAGCCGGAGGCGATGGCGCCGACCAGCATGCCGGCCAGGGCCTCTGCGCCCAGGAGATAGCCGACCAGCAGGGGCGCGGCCACGGCCAGCGCGCCGGGCAAAATCATCTGGCGCAGCGCGCTCTGGGTGCTGATAGCCACACACTTAGCGTACTCTGGCGTGCCCGTGCCTTCCATGAGACCGGGGATCTCCCGGAACTGGCGTCGCACTTCCAGCACAATGGCATAGGCCGCCTTGCCCACCGCAGTCATGGTCAGGGCTGCGAATACATAGGGCAACACCGCGCCGATCAGAATGCCGGGCAACATGGGGCCGTCCAGCAGGTTGAGGGTGAGGTCCGGGTTGTTGATGCTGACCGCTTCCGTATACGCGGCCATAAGGGCCAGCGCAGTCAGCACCGCGGAGCCGATGGCGAAGCCCTTGCCCGTGGCCGCGGTGGTGTTGCCCAGGCTGTCCAGGGCGTCGGTGCGCTCGCGCACCTCGGGAGGCAGGTTGCTCATCTCGGCGATGCCGCCGGCGTTGTCCGCCACCGGGCCATAGGCGTCGGTGGCCAGGGTGATGCCCAGGGTGCTCAACATGCCGACGCCGGCCAGGGCCACGGCGTAGAGGCCGGCGGTCACGGAGCCGTCCGCCTTAGCCCCCAGCCAAACGCTCAGAAGAATGCCAATCGCTACCACCAGAACAGGCGCCAAGGTGCTTTCCATGCCCACGGACAGCCCTTGAATGATGAGGGTGGCCGGACCGGTTTCAGAGGCTTTGGCGATACTCTTGGTGGGTTTGTAGGAATAAGCCGTGTAGTATTCGGTGGACAGGGCGATCAGGTTGCCTGCAATCAGCCCTACAAGAATGGCGCCCCAATACCAGAGGCTCATCCCGGCCAGGAAGACCATGATCAGCGAAAGCACCAACACCCCGGCCGATGCGCCCCAAATGGCCATGCGCAGGGTTTTCAGCAGGTCGTCCTGGGTGGCGTCATCCTCGGTTTTGACCAGGAATGTGCCGCCCAGGGCCGAAATGATACCCACGGCCGCGATCAGGAAGGGAAGACCGACATAGGACAGTTCTTTGCCCGCGCCCACTGCAGCGGCTACGCCCACGCCCAAGGTGGCGGCGGCGATGATGGAGCCGGTGTAGCTCTCGAAAAGGTCAGCGCCCATGCCGGCCACGTCGCCCACGTTATCGCCCACATTGTCGGCGATGACCGCCGGGTTGCGGGGGTCATCTTCAGGGATGCCCTTCTCGACTTTACCCACCAGATCGGCGCCCACATCCGCGGCCTTGGTGTAGATGCCGCCGCCCACGCGGGCGAAAAGCGCGATGCTGCTGGCCCCAAAGCTGAAACCGGTGATGTAGCCGATCAACTCCGCCGTGCTGGCTGCGGTGCGGCCAAAGAAGAGATAGAGGATGGTCAGGCCCAAAATGCTGAAACTGACCACGGCCATGCCCATGACCGAGCCGCTGCTGAAGGCGACCCGCAGGCCGTCGTTCAGGCTGCGGCTGGCCGCGGCCGCGGTGCGCACATTGGCGCGTACGGCGATGAACATGCCGAGATAGCCGGCCGCGCCTGAGGCGATGGCCCCCACCACAAAGGAGACGGAAGTCTGCCAGTTGATGAAATAGGCGATCACCAGCGCCACAACGACTACAAATATGGATAAATAAAGGTATTCCCGATTCAGGAAGGCGCTGGCGCCCTGCTGGATTGCGGCTGCGATCTCGCGCATGGCGTCGGTGCCGGTGTCCTCATCCAGCACGTTGCGGATTTGCCAGATGACAAAGCCGATGCCCACCAGGCCGAGAATGAGCGCAAAAATAACCGAACTTGTACCTTGTAACAATGTCAAGATGCCCCTCCTTAGGGATTGGTCCTGCGTTTTGACCGAAAGCAGCAAAATCAAATATGGGGGAAGTGGATGGTCATGTCAAAGCAATGTGGGACGCGTCGCAAGCGTGCACGCCTCAAACCGGTGTACACGGCCAGTGTGGTTGTTACGACATCGTAACAGGGCATAACGGAATCCGCCTAGAATTATGCAGGTCGCTGCGCACGCTACATCGACAGGTGAATTGCTCGCACTTTCACAAGCTGGGAACAGGGCTATTGTAATTTGTCCACAAAATCACTGTCAAATTTTCATCCGCCGCGCCGAATACAAATACAATCGCCGCCCCTTGCGCCCACCCGTCCACAAGGATACAATGGAGCGGTTCACTCTTTACGATCCCCCGCGTATCTGTCGCTGTGAAAAATTGTCAGGAATCGATCAATGCAAACCAAATCCGTAATTTACATGGACCATTCGGCCACGACGCCCGTGCGTGAAGAAGCGTTGGCGGCCATGCATCCCTATTTCGCCGATTTCTACGGCAACCCCTCCAGCATTCACGCCGTGGGCCGCCGCGCCGGCGCAGCTCTCTCCCAGGCCCGCCGCACCGTGGCCGACCTGATCGGCGCCGCGCCCCGGGAGATCGTCTTCACCGGCGGCGGCACGGAAAGTGACAACGCGGCCGTGCGCGGGCTGGCCCTGGCCCGCCGCGCGGCCACGGGCGCCAACCGCATCCTCACCCTCCCCATCGAGCACAAGGCCGTCCTCCACACGGCCCAGGACCTGCGCGACCATTTCGGCTTCGAGCTGGATCTGATCCCCGTGGACAGTGAGGGTCTGGTGGAGATGGACGCCCTGCTCACGTCTCTGGGTGATGGCTCCCATGTGGCCGTAGTCAGCGTCATGTACGCCAACAATGAGGTCGGCTCCATCCAACCCATCGCCGAGATCGGCGCGCGCTGTCGCGAGTTGGGCGTCCCTTTCCACACCGATGCGGTGCAGGCCGCCGGTAAGTTGTCACTGGATGTAAAGGCGTTGCATGTGGACGCGCTGAGCGCCAGTGCACACAAATTCTATGGTCCCAAAGGCGTGGGGTTTCTCTATCTGCGCAGCGGCGTTCCGATTCAGCCGACCATAACCGGCGGCAGCCAGGAGGACGGGCGACGGGCCGGGACGGAGAATACGCCGTCGATTGTGGGGCTGGCCAAAACGCTGGCATTGGTGGAGGAGGAACGGGAAGCCGAAAACAAGCGTCTGCGCATCCTGCGTGACCAGCTTATCGGCGGTCTGCTGGAAAGCATTGAGGGCGTCCGGCTGACCGGCCCCAGGGAGCAGCGGCTGCCTAACCACGCCAGTTTTCTCATCGAAGGCGTAGAAGCGGAGGGCATGCTCATCGGGCTGGACCTGGCCGGCGTGGCGGCCAGCAGCGGCAGCGCCTGTTCCAGCGGAGCCCAGCGGCCCAGCCATGTGCTGGAAGCCATGGGCGTCTCGCCCCGAGAAGCGCTCGGCGCCCTGCGCCTGAGTCTGGGGCGCAGCAATACGCCTGAGGAGGTGGCGTACGTACTAAAAACGCTGCCCCGGATCACGGCGCAGATCAGGGGGTCGGCGCCTGTACGACTGTAGCCTGTCCCTCGCCCCATTCCTGGGCCCATATCTCCGCGATCATGCGAAAGATGTCCATCTCCGTCACGATGCCGATCAGACGGTCGCGCTGAGGGTGGTGGGCGTCGGCCTCCATGACGGGCACGCCGCCGATCTTGTGTTCCAAAAAGGTCTGAACCAATTGACCGACGGTTGCATCGGGACCGATGGTGATCGGGTTGCGGCTCATGATCTCGCCCACGGTTAGCCAGCGCCGGGCCGCGTCAGGGTCATAGCTATTGATGGCGCTGCCTGCGGCCTCGGCCTCGCGGATGTCCGACTCGGTCACAATGCCGACAATGCAGCCGTCATCGTCCACCACGGGCAGGCGACGAATATCACGGTCCGCCATCAATTGAGCGGCGTCAGCCATGGGTGCGTCAGCGTGAACGGTGAAGACGGGTCGCTGCATGATCTCTTTGACAAGCATCCGGTGCATGGTGGTCTCCTATGCATGTCTTGATCGGTTGGCGGTTACTGGCAAATCGTTATATAAATTGGGGCGCTTGGGCGGTGGTGGAAAAACGGCTCTCGCCATCATCCTTATTATAGCACGGGATTCGACAATTGCTCCTTTTTCAGAGCATTGCAGATCGGTTCATCTTCCGCTATAATGGAGAACGCCTCAAAAATCCGAACCTCCCAGTGGGTAACAGCGGCATGGCCAAGACGACTTCAATTCGCATTTTACACGTGGGGCGTCGCTCTAAACTTATGGAAGAGCTACGTGCCATTATAGACACGCCCGATCCTATATCGCCCGACGGTGATGACGCGCTTGGCTATCGCCTGGAATACGGCGCGGTCACCAGCCAGAAAGCGGCGTTGCGACGGATTCGATCCATGCCGCCCCACATTGTTTTGGTCGAAACTGAGGCCAAGCCCAATAGCCGGGCCCGGTTTGGCGAGATGGTGCGTTATCGTCTGCCAACAGCCGCTATTATCGCCATCGGCGACGCCGAGCCCCAGGGAACGTTTACATTCGACGACTTCATCCAGACGCCGCTGGTGCGCGAGCAGGTGCTAGCCGTGATCCTACGCATCTGCATCGATTGTGCGGATTACCACCTGAACCTGGACCCTATTTACCTGAATATCGCCACCCGTACGGTGAAAACGCCCAGCGGGCGCTATTCGATGACGCCCAAGCAGTGCCAACTTCTGCAACTTTTGATGAATCACAACGGAGAAGTGGTCTCGCGGGGAGAGATCATGGAGACCGTCTGGAAGACAGGCTATCTGGAAGACACCCGCACATTGGATGTTCACATTCGCTGGCTGCGCGAGTGCATCGAAGCGGAGCCGTCCCATCCCCGCTACCTCACCACCGTCCGCAGCGTCGGCTATAAACTCAGCATTCCTGTAGACGAATAGGCATCACAAACCGAAATCTTGAATTGTCGTGTCGGGGATCGCAGAGGTTCGAAAAAACTCGATCTCCCCCCTTCCTCAGCCAACTTTCCTGCGCACTTCCACGATATTTGGCAAGCGATCGATCTTGGTCAGAATACGGGTCAGTTGGGTGGCGTCCCGGATGTCCAGCGTGGCGTTGATGATGGCCAGGTTGTCCTTCTGTGCGGTCAGCGCTTCGATACTCAGCATGTTGATGCGTTCGTCGGCCACCAGGCTGGCGACATCGCGCACGAGACCGGCCCGATCGTAGGCGCTGACTTCGATCTTCACCGGGAACGTCTGCTCCGGCTGAGTCTTCCACTGCACGTCGATGAGTTGGCCCTCCCGCCCTTGACGAATGGTGCCGGCGATATTGGGACAGTTCTTGTGATGAACGGTGATGCCCCGCCCTCGGGTGACATAGCCGATGATGGGGTCGCCTGGAACTGGATTGCAACAACGCCCCAGGTGCGTGAGCAACCCCTCGACGCCCTGGACCTGAAAGCTGCCGGTGGCGACTCGTTGCTGAACGTCCTCTGCCGGTTTGACGCCTTGGCGGAATTCCTCTTCGCGCTTTTGATCCCGCTCTTTTTCCAGCAACTTCTGGGCGATCTGCTGTGAATTGATCTCTCCATACCCAATCGCGGCCAGAAAGGCGTCCACCTTCTCGTATTTGAAGAGCTTCATCACCGATTCGAAGCTGTCGGTGGAGGAAAGCCGTTTCATCTCCTTTTCTAGCAGGCGGCGCCCCCGCTGGATGTTATCTTCCCGGTTCTGTTTGCGTAGCCAACTGCGGATCTTGCTGCGCGCGCGCTGGGTGGCCACATATTCCAGACTGGGATTCAACCAGTCGCGGCTGGGTCCCCCGCGTTTGGCCGTAATAATGTTGACCTGATCGCCGTTCTTCAGCTTGGTGTCCAGGCCCACCAGCTTGCCGTTGACGTAAGCGCCCCGACAGCGATGCCCCAGTTCCGTGTGGATAGCATAGGCCAGATCGATGGGCGTTGCACCCGTCGGCAGATCGATCACATCCCCCTGGGGGGTGAAAACATAGACTCGATCGTTGAAGACATCTGATTTCATGCCGTCCATGAACGCCACGGCGTCCGCGACTTCGTGCCGCCACTCCATCAATTGGCGCAGCCAGGCGATCTTTTGCTGATAGCCCTCGTTATGCGCCTTGCCTTCCTTGTAGCGCCAATGGGCGGCGATGCCCAATTCCGCCACTTCGTGCATTTCACGGGTGCGGATCTGCACTTCCAGCGGCCGGCCGCTGCGCCGGCTGAGCACAGCGGTGTGCAGGCTGCGATATTGATTGTCTTTAGGGTTGGCGATATAGTCATCGAACTCGCCGGGGATAGGTCGCCACAGGCTGTGAACCACCCCCAGTGCGGCGTAACACTGGGCCTCGTTCTCCACGATGATGCGGAAACCGTGGATATCGTAGATCTGCTCGAAGTCCACTCCCTTGCGCTGCATTTTCTTCCAGATGCTGTAGATATGCTTAGGTCGTCCACTCACTTCCGCGGGAATATGGGCGGCCTTGAGCGCCTGTTCCAGTTCAGTCTTGATCCGGATCACCCATTGCTCCCGCTCCCGGCGCTTCTGCTGCATGGCCCGGTGCAGTTCTTTGTAGGTGGCGGGTTGCACATGGCGGAAGCTAAGATCTTCCAACTCCCATTTGATCTGCCAGATGCCCAGCCGATTGGCCAGGGGCGCAAAGATATCCAGCGTTTCCCGCGCAATACGTCGTTGCTTATGCTTAGGCTGGGAACCCAGGGTGCGCATGTTGTGCAGACGATCGGCCAATTTGATCAGCACGACGCGAACGTCCTCAAACATGGCCAGGAACATCTTCCGCAGGGACTCGGCCTTGGCGTCGCTCATGCGCGGCGCGCCTTCCCCTTTGGCATGCTTGGCCTTGACCTTGCTCAATTCATTGATGCGGCTAAACTTGGTGACGCCATCCACCAGCATGGCGATTTTGTCGCCAAACTGCTCCCGGAGATAATCGATGTCAAACAGGGTGTCTTCGGCCACGTCGTGGAGCAGGCCGGCGGTCAGGGTGTCAACATCCATATTCAATTCGGCCAGGATCGTCGTCACCGCAATAGGGTGCACCATATAGGACTCGCCGCTCTTACGGCGTTGATTGCGATGGGCGTAGCTGGCCACCACATAGGCCTTCATCAGTTGGCGTCGGCCCTGTTCATCTACATGGCCAGGCAGATGGCTCATGAGATATTCGAAAGCCTGCACTTCATCCTGAGCGGGTTCGATGAGGATACGCTCATCCTGCTCTTCAGCAGGCAGGGTGGGGAACATGGCCTGTGCCTGTTCAGCCGCGGAGCGGGCCGACGCCTCCGGGCTGACGGCGCGCCTCGGCGCCTCATCCTCATTGCCGGGCGTGGCGGTCTCACCGTTCGGCGGCATCTTCTTGAGTGATTCCCCGTTGACGAGCGGGGCGGCTGTTTCGCCGCTATCGATTGTCTGAGTGTCAGATATCATTGTTGAATTTTGCATACGGCCTCCTGTTGGCGCCGCACATATCGACGCGTCGCGTCACGTCGATTCTGATTCCTATATTATAGACCCACAACATCATACTGGCAACGCCCAGAAATCTCCTCAAGCCACCAGTTCCTATCCGTACAGCGATCGACAAAAAAGACCCCAGACGGCGAGTGTCCAGGGTCTTTGAAACGCAGTCGCCTGCGTTCCGATCAAAAATGGGCGATACCCAGCGCAAAAAGGATAGCGAAAAGGATGGGCTGGTGGATCAGGTAGATGACGAGAGAATGGCGGCCCAGGAATTCGAGCAGGCGGAAAGGCGGAAAATCGCCCCAGTCGGGCAGAAAGAAACGGCGGCTATCGACGTCATAGAGGGTGTTGCCCACGAAGATGCCCAGCAGCACCACGCCAAACCAGGGGATGACTGGAAAGTAGTCCAGGGGATAATAATGGGGCGGCTTGAATCCCAGCCAGACCAGCCAGGTGAAATCGACCGTCGGTTCCTGCAAGAAATAACCGCCGACAAAAAGCGCCATCCAGAGAAAGAAATTAGGCCAGCGGTAGCGGATCAGCGGGTAGGCGGCGATGATGGAGAAGCCGATCAGATGGAGCACGCCGAAATGCATATAGCCGATGCCGGCCACCCAGACCACCGCCGAAATCACCATACCCCAGCCAAAGATCTTCAGCCCGCGCTTGAGAAATTTGGGAAAGAGGCCGGTGCGGATCCCCCGTTTGCGGATGGCCTGTCGATAACTCAGGGTCAACGATACGCCCACCAGAAAGATAAAGCTGGTGGCGATGTAGCGCTGGAAATATTTCCAGAAACCATCATAAAGCACAATATTGGGCAGCACCTGAAAGAGCCATAAATCCCAAAGCAGATGATAAATGACCATCAGCACAATGGCCACGCCCCGCATGACGTCCACTTCCCAAAAACGAGCCGATTTTACGCCCACCCTGGACGCATCGGCCACGACCGCCGTTTCAACACTCATAGCTGATTCCTGTGCTGTCGATAGTACCAGGCCACCGCTTCGGTCCGGTTGTTGACCTGTAATTTTTCGTAGATATTCTTGAGATGGAAACGCACTGTGTTTTCACTCACCTCCAGCAGTGCGCTGATCTCGGCATTGGGCAGGCCTTGAGCCAAATGGGCCAACACCTCTTCCTCGCGCGGAGATAAGCGGGGGGGCGCCTCTTGTTCTCCGCGACGATAGATAGACATCCAACGACGGGCGGAGCGGGGAAAGACTAGCCGTCCATCGGCCACCTGACGGATGGCGCGCAGGGTCTGGACCGGGGATTCAGTCTTGAGCGCGAAGCCGTCCGCCCCCAGTTGCAGGGCCGATTGGACGCTTTCTCCATCGGCGAAGGCCGTCAGAATCAGCACGCGTACGACATCGCCCCGTTCGCGCAGAATGGAGAGGGCCTTGAACCCGCTGAAAGGCATTTGCAGGTCCAGCACGATCACGTCCACATCCGTCTGGCGGGCCAATAGGTCGAGGAGCTCATCCCCGTCATCCACAACCGCCGCCACCATCATATCCGGCTGATGTTCGATCAGGCTGCGCAGCCCTTCGGTGACCAATGCATGGTCATCAGCCAAGACGACCCGAATCGGGCGATCCAGTCCCGACGCCGTAGCCATTCGATCCCTCAACGCCTCATCCATCGCCATCAATTCACCATGCCCTGAATGGGAGCAGTAACGAAGATGCGCGTCCCCGCCCCGGGTTTGCTGAACACATGGAAGCCGCCCCCGATCAGTTCCACCCGATCGCGCATGCCCCGCAGGCCAATGTGATCAACTTGCTCGCCTTCCTCCCCCTCCAGATCCAGGTCCGGGGGATCGAAGCCTCGTCCGTCATCGATCACCTCCAGGCAGATGCAGTCCGGCTCGCTCCACACCCGCACCTGATGATGGCTCACCCCGGAGTGGCGGTTCGCATTGGAGAGCGCCTCCTGGAGCACGCGATAAAATGCGATCTTGAGGCACAGGTTCAATTCGTCGGGCATCTCCCCGATGCTCAGATCAACCGTATTGCCCGTCCACTCTTCATGTTGGATCACCAGGCCTTCCACAATGGTGGCGAAAGAGCGACTGCGGAACTCGGGCGGCCGAAACGTGCCCAGGAAAAATTTGATTTCGTAGAGGGATGACTCCAACAGCGTCGCCACCCGGGCCAGTCGGGGCGACAGATCCGAATCGGGCAGTTGCGCGGCCAACTCCTGCTGGAGCCCAGCCAACAAGGACAAGGCGGTGAAAAGATACTGAACCGGCCCGTCATGGATATCCAACACGATGCGGCTCAGTTCCGCCTCGGCCAACGAAAGTATCCGCCGGGAAGAGATGCACGGCGCGATAGGCTCGCTTGCAGCAGTTTCACTCACTGGCTGATCGCGCTTGGGCGTCGCAGATTCCATGGCGGCGAATTCACCTATCCGACGAATACGTCATGTCAGGCCCCCCACCCGTCCGGGTAGGCGGCAACTATCCAAAGATGGGGGGAGGGACCTACCCAACCTGCGGTTGCGGGCGGGGGTGGGAAATTGTAAACTATTGTACGGGTCCCCTAACGGGATGTCAACATCATCCACGCCTTCGTTTTTTGGTGCGCTGGCGACTGGCCGTGCGCGATCACTTTTCGCTGATTCGTCAACGATTGCTCACCGTCAGCCGCCGAATCCTACTCTCATTGGCTTTCCGCCAGATATACACGCCGTTTGAACGGTTGCAGGAATAGAGCGGATCGAGTTTAATATGAGGCGTTCAGCGCCGTCTGCTACGCAGATCAACGCCCGGATCGCTTCCACCACCGATTACGCCAATGACTCGGTTTGTGACGTTGATGTAATTTCTGCGGCGTTGGGCCAAGATTCATCGCTGTTTCACCACAAAATCCGAAGGAGGACTTCATGCCAAACGGTGCAGACATTTCAACAGCTCCCAGCAGTGAAATCTATTATCCCTCAGATGAAGTCGTGGCCAATGCCAACGTGCCCGACTACATGGAGGTGCGCGAAGAAGCCCTAAAAGACCCGGTGGCTTTCTGGGACGCGCGCGCGAAAGAATTCCTGGACTGGTACGAGCCATACGAGCAGGTGTTGGACGACAGCAACGCACCCTTCTATAAGTGGTTCGCAGGCGGTAAGACCAATATCGTCCATAACGCCCTGGACCGGCACGCGCAAAGCTGGCGCAAAAACAAACTGGCCATGATCTGGGAGGGCGAGAACGGCGATCAGCGCATGTTCAGCTACTTTAGCCTTTGGAAGGCGGTCAACCGTTTCGCCAATATCCTCAAGAGCATGGGCGTCCAGAAGGGCGATACAGTCACCATCTACATGGGCCGGGTACCCGAACTGCCCATCGCCATGCTGGCCACCGTCAAGCTCGGCGCTATCCACAGCGTGGTCTACGGCGGCTTTAGCGAGCAAGCCCTGGCCAACCGCATCACCGACGCCCAAAGCAAGGTGCTGGTGACCTGCGACGGGGCCTGGCTGCGGGGCAAGACCGTCAACCTGAAGGACATTGCCGACGAGGCCGTCAGCCGCAGTCCCGTGGTCCAGAAGGTCATCGTCTACAAACGCACTGGCCAGGATGTAGAGATGGTTCCCGGGCGCGATTTTTGGTGGCACGACCTGGAGAAGCTCCCCATTGCCAGTCCTTACTGCGAGACTGAGGTCATGGACGCCGAAGATCCCCTCTTCATCCTCTACACCTCCGGCACCACGGGCAAACCCAAGGGCGTGCTCCACACTTGCGGCGGCTATCAGGTGCACATCGCCACCACCCTCAAGTACGTCTTCGATCTCAAAGAGGAGGACCGCTGGTGGTGCGCCGCGGACCCGGGCTGGATCACGGGCCACAGCTACATCGTCTATGCGCCCCTGATCCTGGGTGCGACCAGTTTTATCTACGAAGGCGCGCCCGGCTATCCTTATCCCGACCGCTGGTGGAAGATGGTGGAGCGCTATAACATTTCCATCCTCTACACCGCGCCCACGGCTATCCGCGCCCTCATGCGCTTTGGCGAAGCCTGGGCCGAACGCCACGACCTAAGCAGCCTCCGCCTCCTGGGCAGCGTAGGCGAGCCTATCAACCCCGAGGCCTGGCGCTGGTACTACAAGCACATCGGCCAGGAGAAGTGCCCCATCATGGACACCTGGTGGCAGACGGAGACGGGCGGTTTCATGATCACGCCCACGCCCGTGGTTCCCCTCAAGCCCGGCAGCGGCACCCTGCCCTTTGCCGGCGTGGTGGCCGATGTGGTCCGAGCCAACGGCGAGACGTGCGATCCCAACGAGGATGGCTATCTGGTGCTCAAGCAGCCGTGGCCCGGCATGGCGCGCACGGTTTGGGGCGACCCGGATCGCTATGTGGAGACCTACTGGTCGGAGTTCAGAGACTTCGGCTGGTACTTCACGGGCGACAGCGCGCGCAAGGATGATGACGGCTACTTCTGGATCATCGGGCGCATGGACGACGTCATCAAAGTCTCCGGCTATCGCCTGGGCACGGCCGAGATCGAAAGCGCGCTGGTTAGCCACGCCAAGGTGGCCGAGGCGGCCTGTATCGGCGTGCCCGACGAACTGCGAGGCAACGTGATCCACGCTTTCTGCATTCTCAACGCCGGCGAGACCGGCAGCGAAGACCTGGCCCAGGAACTGAAGCAACACGTCCGCCACGAGGTCGGCCCCATCGCCGTCCCTGCGGCCATTGAATTTGTAGATAACCTGCCCAAGACCCGTAGCGGCAAGATCATGCGCCGCCTGCTCAAGGCCCAAGTGCTGGGTCAGCCTTTAGGCGACACCAGCACGCTGGCCGGTTAAGCATTTCCAATGTCAACCTCCGGGAGGTGACCAGCAAGGCTCAGGCGATCAAGCAATGCCAAGCCGCCTCCCGGAGGTGATTCCCGACCTGACTCGCGCAAGACATTCATAGATAACCGAAACACGTTTGTCCACCACTGGCTACCGGCCCGTGTTAGGTTCTCTTTTGCCTAAACTCGGTGGGTGCACAGCGTATCGGGGGACAGTCCGGGTGACTTATTCAGGCAGGCTCCTTTGGCACGCGGATCATCGTTGATAAAAAAACCAAACTGACATGGGTTTCCCCCGAAATCCATGTCAGTCTGGCTCCATCCAGCGAGATTCGCGTGCCAATCACGTCGCTGAACAGATACAAATCCGGTTTCTCAGAAGGAGAAGGCCATGCTTGAACAGATTCTGCAACACGAGGAAGTCTTCCGGGGGCCAGACTGGCTCATCGAGCAAGCGAACCTGAAGGACTTCGACGCCGAATACAAGCGTAGCATTGAGGACCCGGAGGGCTTCTGGGGAGATTGGGCCCAGCGCTACGAATGGTTCAAGCCCTGGGACAAGGTCATGGAATGGGACTATCCCAACCATAAGTGGTTCGTGAGCGCGGAGACCAACATCACCCTCAACGCGCTGGACCGCCACGCGGACGGGGCTAATCGCAATAAGCTGGCCCTGATCTGGATCGGCGAAGACGGTTCCGAACACAAGGTCACCTACTACGAGCTGCGTCGCCTGGTCTCCAAATTCGCCACCGGCCTGCGCTCCCTGGGGGTGAAGAAGGGCGACCGGGTGGTGATCTACATGCCCCTGACCATGGAAGGCGTCATCTCTATGCTAGCCTGCGCGCGGCTGGGCGCCATCCACTCGGTAGTCTACGCCGGCATGGGCGTGGGCGCGTTGCGGGACCGGATCCTGGACGCGGGCGCGGAAGTGGTCATCGCCGGCGACGTGAGCTACCGCCGGGGCAAGGCCGTGGACCTGCGTTCCATTGTGGAGCAGGCGCTAGAGGACCTCCTCCTGCGTCATGTCATCTGGCACCAGCGGGAGATGCAGTCCGACCTTCGTCCCCACGAAGTGGACTTCCACGAACTGATGGCCGCCAGCCCGGCCGAAGTTGGCCCGGAGCCGGTGGACGCCGAACACCCCCTCTACATCCTCTACACCTCTGGCTCCACCGGCACGCCCAAGGGCGTAGTCCACGTCCACGGCGGCTATATGGTGGGCACAGGCTATCATCTGCGCACCTTTTACGATGTCAAGGACAACGACGTCTACTGGGCCACTTCGGACATCGGCTGGGTGGTGGGCCATTCCTACATTGTCTACGCACCGCTGGTGTAAGGGGTCACCTCGGTCTTCCGGGAAGGAGCGCCTGACTACCCGGATGCGGGCGTCTTCTGGCGCTGCGTGGAGCAATACGGCGTCAACGTCATGTTCACCGCGCCTACGGCCGTGCGCATGTTCATGAAGTATGGTCCCGAATATGTGGAACCGTACAACCTCTCCACCCTACGCCAGATCGCGGTGGCGGGCGAGCCTCTCAACCCGGAGGCCATGCGCTGGGCCACCCAGTACCTGCTGGGCGAAGGCCGGCGGGGCTTCGTCACCGACAACTGGTGGCAGACCGAGTTGGGCGGTCCCACCATCGCCACGCCCATCACCTATCCAGCCATTCCGGGCGCGGCTGGCGTAGCCCTGCCCGGGGTGGAGGCCGCGGTGGTGGACGAGACCGGCAAGGACGTGCCCCGGGGCAAGGGGGGACTGCTGGCCCTACGCCGCCCCTTCCCTCACATGATGCGCACCATCTGGAACGACCATCCCCGCTACGAGCAGTACTGGACCGAGATCCCTGGGGTCTACGCGGCCGGCGACGTGGCCAGTTGGGATGAAGAGGGCGTTATCACTGTGCTGGGACGCAGCGATGACGTGCTCAACGTGGCCGGCCACCGCATCGGCACGGCCGACGTGGAGTCCGCGCTCATCACCCACCCGGCCGTGGCTGAGTCCGCGGTCATCGGCGTGCCGGATCCCCTCAAGGGCGAAGTGATCAAAGCGTTCATTGTATTGGCCATCGGCCAGGAAGGAGGAGAAGAAGTGCGGCGGAGCATCGTCGAGCATGTGCGGCGGGAACTGGGGCCCATCGCCACCCCCAGTGCGGTCGAGTTCATCGACAAACTGCCCAAGACCCGCAGCGGCAAAATCGTGCGGCGGTTGCTCAAAGCGCAAGAGCTGGGCGAAGACCCCGGTGATCTGAGCACGCTGGAAGACTGATGACAAGAGGCTTCACGAATCACGCAGTAGAGAGCACGCAATTCCAAAGGAGGAAAACGCATGAGCGAACAGAAAGAATGGACTCGGGCCAATGCCGAAGCCTATTGGAAACGCAACATCCGCATGATCACGGTTCTGTTGATCATTTGGGGGTTGGTCTCCTATGTGGCCGCCATTTTCCTGGCGCAGCCACTTTACACCATCAAGCTGGGGCAGCTCCCCTTGAGCTTCTGGTTCGCCCAGCAAGGATCGATACTCATCTTTGTCCTGTTGATTTTCGTCTATTGCTGGCTGATGGACCGACTGGACCGCGAATACGGCCTCTCCGAGTAGCCGATTCAGGACCTGTGCGCAAAGGAATCCCAAGGAGGAACAACCCATGTCTGTTGAAGTTTGGACTTACATCATCGTCGGCATCACATTTGCAGCCTACATCTACATCGGTTACTCCAACCGCGTGCGCGACACCAAGGGGTTTTACGTGGCCGGCCAGGGCGTGCCCGCCGTCGCCAACGGCGCAGCCATCGCGGCGGACTGGATGTCAGCGGCTTCGTTCATCTCCATGGCCGGTCTGATCTCCTTCCTCGGCTATGACGGAGCCATCTATCTAATGGGGTGGACCGGCGGCTATGTCTTGCTTGCACTGCTGTTGGCGCCCTACCTGCGCAAGTTCGGCAAATACACCGTGCCCGACTTTGTGGGCGACCGGTATTATTCCCAATTCGCTCGCGTGCTGGCCGCGGTGGCGACGGTTATCGTCTCCCTCACCTATGTGGCCGGGCAGATGCGCGGCGTCGGCATCGTCTTCAGCCGTTTCCTGGGCGTGCCCATCAACATCGGCGTGCTGATCGGCATGGTGGTCGTCGCCATTTTTGCGGTCCTGGGCGGCATGAAAGGCATCACCTGGACCCAGGTGGCCCAATACTCGGTGCTGATCGTCGCCTACCTGATCCCGGCCATCGCCATCGGCATCGTGATCACGGGCATCCCCATTCCCCAGTTGGCCTTCACCTTTGGCGATATCGTCCCCAAGCTGAACATGGCCCAACTCTCTCACGACTTCGCGGTGGAGTACACCCAGCCGTTCCAGACCAAACCCATGCTGGACGTCCTCGCCATCACCCTGGCGCTCATGTTCGGCACCGCCGGCCTGCCCCACGTCATCACCCGCTTCTACACGGTGCCCAGCGTGCGGGCCGCCCGCTATTCAGCCGGGTGGGCGCTGCTCTTCATCGCCATTCTCTACACCACGGCGCCGGCCGTCGCCACCTTCGCCCGCTACAACCTCTTCCAGACCCTGGACGATGCGGTCATCACCAACATCACCCCGGGCGAGAAGCAGGACCTTTACGAACTAGCCTATTCCGGCGAGGTGAAAGATGCAAACGGCGATCCGGTTTTCGAAGCCGGCGCGCCGGTCACCTGGGCCACCAGTTGGCAGGAGACCGGTCTGCTGGCGTTCGTGGACAAGAACGACGACGGCAAGATCTTCTTTGGACCGGGGACCGCATTCAGTCCCACCAAGAATTTCAAGTCGCCTAACGCCGACTCCGAAAACGAGACCTATTTCGACCGGGACATCATCGTGCTGGCCAACCCCGAAGTCGCCCAATTGGCGCCCTTCGTCATCGCACTGGTGGCGGCCGGCGGCCTGGCTGCGGCCCTTTCCACGGCCTCCGGCCTGCTCCTGGCCATGTCCAGCGCGGTTTCCCATGACATCTACTTCCGGGTGATCAAACCCAGCGCCAGCGAGCGCGACCGTATGATCGCCGGCCGCAGCATGATCCTGGTGGCGGTGATCCTGGCCGGATACTTCGGGATCAGACCACCTGGATTTGTAGGTCAGGTGGTGGCCATCGCCTTCGGGTTGGCCGCCGCCAGCAACTTCCCCCCCATCCTGCTGGGCATCTTCGACAAACGCACCAATGCGCGGGGAGCGATCTCCGGCCTGGTGGTGGGCTTCGGTTTCACCCTGATCATGGTGCTGCTCATGAAATCAGTCCAGATCTTCGGCACGTCGGAACCCATCATCAAGAGCTTCTACGGCATCAGCGCCGAGGGGATTGGCACCATCGGCATGCTCCTGAACCTGATCATCGCCTACACTGTTTCCCACCTGACCGCGCCCCCGCCCCAGGAGATCCAGGAAATGGTCGAGAATGTGCGCCTGCCCTCCGGCGCCGGCCAGGCCGCGGCCCATTGATTTCGGGGTTGCGCACGCCCGTTCGACAGGCAGTCGCATGACATGCTATAGTGTGTAGCACGCTGTGTAATATGGTGTGTGATCGCCAGGGGACGCAGCAAACCAGCGTCCCCTGGCTCCTTTTTAGAGACCCTGATGATCACTGGAGACGCCATGAACCGGGTGGAATTCCTGCGCAGTTGCCCGCCTTTCGAACAACTGACGGCAGACGAACTGAACAGCGCAGCCGGACAGATGGAGAAGATCCGTTTCGATCGCGGCGAACGCATCCTGCAACAGGGCGGGGAGGCGAGCGCCTTTCTCTACGTGGTGCGGCAGGGCGAGGTCGGCCTGCTCAACGCCGGACAGGTGCAGCAAATGCTGGAGCCGACCGAACTCTTCGGCTACCCATCATTGTTGGATCAGGCGGCGCCCCTCTTCGATGTGATTGCGGTCACGGACGTAGAGGCCTATCGTCTGTCCGAAAAGGCGTTCCGTCATCTACTGAACAATGGGGCGTTCGCCCGTTATTTCCTTGGCGGGCTGGGTGAGCGGCTGCGCGCGGCCCTGAGGGCCTCCGGCGGCGGCGCTGATACGCTTTCAGCCCCAGTCAAAACGCTGATCAAACGCCCCCCCCTCTTCGCACCCGCGGACGCTACCGTCCAGGATGCGGCCGGGATCATGAGCCGGGAACGGGCGTCATCGGTGCTGATCCAGGCCGAGCCGCCCGGGATCCTCACCGACCGGGACCTGCGCACCCGGGTGCTGGCCGCGGGGCTGGGTCCGGAGACGCCCGTGAGCCAGGTCATGTCACAGCCCGTCAAAAGCCTGGATTCAGACACGCCCATCTTCGCTGCGCTGCTCCACATGCTGGAGGAGGGCATCCACCATCTGGCCCTGGTGGAGGAAGGCCAGGTGGTGGGCGTGGTCACCAGCACCGACCTGCTACGCCACCAGGCGCATAGCCCCATCTACCTGCAACGCACCCTGGAGATCGCGACCACGGTCGAGGAGTTGCAGGAGTACGCCACCGAGGCCACCCATGCCGTGGACCTACTCCACCGAGGCGGCCTGGGCGCGGCCCAGATCGGACGCATCGTCTCCACGCTCAACGATGCGCTGGTGAAAAAATTGGTGCAGTTGGCCGAAGCGGAACTGGGCCCAGCCCCGGTTCCCTACGCCTGGATCGTCTTCGGTTCTGAAGGGCGATCCGAGCAGCTGCTGTTGACGGACCAGGACAACGCACTGATCTACGAATCGTCGCAAGACGGCGCGGCCAGGGCGGAGGCCTACTTCGCCGAGTTGACCCGGCGGGTGGTGGATGGGCTGATCGCGGCCGGCTTTCCGCCCTGTCCCGGCGGCTATATGGCCACCAACTGGCGCAAACCCCTGGACGAATGGCTGGCCATCTTTGACGGTTGGATCCGCACGCCCACACCCCAGGCGCTGATGGAGGCGGCCATCTTTTTCGACTTCCGCCCGGTCCACGGCGAGCTCTCCCTGGAGCCGCTGGAGGCGCTGATCACGGATGCAAAAAAACACGCCATTTTTCTGGGACACCTGGTGCGAGCGGCCCAGGAATTTCACCCGCCCCTGGGCTTCTTCAACCGCATCCGCACCGACGACGGACTGGTGGACCTGAAGCAGGGAGGCATTGCGCCCATCGTGGGGTTGGCGAGAGCTTGCTCCCTGGCCGCGGGATCCCGGGAGCGTTCCACCCTGGAGCGGCTGACGGCTGCGGCGGCCGGGGGAACCATGAGTCGGGAGGGGGCGGACAATCTGGCGGAGATGTTCCAGTTCCTGCTCGCCCTGCGTCTGCGGCAGCAACTGGCCGATGTGCGGACCGGTCGTCCGCCATCCAATCAGGTGCGGTTCCAGGCCCTTTCCGCCATCGAGCGCCGTCACCTGAAGGAGGCTTTTGTCATCATCCGTCAGATGCAGGAGGGCATTGGCGACGCCTTTCGCACCAGTGCGTTGGGAGGCTGAAAACATGAACCGTCGCTTTCTCAAAGGGCAGCGGCTGATCGCCGTGTTCGCGATCGGTGCATTGCTCTTCAGTTACCCTATCCTTTCCCTGTTCAATCGTCCGCAACTGTTGTTCGGCATGCCGATCCTGTACGTCTATCTTTTCGTCACGTGGGCTGCACTGATCGCGCTCTATGCGTTCATCGTCGAGCGCCGGCGTTAGCGCCCGCGCAGATTTCATCACGGCGGTGAGCCACTGTCAGGACATCTGAACCATGCTGCAAGGCGGCGTCGTTTTCCTGATCATTTTACTCTATATGGGTATGCTCTTCGCCCTGGCCCACTACGGAGACAAACGGGCCGAGCAGGGGCGCAGCATCATCCGCAACCCCATGGTCTACGCCCTCTCCATGGGCGTCTACTGCACCGCGTGGACGTTCTATGGCAGCGTGGGCCGCGCGGCCACCAGCGGCGTAGGCTTCCTGCCCATCTATCTAGGTCCCACGCTCATGGCCGGGCTGTGGTGGTTTGTGCTGCGCAAGTTCATTCGCATCAGCAAGATGTATCGCATCACCTCCATCGCCGATCTGGCCGCATCCCGGTATGGCAAAAGCCAACTCCTGGGCGGGTTCGTGGCCCTGATCGCGATCGCAGGCATCGTGCCCTACATCTCCCTACAACTCGATGCAGTGGCCACCACCTTCAACCTGATCTGGAATTTCCCCAACATAGGGCAGCAGACGTCCATCGGCCAGATTTTCACGGTGGAGGACACAGCCTTCTATGTGGCCATCGTGCTGGCCGTCTTCGCCATCCTTTTCGGCGCCCGCCATCTGGACCTGACCGAGCATCACGAAGGGCTGGTGGCCGCCATCGCCTTCGAATCGGTGATCAAGCTGCTGGCCTTCCTGGCCGTAGGCGTCTTCGTCACCTTCGTCATGTACGATGGATTCGGCGATCTCTTCAGCCAGGCGGCGGCCGTGCCCTCCTTGCAACGACTCTTCACCTTCACGCCGGGCGAAGGGCCGGGCGGCGACGTCTATGGCGACTGGGCCTGGCTCACCTTTCTCTCCATGATGGCCATCCTCTTTCTCCCCCGCCAGTTTCAGGTGGCCGTGGTGGAGAACACCCAGGAACGCCATCTCAACCGGGCCATCTGGCTTTTCCCCCTCTACCTGCTGGCCATCAATATCTTCGTCCTGCCCATCGCCATTGGCGGGCTATTGCATTTCCCTGACGGCGCGGTCAACGCCGACGCCTTCGTGTTGACCCTGCCCATGGCCGCGGGTCAGGAACCCCTGACCATCCTGGCCTTCATTGGCGGTTTTTCGGCCGCCATCAGCATGGTGATCATGGCCACGGTCGCGTTGAGTGCGATGGCCTCCAACGATCTGGTTCTGCCGCTGCTGATCCACTTCCGGCTGGTGCGTCTGAATCGAGGCGGTGACCTGAGCGGCCTGTTGCTGACCATCCGCCGCATCGCCATCGTGGTGATCGTGCTGCTCAGTTATTTCTACTTCCGCCTGACCGGCGAGAACAATAGCCTGGTCTCCATCGGCTTGATCTCGTTCGCCGCCGTAGCCCAGTTTGCACCCACGGTATTGGGCGGCCTATACTGGAGGGGCGGCACCCGTCTGGGCGCGTTCGCCGGGCTAACCGCCGGCGTCGCCACCTGGGGGTACACTCTACTCCTGCCCTCCATGGCTTCCAACATGTGGCTGCCGGGGACGCTGGTCACCCAGGGGCCGTTTGGCGTCGAATGGTTGAAGCCCCACGCGCTGTTTGGCTTCATTGGCTATGATCCAGTGCCCCACGCCATGTTCTGGAGCATGACGTTCAATGTGGGCGCCTATGTGATGGTCTCCCTTTTCAGCAAGCAGACCATCCTGGAACGCAACCAGGCCCGGCTGTTCGTGGATGTGTTCACCCAGCCCCTTGGCGGCGAAGGGCAATCGCTGTGGCGCAGCAACGCATCGACCCCCGCGCTCATGGATCTGTTGCATCGCATCCTGGGTGAAAAACGGACGAATGAAGCCATGAAAACGTTCGCGCTACGCCAGGGCGTCCCCTGGCCCATGGGCGACGAAGCGCCGCCAGTCGTCATCGAACACGCGGAGATGCTGCTGGCCGGTGCGATCGGCGCGGCCTCGGCCCATGTAGCTGTAGCCTCTGTCGTCCAGGAGGCCACATTGAGCCTGGACGAATTGATGCGCATGTTCGATGAGACCACCCAGGTCATCGCCTACAGCCGGGATCTGGAAGAGCGCTCCCAGCAGTTGGAGCGCCAGTCCCGTCGTCTGGAGGCCGCCTATACGGAGTTGCAGGCCGCCAACGAACGGCTCAAGGAGTTGGACGCGCTCAAGGACGAGTTCGTCTCCACCGTCACCCACGAGTTGCGCACGCCGCTGACCTCGATCCGGGCTTTTTCAGAAATTTTGCACGACAATCCCGATCTGGATACGGAGCGCAGGCAAAAGTTTTTGGCCATCATCATGCGCGAGAGCGAACGCCTCACCCGGCTCATCAACCAGGTGCTGGACCTGGCCAAGATGGAGTCGGGAGAGATGGAATGGCGTCGAACCCCGGTCGATCTGGCTGACCTGATCCGGGATTCCGCCCAGTCCATGGGGCGCTTGTCTGCGGAACGCCAGATCGAATTGACGCTGGATCTGCCAGCCCGTGCGCCGCTGATTCTGGTCGATCGGGATCGCATTCAGCAGGTTGTGCTCAACCTGCTCTCTAATGCCGCCAAATTTTGCGATCCAGACCATGGCGAAGTGATCGTGAGCCTACGCGTGCAGCCGGAATGGATCACCGTAGCCGTGAGTGACAACGGGCCTGGCGTGCCCGAAGAAGCGCAGACGATCATTTTCGAAAAATTCCGCCAGCTTGGCAACGCCAGCCGGAGACGCCCCCAGGGCACTGGGTTGGGCCTGCCCATCAGCCGCGAGATCATCTCCCATTTTGGCGGCCAACTGACCGTACAAAACAACGCCGACGCCGGCGCGACATTCATGTTCACTCTGCCGCTGGATGGCGCGGCATGACTTCAATCTTCTGGAGAAAAACGCATGCGGAGCAAGGTGCTGATCGTCGATGACGAACCGAACATCCTTATCTCGCTGGAATTCCTGATGAGCCAGGCCGGTTACGAAACCCGTAGCGCAGAGACGGGTGAGCAGGCCCTGGCCGAGTTGGACGCCTTCCAGCCGGACCTGATTTTGCTGGACGTCATGCTGCCTGGCATAGACGGGTTCGAGATCTGCCAGCGCGTGCGCCAGGCGCCGGCCTGGTCTCACATCAAAATCGTGATGCTGACCGCCAAAGGACGAGACGTAGAGGTGGCCAAGGGGTTAGCCCTGGGAGCCAATGCATACATCACCAAGCCCTTTTCAACCCGCGCGCTGGTGTCGGAGGTTCAGCAGCAACTGGCTGAGGCTCAGAACGCCGGTGCAGTAGAAACTCAGGGCGGCGATCGGCCATGAAGCGCTCTCAGATCGGCTATCTCCTGGCCATCGGCGGGCTCTTTTTGCTACTGCTGGGTG
>JAJRVT010000401.1 GCA_024277175.1 Chloroflexota bacterium | reverse complement strand
CGCCAGCCAGTCCGCGTATTGTGACCAAAAGCGGGCCGGGTTGCCCATCTCCGCGTCGTTGGGGATAATAAAGCGAAGTGTTTGTTCAAACAGGCTTCGGTGGAACGCGGATTGTCGCTGATAAAGACGGATTTTTTGGAAAAAATTCGTGAAAATCCGGTTCCACCCGGCCCAATCCGCGTTCCAATGAAACCCACTGGATCCACACTATGACCGATCGACAAACCATTCTCGTGGTCGATGACGACCCCAAAATTGTGCGTCTGGTGCGCAGTTATCTGGAGCAGGCCGGCTTCCACGTGGAAGTCGCCTATGACGGAGACGAGGCCTGGCGCAGCATCCAGAGGCTGCATCCGAACCTGGTGGTGCTGGACCTGATGCTGCCGGGGCGGGACGGGCTGGCCATCACCCAGGCCGTGCGCAGCGACCCGGCCACCCGCGACATCGCCATCCTCATGCTGACGGCTCGGGTGGAGGACATCGACCGCATCCTGGGGTTGGAGATGGGTGCGGACGACTATGTGACCAAGCCCTTCAATCCCCGGGAGGTGACGGCGCGGGTGAAGGCCATCCTGCGCCGGAGCGCGCCGGCCGCCGAAGTAAAAAGCAGTGCGCCTGCCCTGCAGGTCGGCGACCTGACACTGGACCCCGACGCGCACGTGGTGGAAAAGGCCGGCCAGCCCGTCGCGCTGACGCCCAGCGAATTCGACATTCTCCACCTCTTCATGCGCAACCCGGGCCGGGCCTTCACCCGCACCCAGCTCATCGAAGAGGGGCTTGGCTACGAATACGCGGGGCTGGAACGCACGGTGGATAGCCACATCAAGAACCTGCGCCGTAAGCTGGAAGAAAACCCGCGCGCACCCGTCCTGATCGAAACCGTCTTCGGCGTGGGGTACCGGCTGAATCCCTGAAGGTGGCGATATGTGGAGCTTAGTTGGAACGCGGATTTACGCTGATCGAAGCGGATTTCCACGGATTTTTTCTGAAAAAATCCGTGGAAATCCGGCTTCATCCGTGAAAATCTGCGTTCCACTGATGGCCGCTGAACAACGATCCTTGAGGAAACCACCGTGAACCTGACCGCAAAAGTCATGCTGACGCTGGCCCTGGTCATCGGCGTGGCGCTGCTGACCGCCAGCCTTCTGATCGGGCGCAGCGCGGACGCAGCCTACCGCAGCTATGTGGCCGGCAACCGTCACCAGCGCCTGGAGCAGGCCGCGGCCCTGGCCGGGCAACTCTACGCGGAGACCGGCTCCTGGGCAGACGTTCAGGACCAGTTGAATCAGACGAATGGAATGCCGGGCCACCAAGGTCAGGGGCGGGGCCAGGGAAAACGACGCGGCCAGGAAGCGGAGCAAAACCACCCGGGCCAAGGGCAAGGCCAGGGAGGCCAGGGACCTGCAGGCGGCGACTATCTGCTGGTGGACAGCCAGAACGGCGCGCCCCTGGCCGGTGATGGGCCGCCCCTGGACGCCGAGACGCTGGCCCAGGCCGTACCGGTGATGGTGAACGGACAGGAGGCGGCCCGGCTGGCCGCGGTCCTGCCCCTGGACGCCATGGGTGCAGCCGAGCAGGCCATGCTCGATCAGGTGCAGCGGGCCATCCTCTGGTCGGCGCTGGCTGCGGCCGGGGTGGCGCTGCTATTGGGCGCGCTGCTGGTCTCCAGCATTCTGCGCCCCCTGCGCCGCCTAGAAGAGGGCGTGGCCCGGGTGGCGCACGGCGAGTTGGACGCCCGGGTCCCTGTGCAGAGCAAGGACGAGATCGGCCAGTTGGCCACCCGCTTCAACCAGATGGCGGCCAACCTGCAGGAGCAGGAGGCCCTGCGCCAGCGGATGGTGTCCGACATCGCCCACGAACTGCGCACACCCCTGAGCGTGGTCCAGGGCGGGTTGCAAGCCATCCTCGACGGCGTCTATCCCCTGGAAATGGACGAGATTCACACCATCCATGACGAGACCCAACTGCTGTCACGGCTGATCAGCGATCTCCACGAGCTGGCCCAGGCCGAGGCCGGGCGTCTGCCCCTGGTGCGCCAGCCCATCGACGCCGAGACCGCGCTGACCCAGATGGCGGCCCGCTTTCGCTCGTTGACCGGCCCGCGCGCTATCGAACTGCGGGTCAGGCCGCCTTCCCCACCTCTGACCGTGGACGCGGACCCAGACCGCCTCCAGCAGATACTTCACAACCTGCTGGGCAACGCGGTCCGGCACACGCCCGACGGCGGCTGGATCGAACTGGGCGCGGTAGCGAGCGATAAGCGGGTGCGTTTCTGGGTGAGTAACAGCGGGCCGGGCATCCCGCCGGCCCAGCTTCCCCACGTCTTCGAGCGCTTCTACCGGGGCGACGCCAGCCGCACTCGCGAGGAGCCGGATAACGCCGAGGACCTGGGTTACACCAGCGGAGCCGGCCTGGGTCTGGCCATCGTCAAGGCGCTGACCTTGGCCCACGGCGGCCAGGTGGGTGTGGAGAGCGTCGTCGACGAACGCACGACCTTTTGGTTTGAGTTGCCACAAATAGAACGAGAATAGAACGCGGATTTTGTAGATTGGGCGGATTTTCACGGATTTTTTTTAAATCCGGCTTTTTCCGCTCAATCCGCGTCATCTGCGTTCTATCAGCAAAGGAGACGCGATCATGACCTGGATTCAGAGAGAAATTCGTCTGCAACCCCGGGTCCGGGGTTTTCATCTCATCACCCGGGAGGTGCTGGTCAATCTGCCGGAAATTGCAGAGGTTGAAGTGGGGCTGCTGCATCTGTTGATCCAGCACACGTCCGCGTCCCTGGCGCTGAACGAGAACGCGGACCCGTCGGTGCGGATGGACATGGAGGCCTATTTCAGCCGCCTGGCGCCGGAGAATGAGCCTTATTACACCCACACCTACGAAGGGTCGGACGACATGCCCGCGCACCTGAAGGCCGTCCTCCTGGGCGGCAGTCTCACCCTGCCCATCACCCGGGGCCGTCTCAACCTGGGCGCATGGCAGGGGATCTATCTCTGCGAACACCGCAACTACGGCGGCGCGCGGCGGCTGATCGCGACGATCAACGGAGAAGGATAGACCGCGGATTGGGCGGATCGGCGCGGATTTTTTCAAAAGATCCGCGCCGATCCGCCCAATCCGCCCAATCCGCGGTCTATCCTTCTCCGTTGATCGTCGCGATCAGTCGCCGCGCGCCGCCGTAGTTGCGGTGTTCGCAGAGATAGATCCCCTGCCATGCGCCCAGGTTGAGACGGCCCCGGGTGATGGGCAGGG
>JAJRVT010000400.1 GCA_024277175.1 Chloroflexota bacterium | reverse complement strand
ACCAGCCACGTCATCGTCATCTCCGGCAGCAACGTGGCCCTGATCGCGGCCGTCTTCATGGCCGTGGGCGCGCGGCTGCTGGGGCGCAAGCGGGCCGTCTACCCCGCGCTCATCGGCATCGCGGCCTTCGCCATCCTGGTGGGCGGCGACCCCGCGGTCATGCGCGCCGCGCTCATGGGCGGCCTTTTCGTCTGGGCCATCGCCCTGAACCGACGCAGCACAGCGCTGGTGAGCCTGGCCGTCGCCTGCCTGGTCATGACCCTGGCCAACCCCCTCACCCTCTGGGACGTGGGCTTCCAGCTTTCCAGCGCCGCCACCGCCGGCCTGATCCTTTTCACCGACCCCATTACCGACGCCTTCGCCAATCTGGCCCGCAAACTCCGCCCCCGTCGCCAACCGCCGATCGCCCAATCGCCAATCTCTCAGTCGCCCAATCTTCCAATGGTCCAAGCCACCGCCCTGGCCACCCATACCCGCTCCTTCACTCGCGCCCTCATCCAGGACGGCCTCCTGGTCACCATCGCGGCCAACGTGACCACCCTGCCCCTAGTCGTCTACTACTTCGGCCGCCTCAGCCTGGTCAGCCTGCTCACGAATGTGCTCATCGCGCCCGTCCAGCCGCTGATCATGCTCTGGGGCAGCGCTGGCGTGCTGACGGGCGTGGCCGGCCTGTCCTGGGTGGCCCAGGCCCTGCTCTGGATCCCGTGGCTGAGCCTGGTGTGGACGGTGGCCATGGTCCAGTGGAGCGCGGCCCTGCCCGGGGCCAGCCTGACCATCGCCCATTATGGCCTGCCGGCCCTGGCCCTGACCTACGCGCTGATCTTCGGCGCCCGCTGGCGCAAGCCCCTGCAGGCAGGCCTGACGAAGATGGCGGGTTGGATGCGCTTCGACTGGCGATCCCGGCTCCTGGGACCGGTGACCCTGGCCGTGTTGGCGGTCCTGGCCGTCCTGGTCTGGCGCATGGCCCTCACCCAGCCGGATGGGCGGCTGCACGTCTACTTTCTGGACATCGGCCAGGGGGACGGCGTCCTCATTGTCACGCCGTCGGGGCGCAAGGTGCTGATCGACGGCGGGGCCAGCGCTCAGACGCTTTTCAACGAACTGGGTGCGGTCATGCCCTTCTGGGACCGCACCATCGACGTCGCGCTCCTCACCCACCCGGACGCGGACCACATGAAGGCCCAGGTGGATGTGCCGGGCCGCTTCCAGGTGGCCTACGCACTGGACACGGTCGTCTCCCAGGCCAACCCTGACGCCCAGGCCTGGCGGGACGCGATGGCGCGCGCGGGCGTGGATGTGCGGCTGGAGCACGAGGGCGGCTGGCTCGATCTGGGCGATGGCGCGGCCCTGTGGGTGCTCTGGCCGCCACCCGGCGGTTTCCAGGACGAGAATCTGGACAACGAGAACTCCCTGGTGACCAAGCTGGTCTACGGCGATCTGAGCGTGCTGCTGACAGGCGACGCCGGCCTGCCCAGCGAATCGGCCTGGATCGAACAGGGGATGCCCATCGCCTCTACCGTGCTCAAGGTGGGTCATCACGGCAGCCACAGCGCCACCGGCGACGACCTTGTCCAGGCCGTGCAGCCGTCCCTCGCCGTGATCCAGGTGGGCGCGGACAACGACTACGGTCATCCCCACGACGACGTGCTGGCGCGGCTGGCGGGCCTGCTCACCCTGCGCACCGATCGCCAAGGACGAGTCCATCTCTACAGCGACGGCCGGCGGATGTGGATCGAGACGGAGGAAAAGCGATAGAACGCGGATTAGGCGGATCGATACGGATTTTTTTAGAAATCCGTGAAGCTCCGCTCAATCCGCTCAATCCGCGTTCTATCAAAGTCCTGCGGATCGGGTACAATAATCTCCATGTCATCTGCATCCTATGGCGTCGCGCTGCCGGACGCTGACCGCCGCGGTCTGGTCGTCGCCAAAATATTCTACTTCGTTTTCTGGGGAGCCCTCGGCTGCATCGCCCCCTTCTTCAACATCTACCTGGAGCGACAGGGGCTGAGCGGCGTGCAGATCGGCTGGCTGGGCAGCGTCGCCCCCCTGATCGCGCTGATCGCCAACCCATTCTGGGGCGCGCTCTCTGATCGCTGGCAGGTGCATACATGGATCCTGGCCCTTTGCACCCTGGCCGCAGGCTTCATCTCCCTGCTCTTCATTCCCGTCACCGGTTTCTGGCCGCTGATGGCCGTGGTCATCGTCCTCTTCTTCTTTCGCTCCCCCATCCCGGCCATCGCCGACAGCGCGGTCATGGCCATGGTCAACCGTACAGGCGGTAGCTATGGACGCCAGCGCATGTGGGGCAGCCTGGGCTTCGTGGTCGCCTCCTATGGACTAGGACGGGTGGTGACGGTGGACAGCCTGGACTTGATCTTCTGGCTCCAGGGGCTGCTGCTGGGGATTATTCTTTTTATCCTGGCGTTCATGTTGCCCATCGAACGCTTTAGCGGGCGGGTTAATATCCTGGGGGGCATGCGCACCCTGGGCAAGCAGCCCAGCTACATCGGCTTTCTGCTGGCCATGGTGCTGAGCGGCATGGGGTCTGCCGGCTACATCAACTTTCTCGGCCTGCACGTGCTCGATCTGGGCGGGAACGGTGCGCAGATCGGGCTGGCCTACGCGGCCAGCGCGGCCACCGAAATCCCCATCATGTTCATGGGCGCGCGCTGGTTCGCCCGCTACGCCCACGCCACCTTGGTCACCGTGGGGTTAGGCGCGTTCGTTCTCAGTTGGGTGATCGTCGGCTTCGCACCCACGCCGGCCGCGGTCATCGGCGGGGTGATGCTGGTGGGCCTGGGTTTTGGCACGTTCTGGGTGGCCGCGGTGGGTTTCGCCAGCGAGCGCGCGCCTGCGGGCATGGGGGCCACGGCCCAGGCGACGTTGGGTGCGGCCCAGGCCGGGCTTGGCTGGGGCCTGGGCGCGATCCTGGCCGGCTACGTGTGGGACTGGGCCGGCGGCTCCGCAGTTCTCTGGACCAGCGCCGGCCTGGCGTTGGCCGCGCTGATCATCTTCCGCGCAGGGCTGCGGATGGACTCGCGAATGGGGGAGTGATTTGGGTGATGATTTGGACTCTATGCTGTATAATGCTACGCAATCATCATCGAGCAAACGAATTCTCGCTATCGACCGTGGCGGGTCAAGCGGGTTTTGTGGAACGCTGTTTCAACTGATTGGACGGATTTCCTCTAAAAAAATCGTGCCAATTGGGCTCTATCTGTAAAATCCGCGTTCCAATGATCCCCGCTACCCAGCCACCTCAAGGGTTACCATGCTGAACCGACTCGATCGCAACTATAAACTGACAATCCCGCTGCTGGTGGTGGCGGCCATCGTGGTCAACATGGTTGTTGGTCAGCTTGTCCAGTTTGTCTTCGGGTGGCCCCTCTACCTGGACTCCATCGGCACCATCGTGGTGGGTGCGCTGCTGGGTCCCCTGGCCGGGGCCGCAACCGGGGCCGCAACCAACCTGCTTTGGTCCCTCATCCGGGGAGACTGGGCCATCGCCCCCTACGCCATCACCGCGGCCCTGATCGGCTGGGCCGCGGGCTTCGCCGCCTCCCGGGGCGCGTTCGACCGTTTCTGGACCGCGATCCTGGCCGGCTTCCTGACCGGCGTCATGGCTGCGATCGTCTCCGCGCCCATCACGGCCTATCTCTTTGGCGGCGTCACCGGCGCGGGCACGGACTACGTCACCAATTTCTTCGCGGCCACCAGCGACAACATCCTTCAGGCCGCATCGCTCCAGGGCCTGATCACCGATCCCATTGATAAGGCCATCTCCTTCGCCATGGCCTGGGCTATCTGGCGCTATCTGGCCGCCCACTTCCACCACCTGACCAGCGTCACTGTAGAGAAGATGGAGTCGCTGCAGGGCTACGGCGGGGCCATTGCCCTCAGCGTGGCCGCGCTGGTCATCTCGTGGATATTCCTGCCCGCGTTCGGGCCCAGCGTCTTCTCCGTTTTCTACGTAGCCGTGATCATCAGCGCCTGGCGGGGCGGGCTGGGACCAGGCCTGCTGACCATGGTCGTGGGCGGGCTGGCCAGCATCTTCCTCCTGATCCCGCCCTTTGGCAACCTGGGCATACACATCGAGAACTGGCTGGACATCCTCCTCTTCCTGATCGTCTCCATCCTCCTGGCCTTCATCACCGCCGCGCGCGAGCGGGCTTATCAGGCCCTGGACGAGGCCCTGCACGAGCAGCGCCGCGGCCAGGCTCGCATCCGCGCCGTGGTCGACAGCGTGGCCGACGCCCTGGTCCTGATGAGTCCGAACGGACGCTTCAGCATCGTCAACCGGGCCTTCGAAGAGATGCTGGGCGTCCCGGCCGAGGAGGTCCGGGGCCACACCCTGGAGGGAGTGAGCGCGATGTTTGACAAGGCCTTCCCCGCACTGAAGAACATGCACGACTCTGTCGCGGACGCGGCCTCGGACCGGGAGCGCCAGTTCTCCCAGGTCCTCAAACAGGAGTGGCCGGAACCCCGGGATCTGAGCCTCTTCTCCACCCCCGTCTTCAGCGACGATGAATATCTGGGCCGACTCTACGTCTTCCGCGACATCACCCGGGAGCGGGAGGTGGACCGCATGAAGACTGAGTTCGTCTCCATGGTCTCCCACGAGCTGCGTACGCCTCTGACCTCCATCAAGGGTTTCACCGACCTGATCCTGGACGGGGACGCGGGCGAGGTGGACGAGGAGCAGCGGGAATATCTGGAGATCGTGCAGAAGAACGCGGACCGCCTGCTGGGGCTGATCAACGACCTGCTGGACATCTCCCGCATCGAATCGGGCCGCATCCACCTCAAGATCGAGCCGGTCTCGCTCCAGGAGATCGTCTCCCTGGTGGTGGCCACCATGCAACCCCAACTGGAGACCAAGGACCAGCCGCTGAGCGTAGAGATCGATCCAGCGGCCAGCCGGGTCATGGGTGACCGGGACAAACTGGTGCAGGTATTGACCAACCTGGTCTCCAATGCACACAAGTATTCGCCTGAAGGCCGCCCTATCCGCATCGAAGTGACCCGTCAGAACGGTTTCGCCCACGTGGCCGTCATCGATAAAGGCTTCGGCATCAGCACAGAGGACCAGGCCAAGCTATTCACCCGTTTTTTCCGGGTGGAGAACTCCCTGACCCGGGAGATCGGCGGCACGGGGCTGGGACTGAACATCGTCAAATCCATTGTCGAACTCCACGGCGGCGGCATCTCTGTGGTCAGCCGGCCGGGCGCAGGGTCCACCTTTGCGTTCACCGTGCCCTTGGCGGAGGAGAGCGTCGCTGAAGAAACGGTCGAAACGCCGCCCGCGACCCTGGAGGCGGAAGAGGCTGTCCCGGTCCCGGCTGTGGCCACATCCGATGCCATGATCGGCGGGGTGCGCTCAATCCTGGTAGTCGAGGATGACGCCGACACCGCGCGCCTGATCGAGCACCACCTGGAGAAGGCCGGCTACGAGGTGGACGTGGCCTCCAGCGGGGAGCAGGCCCTCCAACTTCTCCAGTGGATCACGCCCGACTTGATCACCCTGGACCTGCAACTGCCGGGCATGGACGGCTTCGAGTTCGCGGCCACGCTGGCCGAAAACCCGGAGACCCACAACATCCCCGTGCTCGCGCTCTCGGTGCTTCAGGACGAGGAGCAGCGGGACGCGGCCGTGGGCATCCTCAAGAGCCTGCCCAAGCCCATCGACCGCCAGGGTCTGCTGGACACGGTGGCCGAGATGCTGGCCGAGGAGGATATGCGCAAGATCCTGGTGGTGGAGGACGACCCCGACGTAACCCGCCTCCTTCGGACGGCCCTGGCAAAACAGGACCTGGACGTGCTGAGCGCGGGCGATGGCGAGACGGGCCTGCGCATGGCCGGCCAGGAGCACCCGGGCCTGATCCTGCTGGACCTGCACCTGCCGGGCATGCACCTGCCGGGCATGGATGGCTTCGCGGTGCTGCACCAGCTCAAGCAGACGCCTGAAACCGCGGAGATCCCGGTCATCATCATGACGGGAAGCGAGAGGCTGAATCCGGAGACCCGGGCCAAGGCCCTGGCCCTGGGCGCGGCCGATGTTATCACCAAACCCTTCCGCCTGGATCAACTGGTGGAGGAGATCAAACTATTCGTGCACTATGAGTGATTGTTTAGCGAGGCTGCGGTGGAACGCGGATTTATCCAGATTCAAGCGGATGTTCACGGATTTTTTTCTGAAAAAAATCGTGAACATCCGGCTTCATCCGATAAAATCCGCGTTCCCAATCATGGCCGCTGAACGGTAAATACCAAAAGGAGAACCAAACATGGCGATCAAAGTATTGGCTGTGGACGATGAGCCGGATGTGTTGCGGCTGATCCAGATCAAGCTCAAGAAGGCCGGTTTCGACGTGGTCACCGGTCGCGACGGGGTGGAGGGCGTGGAGATGGCCCACCAGGAGCATCCGGACGTGGTGCTGCTGGATGTGATGATGCCGCGCATGGACGGCTACGAGGCCGCGCGCAAGATCAAGGCTGAGGTCAAGCCCGCGCCCATTGTGCTCATGCTCACGGCCAAGGGGTCCGAATCCGACGTCATGGAAGGGCTTATGGGCGGGGCCGATGACTACATCATCAAGCCCTTCTCCCCCCGCGAGCTCATCGCGCGGGTCAACGTGGCCCTGATCAAGGCCGGCAAGTCGCCCCAGTCGAGCGAATAGATCGCCTGCGGGGCTTATTGGAACGCGGATCTGCGCTGATTAAAACGGATTCACACGGATTTTTCTCAGAAAAATCCGTGTGAATCCAGATCCTATCCGTGAAAATCCGCGTTCTAATAAAACGTCCCGACCCGTCATAATCCACCATCAGAAAAGGAAACGCTCATGGATACCGTCCCCGCCCCGGACGAGACGATCGTCCCGTCAACCCACCGATATTGGCAGGCCCACAGCCTGGCCCAGGAAGCCATGGATATTTTCGAGGAGGCCACCGAACGCGGCGACGCGTCCGGCCAGCGCCGGGCCTTCTATCTGCTGGTCAACTACTACCGGCGCACCCTCTACATCTTGCGCGCGGCATTGACCGAGGGCAAAGAGCCGCTGACCCAGGCCGCGCTGGGCAACCTGATCGCGCTCCACCGCCCCCTGGCGCGCATGCACCGCGCCTCACCCCACACGGTCCCCCTGGCCATGGTCTTCGGCAAGGAGGCTAACGATCTCTTCGTGCGCGACCTGATCGTGCGCGTGCTGAGCGAGCAGGCCAAACCGGCCACCGTGGACGAGATCCGACAGCGGGTCAACGACCTGAAGATCGTGAGTGATGTACGCAGGGGCACGGTGGAGCGCCACCTCAAGAACCTGGTGGCCACGGGGCACGCCACCCGGGACAAGGGTCGCTACGCCCGCACCAGCCGCACCTACACCGAACTGAACCTGGACGTCCGCAGCCTCCAGGCGCTGACCACGCCCGACCTCTACGCCGCGCTGGAGGCCGACGACATCCTCGGCCTGACCGACGTGGACGCGCGCCAGGCCGCGTTCCAGGAGATCTTCAGTGCGCAGACGGGCATGGGCGAAGCCACCGCGGACCTTTTCGTCCAGGCCGTGCGCACCCTCATCGACACCTGGCCACAGAAGGTCAGCGTTTGGACCCACGCCGATCTCATCGGATCGCCCTATCCTCGCCCCTACCAGTATGAGGCCTACGCGGTCTTCCGGGGCGGCGGCTACCAGGGCCAGGTCATCGAATCGCCCACGGGCAGCGGCAAGACCATGATCGGCATGATGTGCATCCAGGACATGCTGGGCTCCCTGCGCCAGGGCCAGTCCATCCTGGTGCTCGTGCCCACCAGCAACTACCAGCAGCAGTGGATCGGCGAGCTCTGCTACAAGCCCATCGGCCTGCGCCTCTCGCCGGAGGTGGTCTTTTCCGGCACGCCGGCGCAGTTGGAGCGCTTCAAACGGCGCACGGGCAGCCATCCCGCGGTGCTGCTGGTCACCTACACCGCGCTGGCCCAGACCGGCTCCGGCAAGGGCAAGGGCGGCTTCGACGCCGACTCGGTGGAGATCTTCCTCCAGGATGCCAACGTGCAGCACGTGATCCTGGACGAGGTCCACAAGGTGGTGGAGGACATGCGCAGCGTCTCTGCCGACGTCACCCGGCTGCTGGCGGAGTGGTTGGAGGACGGCAGCCTGCGCTCGCTCATCGGCTTTTCGGGCACGGCCGAGGCCTATCGCAACCGCTTCGGCGATCTGGGGCTGGACCTCTGCTACAACATTCCCCTGGATGACCTCATCGCCTACGGTTTCGTGGCCCCGTTCACCGAGTTCGGCGCACCCTTCGCCAACTCCCGGCGGGAGAAGGATATCCGGGAGTTGCTGGACGCCTACAAGGAACAACTGCGCGCCTATCTGGAATTCCTGGGCGTGGAGCGGCTGCGGGGCTGGTTCGCACAGGTCCCCATGGATGAACGGGTGTCCATCGGTCGGGACCTGCTGGCCATGTACAACGGTCGCGCCAACCGCAACCAACTGCTGACCCAGCGCATGGAGTCGTGGGAGAAAGGCGGACGCTCCGGACCGGGCGTCATCTCCCTGCTGGAGATCGGCCTGGTGACCATTTTGCAGATGGCCAACGGCTGGTCGGACGAGCGCATGGCGGCCGAGGCCGGCGCGGACCCGGAGGCGTTCCGGGCGTTCGTGGACGGGTTCGACGCCATCCGCGCCCAGTTGAGCCAACTCATCTACCTGCCGCGCACCCTGGAGCGGCTGAGCGCGGCGGACTATGCCACCGGGATCGACGTGGACGCGCTGCGACGGCTGCCGGCAGAAGTGCGGGCCGCGCCGGCCAGGGCCAACCGGGCCAAGGACATCCTCTCCTCCACCATCACCGGCCTCTACCAAGGCATCAACGACTGGTACCGGCGGGTGGGCGAGGGCCGGGTGGAGACCATCAAGGCCGTCATCGAGGCCGAACGGGCCATCCGCCCCATCAGCGGCATCATCGTCTTCGACAACGCCCGCCGCATCCACTGGAAGGCGGGTGTGGCCACGCCGGGCTATGAAGGCGTGGGCGGCCTCTTCTCCCAGATGCTGGGCGACGATCGCTTCGTGACCGTGGCCGTGCTCTCCTCGGAGATGTACCTGGTCTACGACGAGGATGATCCCCTGCCCGACCGCATCGCCGCCTTTGTGGAGGACGAGTACATGCGCGGCGAGGTGGCCGGGGCCATCTTCAGCCTGGCCACCCAGGGCGTGAACCTGCCGCCCGATTTCGTGGCCGCGCTCCACAGACAATACACGGCATTGGTCGATGAGTACATCCCCACCCTGCGGGATGTGCACGCGGCCCGGGCCGGCGAGTTCAGCCGCAAGGTGCTGGGTCCCATCCGGCAGGCGGTGCGCAAGGCCGACCTGGGACCGGACGGCGACCGGCTGCTCTCCCGGCTCAACATCCGCAACGTCCACATGAAGGGGCTGGTCAAGACCTTCTTCGACTACGCGCTCATCGCCATGCACTTCCGCACCGCCAGGGTGGCCGAGCTGGAGCAGGTCAGCGGCGCGCGGGAGAAGTTTTTCGTGGTCCCCATGTCCAGCGGGGCCAAAAAGCAGCTCATGTATGACCTGACCGGGCGCATGGTGGACGCGGAGAACCTGCCCATCAACCTGATCATCGTCTCCGGCTGGGCGCGCACGGGCTGGAATGTGCTCAAGCCCAACGTGCTCATCGACGCCACCGCGACCCGCAACGTGACCGCGTGGCAGCAACTGCGGGGCCGGGCCATGCGCGCCCTGCGCACGTGGACCAACGACTGCTACCGGCTCATGCTCATGCTGGAGGGGAGTCGATCCCGGGATTTCGCCAGCCGGGCCGGGATCAGCGAGGATGTGGCCCGCGCGTTCGAGGAGGCGTCTGGCTCCAGCGAGGGGGCGGACGCGGTGGACGAGCGCCTGGACGCGCTGCTGCGCGAGATCGCCACGCGGGAACAACTGGCCCGGATCGAGCGTGAGGGCGTGGATGGGTTGAGCGAGGAGGAGCGCCAGGAACTGGCCATCGCGCTCATGAAGACCCACAACAAGGTCACCCACATCTATGAACTGATCAAGTCCTTCGGCTCCACCAGCCAGGTGATCTACGACCGGCAGGAGCGGCGCTGGCGGCGGCGGGACAACATCGCGCTCAAGCACTTCTACGAAACCTCCGTCCATCCCTTCAACGGCGAGAAGATGTCCGGGGCCGAACACGCCCCCCTGCTCTACGCCGCCGATCCCCGCAACGACCTGCCGGCCGAACTCCAGGCCGTCATCCAGGAGCAGGTCGCGGGGTGTGATGATGTGGTGGTGGCGGGGTGGTTGGAGGAGGGGGAAATTGAAGATTGAGGATTGAAAATTGGGTATCGGGAGATTACCCGTTGAACGCAGATCTCCCGATACCCAATCTTTAATTTTCAATCTTCAATTTTCAATTAAACAGCGGCGTCATCCTCTCCCGCTCCACCATCGCGGCCATTTCTTCGTCGCTGGGGCGGGTCTGGAAACGGGCGGCTGCGTCCAGGACCTTGGGCAGGAGGTTGATGTCGCCGGTGGTGTTGAGGAAGATGCCAGGCCGGCCCAGGACCCAGTGGACGGCCACGTCGATGTCGGCCTGATCCTCCAGGGGCTCGTACCAGGTGGCGCGGGTGTGGGGCTTGGTGGCCCACGGTCCCCGGGCCAGGGATTTGATGGTCTGAACGGCCACATTGCGGGCTTCGCAGATAACCATCAGGCGCTCGAAGTCCTGGGCGTAGCGCTCGTTCTGCATCATCACATAGTTGTAGGGCAGGAGCACCGAATCGAAGTCGAAGCGCTCCAGGCTACGCAGGTGCATGGCGGCCACGGTCAGCCCGTGCCCGGTGACGCCGATGTAGCGGGCCAGCCCCTGCTCCCGGGCTTCGATGGCCGCCTCCAGCGCGCCGCCGGGTCCCATGGCCTGCTCCCACTCGTCGGGGTGGAAGAGGGCGTGAAGCTGGATCAGGTCCACGTGGTCGGTCTGGAGCCGGTCCAGGGAACGGTGGATTTCGTCCCGGGCCGCGGCGTAGTCCCGTTCGCCGGTCTTGGTGGCCAGGAAGAACTGGTCGCGATAGCGGGGCATCCACGGGCCGATGCGCAGCTCGGCGTCGCCATAGGAGGCCGCCACGTCGATGTGGTTGACGCCGTACTCCAGCAGCAGGTCCAGGGTGCGGTCGGCCTCTTCCTGGGTCACGTTGCCCAAGGCCGCGGCCCCGAAGAGGGTCGCGGAACTCATGTGGCCCGTGCGGCCGAAGGGTCGTTTTTCGATGGTCTTGGCGCTCATGGGAAGCTCCTTTGGTATGAGGAGGATGATTGTAACGCGGATTTTCACAGATAGGAGCGGATTGTCACGAATTTTTCATGAAAAATCCGTGTCAATCCGTTTGTTCCCGGAAAATCCGCGTTCCAATCATCCCCGGCGAAATAATCCATCCATAGTGTACCACAAAGCACCGGATACAGATCAGGTGGATTGGGCGCCCCGCCCTATGACCGTCTATAATAGAGCAAGCTACAGGTGACAAGTCACTCGTCACGCATCACTCGTCACTTATGACGCACCATCCAAGGAGAGTCACCATGAAAGTTCGCGATATCATGAGCAGCCCGGCCATCACCGTGACGCCGGACGCATCTGTGCGGGACGTGGCACGCATCATGCGCGAGAACCACATCAGCGGCGTGCCCGTGGTCGATGAAAACCAGAACCTGCTGGGCCTCGTCACCGAGATCGACCTCATCTCCCGCAACGCCCCCATCCACGCGCCGACCTACTACACCTTTCTCTCGGCCGTCATTCCCCTGAAACCGGGCGAATATAAGGAGTACCGGGAGCGGCTGCAACAGGCCCTGGCCACCAATGCCGGCGAACTCATGGGCGAGGACGATCTGGAGAAAATGACCATCGGCCCGGACGCCGACATCGATGAGGCCATGGAGCGCATGCTCGACCCCGAAGTCACCCTCATGCCCGTGGTCTCCAATGGCAAGGTCATCGGCGTGATCTCGCGTACGGATATGGTGCGGCTGATCGAGAAGCTGGAGTTGGAGTTGGTGACGCGGAATGCGGAAGAGGATGAGGGAAATTGAGGATTGAGGATTAAAGATTGGAGATTGGGAGATTAAAGAGATTGGGAGATTGGGGATTCGTCGATCGTGCGTCAATCTCCAATCTCCTCAATCTCCCATTCTCTTAATTTTTGTGACTATTCAGGCAGGCTCCGGTAGAACGCGGATTCTCGCTGATACAAACGAATTTTCACGGATTTTTTCTGAAAAAATCCGTGAAAATCTGCTCTCGTCCGTGAAAATCCGCGTTCCCCTGATGGTCGCTGAATAGATACTAATTTTTTACGCAAAGAGGACGTCCCCATCCTCATCCTCATTCAGGTCCCGGCTGAGGGGGAGGGCGGCGTCGCGGGCGTCGGCCGCGGCCCGGTCGTCGTCGAACCAGGCCCGCCACTGGGCCGGCGCGTCGATGCTCTCGCCGCCATGGGTGGTGATGCGGGAGCGCACCCGTAGCAGCACCGGCGTGTTGACGCTGGCCCCGCTGACGATGACCTGCCCCTTGCTCAGGCTGGGCAACTCCTTCAACAGGTCCCGGCCCACGCTCTCCACCGACTCGGCGATGCGGTTCTGGTCGATGGGGTTGGTGATGCGCATGATGCACTGGGTCATGCACTGGCTGAGCACGTCCGCGTCCAGCTTGCCCGGCCGCTGGGAGATGAGGCCGATGCTGACGCCGAACTTGCGCCCTTCGCTGAGGATGGTCTTCAACACATCCGAACTGACCGCGTCGGCGTTGGCCGGCGCGTAGTTGTGGGCCTCCTCCAGCAGGCAGAAGACCGGGAAGGGCACATGGTTCGGATCGCCCTTGGCAGCTTTTTTCTTTTCCGTATCCACCCGGGCCTGGTAGACCCGCCGCAACAGGGTGGCCGCGATGACCTGCTGCTCGCGCCGGTCCACTTCCGAGAGCTGGATCACCGTGCACTGGCCGGGCGCGAAAAGCTCGGACAGCTCCAGATTTTCGAAATCGTTGAAGATGCGGCTGTTGCCCAGCGCACTCTTCATGCGCCAGATCAGCGCGCCCGTGGTCGGGTCGTCCTCGAACGCGTCTCCCTCTTCCCCGCCCTTGTTTCCCTCCGCGGTCTCGCGCACGGAGAGTAACAACTGCTCCAGCGTATACCCCTTCCTGAAGCTGCGGTTGGCGTAGTTGTAGGCCCGCGTCAACTGATAGTGCATCTTTTCCGACAAATTGGGCAGCAGATAGCGCAGATCGGCCAGGGTCAGGGTGTCGATGCGCACCCGGATCGCGTCCGGCTTGAAGATGCGCACCCGGGGCTTGTAGTCGCCTTCCGCGAACTCGGGCCGGTTCTGCATCTCCTGCAGGGTGTCGTACTCGCCGTGGGGGTCCACGATCAGCACCGCGGCCCGGTTGTAGGGGCGCATCATCTCCTCCAGCAGCACGCCGGCCAGATAGCTCTTGCCGCTGCCCGTGCTGGCGATGATGGCCAGGTGGGTGGAAGTGAAGCCGCGCACGTCCAGGGCCACGGGCACTGCGCCCGCCTCCCGCGAGAGGAGGCTGCCGATGGCCGCACTGCCCACTTCGCCCTGCTTGCGCTTGCTGAGCACCTCGGCCAGCAGGCCGTTATCGGCAATGTAGATGGGCGAGCCGCCCGCGGGCAGCACGCGCGGGTTGATGAAGTCGCCCAGCATCTCGCTGTAGTACCCCAGCACCGTCACCGTCAACTCGAACAATTCATCGGCCCCGGCGTCATAGCCCAGCAGGGCCCCGATCTCGGCCGGGGGCACGCCGGGGTCGGCCATGAACGCGTCCGGGTAGAGCTTGACCGCGCGCCGGGCCGAGATGCGCCCCAGGATGCGCCGCTCCCGGCCATCCACGCGGGCGTTGTAATAGACGAACTCGCCATGCTTGACCACCCGCTCCGGGTCGGGTGCGATGACGGTGAATTCGCTGGGCGTCTCGCCCGGTCCTTTGACGGTGCCGATCAGGTGTGTGGTCATGAGTGCGTAATGCGTAAGGCGTGAAACGTAAGTGTGACGAATGACGAACGACGAATGACCAGCCACTTGCAACTTGCCACTTGCAACCTGCCCCTTGCCCTACCCCGCGGGACGGACGACCTGCTTCCAGGCCAGGTTGTTGCGCATGACCGCGAGCCGCTGGCGCTGGTCCGGGAAGAGGTCGCGCAGGCGGTCTACGATGGTGAGCAGCAGGGGGGCGATGAGCGGGTCGCTCTGGGCCATGAGCAGGGGGAGATAGTGCAGGCGCAGGCGGCCGTCCGCTCCCCGGTGGAAATCACAGACTTCCTTGTCAGAGAGCCGGCGCACGGGCGCGTTGATGGTGGCGGCCAGGGCCGGCGCGCCCTGGCTCACCTGGCCGGCGGCGTCGATCCAGCCCAGGGCCATGACGCCCACCAGGGTGGCGGTTTCCGAGAGATAGTCGGGCGAAAAGACGGTCAGGTCCTGGCGGGGGCTGAGCCGGGGACCCAGGTTGCCGTAGTCCGGGTTGACCAGCAGCGTGTTGTAGATGACGCCGACCAGTCGCCCCGCGGGCGCGCGCCCGTCGTCGGCCTGGATAGCCACGAAGGAACCGAAGGCGTAGTCATCGGGCGCGGGCAGGGGATCATATTCGCGAGGTCCGTAGACCTGGCAGACGTAGTCGATGTGACTGTTGGAGCTGACGATCTTGCCGATGCGCGGGCCGGGTTGGGTGTCCATGCCCCCAATGAAACCAGAACTTCTGTGCGCGCGCAAATTTGGAGAAGGACAATGGAACGCGTCATCCGCGTTCCATTGGTGGAGTCGCGCCTATATAGTTGCTTCTGTGACCAGTCGATGCTCTCGGAAGAGCTATATTTTCATAGCTCTATCAGGTGGCGGAAATGCGTGAAAAAGAGGATAGATTTGTTGGCTATGGGAAGGTATCATTGTTTTATCCACAGAGCAGCGCGCGATCCGTAATTGATTATGACGACCGACAACTGAGAGAGGGAGTGCGTATGGATTGAATCGGGTTCCCAATTTTCAGCTATCTTACCAACCATTTCTGTTGAAGGGGCGAATAGGATGAATAGAAAAGTTCCATTTACCATTCGACTCGGCATCCTGATCGTAGCGGCGCTATTCATGTTCCTGGCTGCCGGTCAGTTTGCCGGCAACGTATTGGCGCAGGACGCAGGCGCTTCGCAAGATTGTATCGACTGCCATACAGACGAGACGCCCAAGATGGTGGAGGCGTGGGAAGGAAGCGCCCACAACCCGGTCAACGCCGGCGACGGTGAGGGCGCGCTCTGCCTGGATTGTCACGCAGCCGAGGCGGACGACTTCGACGCTTGGGAGCATGAGGGCGTTACTGTGGCCCGGCATCCGACGCCCAAGGACTGCGCCGCCTGTCACGATGAAGAGGTCGAAGAGTTCTCCCGCAGCAAACACGCTGCGACCGCCATGATCTTCATGGCCAATTCGTTCGATCGCAAAGTGCTGGAGCCGACCCTGGCCACCAAGCACGGCTGTCAGGAGTGCCACAATATCGGCCACTTCTGGCCGGACCAGAGCGTGGGCGAATGCGACGCTTGCCATCCCAAGCATAGCTTCGATGTGGCCGTGGCCCGCAACCCCTACACCTGCGGCGAGTGCCACATCGGTCCCGACCATCCTCACATCGAGATCTATCTGGAGTCCAAGCACGGCAATATCTTCACCACGCATATGAGTGAGTGGGATCTGGGCTACAAGAGCGAGGACAACGACGGGCTGACGCCGCTGCCGGTGCCCACCTGCACCACCTGTCACATGGACGCCGCACCCGGCATCGCGTCCACCCACGACGTGGGCGAGCGCATGTCCTGGGAGACCCAGGCTCCGTACACCATCCGCACCACCGAAGCCTGGGGCGACGGCCTGCTCTGGCAGGAGAAGCGCGAGAACATGGAGACGGTCTGTCGCCAGTGCCATGCTCAGCCCTTTATCGAGCGCTATCTCCTGATCGGCGATCTCAATGCATTGCAGTACAACGAGATCTACCGGGAGACCAAACGCTGGCTCAACGCCATGAACGACGCCGGCATGATCGTGACGCCCGGTTTCGAAGGGTTGGCCCCCTTCACCGTGGCCGGCTACGACGAAGAGGTGGAGGAAATCGCCTACTACGTCTGGCATCACGAGGGGCGACGCTACCGCCACGGCGCGCTGATGATGGGCGCTGACTACACCCAGTGGCATGGCATCTGGGAGTTGCAGCACGATCTCATCGGGATCATCCGCGACGCGGCCGAGAAGGGCTTGCCCGAAGCCGAGGCGTGGGTGGCCTCCGATGATCCTAACAAGTTCTGGCTCTATCCCTTCTACGATGTGCCGGGCACGGCCTGGGGTCCCGATATCCTCGCCTACCGCAAGGGCGACGATTACACGTCCAAGATCATGATGAACCGGGGCGACGAGGCCACGCTGGATGAGTACTGGGAACGGGCCTACGCCAACGTGGAAGCGGTGTACAACGCCGGGCTGCTCTCTGACAAGCAATGGGAGTTGGTCCAGGAGATGTACGAGAACCGCGAATATGAAAGCGGTGAAATGTTCGAGCTGCCGCCGGAGTTCCAGGTTCACGTGGCCGGTCTCAAACTCGATGCCGCTGCTACGCAAGAGCAGGTTATCGATCTTGAGTTGCCCGGCGCCCCCGGCTGGGTGTACGAAGGCGAATAGCCGCTGGGTTCAAACTCCTGTCACCCTGCTCGGCAGATAGTATAAAAGGGGGACCAACATTGTTGGTCCCCCTTTTTTGACGCCTGTTTCGGGCCAGTATTCCCGGAATGCTTCAATCCGTGCGACTATTGGGGAGCGTCTCCCTCAATAGATCCCAAATTCATCATCCTCTTCGCCAAGGGAGACGCCGTCGGCCAGGCCCTCCCGGACCGCGAAGACCGCGGCCTGCACCCGATTGCGCAGGTGCAGCTTCCTGAGTATGTTACGCAGATGGTTCTTGACGGTGTGCTACGTCACCACAAGCTCGTCAGCGATCTCCTTATTCGACGCGCCGTTGGCCACCAGGCGCAACAACTCCACCTCACGCGGGGTCAGATCGCGGACGCTGGGTTTGCCGTCCCGGCGCGTCTGGCGGCTGAACTCGCGCAGAATACGGCTGGCTGTCGTCGGCGAGATAGGGGCTTCATCACGGAAGACCCCGCGCAGCATGTCGGCCAACTCTTCAGGCTCCAGGCTCTTGAGCAAATACCCCTGGGCGCCGCTCTTGATGGCCTCGAACAGGTTGTGATTGTCATCAGAGAACGTGAGCATGACGATCTTGATGTATGGCATCTCCTTCATGATCATCCGCGTGGCCTCCAGGCCGTTGCAGCCGGGCATCTGGACATCCATCAACACCAGATCGGGCATCAGTTCCCTGGCCAATTGCAGCGCTTCATCGCCATTACCGGCTTCGCCGACGACGATCATATCTTCATGTGAATTGAGCATGTAGATGATTCCCTTGCGGAACAAGGGGTGATCATCGGCGACCAGGATCCTGATCTGTTCCTGACTCTGTGACGTCAAGACGCACCTCCGTCTTCCAGTATTAGAGATTGGAGATGTTGGGCTGAGCCCCAATCTCTTCAATCTCCGATCTCATAATTCTAACAACTCACCACCACCTGGGTGCCGCCCTCGCGACGGGGCCCGATCTCCAGACGCCAGCCGATGGCCTCTGCCCGTTCGCGCATGGAATGCAGGCCGAAATGGCGCGTCATCGGATCGGGCGGACAGTTGTCGATGCCGACGCCGTCATCTTCGATGCTCAACCGGGTCATGGCATTATCTGTTTCGAGCTTCACCCAGATGCGGCTGGCCTGGGCGTGCTTACGGACGTTGTGCATGGCTTCCTGCACGATGCGAATGAGTTGCACCGTGACATCGGGTGAAAGACTCTTCCCATCTGTTGTGACGACTTCGCATTCGAGACCTGTCTGCACCTCGAATTCATCCAGATATTCACACAGCGCCGCGCCAAAATCCTGCTCCCTTTCGCCCGGCGCGCGCAGATCGAGAATGGCCCAACGCACATCGTCGTACGCGCTGCGGGTGGACAGGCGCATGTCCTCCAACGCCTCCAACGCCGAATCGTGCTGCCCATTCTTGACCATGTCGGCGATGATGCGCGTATTCAGGTTGAGATAACCGATGGTCTGCCCCAGGTTGTCGTGCAATTCACGCGCCAGCCGGGCCCGCTCCTCCAGCGTGGCCATGCGCCAGGAGCGTGAGCGGAACTCGGCGTTCTCGACGCCCACGCCCAGTTGATGGCCGATACACTCCAACAACTGCACCGTATCCTCTGAAAACCCTTGGGCCTGGTGGGTGATGAGGGTCACCACGCCCATGATACGGTCTTTCGCGCGCAGGGGCGCGGCGATCAGGTCGCCGGTGAACCCGTGTAGCGGGCAGCGCTGGGTGCATGGGGCGACGTCGATGGCGCTGTTGCAACGGATGATCTGGCCATTATGGGAGACCTGCCTGGGGACGCATTGTCCCTGATCGGTGCGTCCCGCACAGTTCTCTATGGTCGTAGGCAATCCGCGCCGGGCCACCAGTTCCAAGGTCTGCTTTTCAGCGGAATAGAGATGAATAGCGCCGCTGTCCGCGGAGGTCACATCGAAGACGTCGTCGAGGGCCTGATCCAGCGTCTCGGAGAGCGTCTGGTCGCTGCTCAGCGAGAGCGCGATTTTGGAAAGCACATCCAATTCTTTGGTGCGTTGCTGCACTTTGGCTTCGAGCTCGTCATGGGAAGTCTTGAGCCGCACCACCATCTGATTGATGGCGTTGCCCAGGGATTCCAGTTCGTCGCCAGTCCTGATGTGGGAGCGGACGCGATAGTCCCCTTGGCCCACGGCCGTGGTCACAGCCTTGAGCTCTTCGATGGGGGCGACGATCAGGCTGCGCACCAGCAGGTAGAGGGAGATAAGCAACAGGATGACCACCGCGGCCGAGAAGCCAAGCGTCAGCCGGTTCTGGGCCAGGGCGCGATCAACCCTGTCCATGGGCAGGAAGACGCTCAGGCCGCCGCGCAGATCGCCGATGGCGTACCCCTGGTCTTCATGGCATTTGAGGCAGGATTTTTCGATGTGCAGCGGCGCCATGTAATGGTAGACGCGCTCGCCGTCGATCAGTTCCACCCGGCCATACTCGCCCCGCCCAAAAGCGAACGCCGCCAACATCTCATGCTCGGACGGCAGCGGCGCGTTCGCTTCATTTTTCAACTTGTCGCTGGTGATGTGGTAGCTGAAGCGTCCTTCCTTTTCCGACAGGTGCGAAATCTCCTTGGTGACCATGGCTGGCGTCTTCAGATAGAAGCCGTTTCTCTCTTCGAAATAGGACTCTCCCGGATCCTCTGTCCAGACGCCGCCGTAGTCCGCAACCCATTTACGCATCAACACCATGGAATTGAGCAGCGACTGGGCCTCCGCTTCCACAAGGCCGAGCACCTGGCGTTGTTGCAGCGCGTAGATCCAAAAGAAGATCACCAGGCTGACGAGCACGACGGCCAGGTTGATGCTCAACGCGATGCGCGTGCCCAGGTGCAATGGGCGTCGCCGACTTTTGGGTAGTCTGTCGATAGCTTCTGCCATTTTGGATCTCTCCGTACTAGCCAATAACGGATGTAATACGGGATCTAACCACTGTGGGGAATTCACGTGGTGTGTTCAAAACGAGTTGATGTATTCCGGGATTCAGCCACAAGGTGCGCTGTAACAGGAGTGGGTCTGGCTGAATCCCGGAATTGTAGTTCCAACTGATTTTGGATACACCCCATTCATTTTACAACCCGGTTGTCAAAAGACCAAGATTGGCATTCAGGACGGTAGGTTCGACAGATAGTCCTCATATTACATTCATTTATGGCTGCGTGGAGCGCGCACATTGATCTCTTCTACATCAAGCATGCCCTCGCGCGCAGCGAGGGCGACGGCCTGGACGCGGTTATCCACATCCAGCTTGGCCAGAATGTTCCGAATGTGGTTCTTGACGGTGTGGAGAGCGATATTGAGGCGGTGGGCGATCTCCTGATTGGCGCACCCCTGGGCCGCCAGTTGCAGCACTTCGACTTCGCGCTGGCTGAGGTCCTTGAGGCGGGAATGCTCGCCATTGGCGCGACGGGCGAACTCGCGCATGATGCGGGCCGCGTCCAGCCGTGAGATGGGGGCCTTCCCCTGGAAAAGGCCGCGCGTCTTGTCGACCAGAACCGAAGGGGGCAAATCCTTGAGCAGATAGCCGGAGGCGCCCGCTTCGATGGAATGAAACAGGTCGCGCTCACAGTTGGAGGCCGACAGCATGACGACCTTGACGCGCGGCATCTCCGCCAGGATCGACGCCGTCGCCCGAATCCCGTCACAGCCGGGCATGTGGACGTTCATCAGGATCAAATTGGGACTGAGTCGGCGGGCCTGGGTCAGCGCCTCCATACCGTCGCCGGCCTCTCCGATGACTTCCATGTCCGGCTCTCTGGACATCACCCGAATCACGCCTTCGCGCACGATGGGGTGATCGTCTACGACCAGAATCTTGATATGTTTGGGGCCAGGGTTTAGCGGTCTTGAGGGCACAACCTACTTCTCCGTCGTCTGCAAACTCATCAGATAGAGAACGATCGCCTCCAGCTTTTTCCTCATTCAACTGTTTGACCTACTCCTTGGGCATGGCGTTGACGTAAGGACCCGCTGGACACTCAGGGATGATATAGGCGCCGGGATCAAGGGAAGCATGATGGCCATGAACGGAAAGGGCCTTTTCATCTCTCGATCTTCTCGCTTCCCTACCGGAGATCTCGGAACGCCCCCGCAGATGACAGGTCCTAAACGGAGATTGGAGATTGGAAGATCGACGGCCCTTTGGTCGAGCGTCAATCTCCCAATCTCTTCAATCTCACATTCTCAAAACTTTTTCAATTTAATTGTCCGGCGCGCCGGCCCGAATCCACTCGATGATCAGGCTGATCTGGTCCGGGCGGAGGGGACGGTCGGTCGGCATCATGTCGCCGATCTTCTGACGGTTTTGCAGCTTCTGGGCCAGCAAACTGCGATCCGGATCGCCGGGGATGATGTTGATGTCGGCGTGTTCGCCGGTGGTCATCATGTCCTCGTAGGAGGCCACGCTAAAGTCGCCTTTTTGCTTCTCCAGATGACACTGTCCGCCGCACTCCTTCTCGATGATCGGATAGACGTCTTCGCTGAAGCTGGGGATGGGCAGGTCGAGTTCGGGTCCCATCTCGCCCCAGTTACGGATATATTTGCCCAGGGCGACCACATCATCGTACTTCAGCTTGCCGCCGTACTCCCTGGCGAAGGCGTGGTCAGGGACGCCGGGCAGGGCGATGATCGCCTGCATGATGGAGGCGTCGTCGTGGGTGGCGAGGTACTCGGGATTGGCGATGATGACGCCCTCGCCCGGGATGCCCTCCCCTTCTTCGCCCTCGGCCAGTGGCGGGAAGACCTCGGTCATGCCGTCCTCGCCGTGACAGTTGCTGCAATAGGCGTCCCACAGGAAAGATCCCTTGGCCTCGCTGGGTTTCTTGGCCTGGACGATGGACACATGGGCTTCATCGACGAACTGCTGGCGGTGACATTGCAGACAGGTCTTGCCGGCGTCCAGACCCCAGAGGATATGGTTTTCCATGTCGAACTCTTCTTCCTCGACCTCTTCCTCCACCACCTCTCCCTGGAGATGGCAGGTCTGGCACGTGTCCACCGAGTAGGAGGCGTGGTTGCCAGCCACCCGGGGCGCGCCGCCGCTGCCATCCAGGTGGCAGTCGTAGCATTCGCTGCGCGACTCCAGGGTGTGGGGAATGGACGCGGCGAAGTTGCCGGAGATGGCGTGACACTCCTGGCAGTCTTCGTTGGCTCGGCCCAGGTGATCCCAGGCCAGCCGCGGCGCGCCGGCCACACCCGCCTGGTGGCAGCTCAGGCAGTCCACGTGGATGTTGGTGGGCACCGCGTGGGGAACGGGCGGCTGCGCCATCAGGTTGGACGCCGACCAGAAAACAGCGATCAGGCCGACGATGACGATGATGATCCAGCGATGTCGAATGAAAATACCAGGTCTCATGGTTCTGTCCTTCAGGATCGTCTACGACGTCAACGTCGCCGTCTGGGTTGAAGCCGTCTGCGTCGTCAGTTCCGGCGTTGGAACCGCGTTCGCCTTCTCCCGCTCCAACGCTTCCCCCTCCTCGATCTCCCAGACGGAAATGATGGGGAAGAAGCGCAGGAAAAGCATGAAGAAGAAGACCAGCCAGGCTGCGCAGGCGAGCATGATTGACCATTCGATGAACGAAGGCGAATAGGTGGCGATTCCATAGGGCAGGCGTGGGCGCGTCAGGGTGGGCACCACGATCATCACCCGCTCCAGCCACATGCCGATGTTGACTGAGATGGACGCCACCACCAGCAACGGAATCGTGCGGAAGCGGGGGGGCAGTAGGATGACGAGCGGAATCACCAGGCAGAAGAGCACCTGCCCCCAGAAGAGCGGCGCAAATTCACCGTACAGTTTTGCGTTGAAGACGGCGATGTGGGCCGGCTCAGAGCCGTAAAAGGTCGTCAAATACTCAGCGATGGTGAAGTAAAGCCAGGTGAAGGTCATGACCAACAGGATCTTGCCAAAGTTCTGAAAATGGACCAGCTTCAGATAGCCTTCGAGATGCATGGCCTTGCGCAGGATGGCCATGGCGATAATGAGCGAAGCCAGCCCGCTGTAGATCGCGCCCATGACGAAATAGGGCCCCAAAATCGTGCTGTGCCACATGGGCTGGATGGTCATGCCGAAGATCCACGCCAGCACCGTATGCACGGAGATGGCCAGCGGAATCATGAAGACCGCCATGCCGCCGACCACCTTTTCAAGACGATGGACCTGCTTGGGCGACCCCGTCCACCCCGCGGCCAGGATGCGATAGAGCCAGCCGAGGTGGCCCGGCTGATGGTCGCGCAGGAAGGCGATGTCGGGGATCATGGGCAGGTAGAGATAGACGATGCTGAAAACCAGATAGGCGTTGACCGCGATCACGTCCCAGAGGATGGGCGACTCGATCCGCCCGCGGCCGGCGAAGAGCTCCCACAGCCGATCCGGACGCCCCATGTCCATGATCACGTTGAAGCTGCCCACCAGCAGCGCGCAGACCGTGATCACCTCGGCCAGACGGGTGATGGGACGCCGCCACTCGGCGTGAGCCAGGCGCAGGATCGCGGACGTCAGCGTGCCACCGTAGCTGATGGCGATGAAGAAGACGAAGTTGACGATGTACATCCCCCAGAAAACCGGCCGGTTCAGCCCGGTGACGCCCAGCCCTTGGGAAACCTGGAGATAGTACGCGTACCCGCCCCAGAGAATGGGGATCAACAACAGCGTCATCGTCAGCCAATAGCGCCATCCCATCCCGCGCAGCGGCTTGAAAATTGGGTCATGTTTGGCGAGAATTTCTTCTGCGTTTTCATTCAGATCCATGATCTACTCGCTCCGTAAGAAGGCCACTTTTGATTCTGTGCCCAGGTCCTCCAGCAGATAGAAGGCGCGTGGGCTGCGCTGTAGATGGGAGACGGTGCTGTTGGGATCGTTCAGATCGCCGAAATAGCGGGCCGAAGCCGGGCAGACCTGGTTACAGGCAGGCAAGAGCGTCAACTCGGAATTGGTGAGTTCGCGCCCCTCCTCCGCAGCCCTGGCCAGCGCCTTGTCGACCCGATGGAAACAGAACGTACACTTCTCGGCCACGCCCGCGGGGCGCACAGGCACGTCCGGGTTGAGCGCCCGATCCAGGGGAGAGGGGAACTCGGGCGTATAATAGTTGAAACTGCGGGCGGTGTACGGGCAGGCCACGGTGCAGAAACGACAGCCGATGCAGGCGTCATAGTCGATCACCACCGCACCATGCTCGTTGTGGAAGGTGGCCCCCACCGGACAGACGCGCACGCACGGCGCGTTATCACAGTGCAGGCATGGCCGCGGGACGACAACCCCCTCGACGTAGGGGAACTCACCCTCGAGATCGGTGAACACTTCAGTGAAAAAGATGGTGCGGCCCTGCTCGAACTCTTCCGGGCCGGTGATGGGTACGTTGTTCTCCATCTGGCAGGCTAGGGTGCATGCCTGGCACCCCGTACATTTGTCCAGATCGATCACCATGCCCCAACGATGTCTGCCGTTTTCCTCGCCCTGTTCGGCGCTTGAACTGATCATATATCCCACCTCTGCACAACTGACCATTGATAATTACCCATTGATCATTGACAATTACCCATTACCCTCGGCTTTATAGACCTTCACCCGCGTCCCAAGCCAGGCCGCGCTGCCCGCCAGCGGATCGCTCAACGGCGTCACGATATCGGCGGGATTGGCCCCACTCACCGCGCTTGCCCAGCGTCCGCCTGCCGTGTGGCCGCCGCCCAAAGGAATGTTGATGGCGCCGGGCATGGCGCCGTCATAGAGCCGGGCCTTGATCTGGATCTTGCCCTCGGGCGACTCTACCCAGATTAGCTCCTCGTCCTCGATCCCCAATGCGTGCGCGGTCTCCGGGTTCAGCTCGGCCCAGTTGCCCCAGCCCTCTTTCATGAGAAGACCGTAGATGTTCCAGAGGGCTGGCGCGTTCGGCGCGCGGTTGGCCGCGTCGGGCAGGACGATGTAGGGGATGAGTTGTAGCGGATAATTTTCCTCGTCGCCGCTGACCACGGGGTCTTCATGGCGGGGCAGCAGCGCACGTTCCGTCCCGGCCCCTATGCCCAGCGCGGCCAGCACCGCTTCGCCGTCGCCATCGGACACATTGTTGGCGATCTCCGCCAGTTGCTCCATCTGGAATTCGAAGGAACCCGACGGCGTGGTCAGGACTTCGTCCCACTGGCCATACTGATAGCGGAGACCCTCCCAAACGCCCCGCTCCTGCAGGATCTGCCAGAACTCATCATAGGAGTCGGCCTGGATCGAGCCTTGACCGCTGTCATAGACGCCTTTGAAACGGAACTTGACCAGTTCCTCGAAGGTGGCCCAGGGTAGGGCTTCGGCCATCCCCTCCAGGTCGGATGCGACCTCCAGCAGGAAATCGCCGGTATGGCGCGTGTCGTAGAGGGGCGCCGATGCCGGCGACGCCAACCCCACCATGGCCCGTCCCATGCCCGCCGGCGGCGTCACGTCCATGAGCCGCTCCAGGTAGGTGTGGTCGGGGAGGAGCAGGTCGGCGTAGACCGCGCTTTCGTCCGCGACCGAGGCGAAGCTGACGATAAAGGGGATCTTGGCCAGCGCCTCCCGCCATCGGCTCGCGCCGGGGCTGTCGAAAGCCGGGTTGCAGTCATAGATGAAGAGCGCGTTTACCGGATAGGGGTCGTCGTTCAGGATGTGGTCGGGCAGTTCATGGTAGACGCAGCGGGCCAGGGGGTGGGCCGGACCGCCGGCCCCGTCGAGCCGGGGCTGCTCGATCTCCGGCAGGGTGGCTTTCGGCCACTCGGTGAAAGTGGGGTAGCGCTGTTTGAGGACGCCGCCCTCCACGTCGATGTTGCCCATGACCGCGTTGAGCGCGTTGATGGCCGCGTTGTTGAAGAGTGCATTCGTGCTCGCGCCCAGCCCCTGGCCGGCCGCGGCGATGGCCGGCCGGCTGCCGGCGAACTCGCGCGCCAGCCGCTTGATGGTCTCCGCGGGCACGCCGGTGATCTCGGCCACGGCTTCGGGCGAGTACTCCTCCAGCACTAGCGCCGAAAATTCCTCGAAGCCGCTGGTGTGATCGTCGATGAAGGCCAGATCGTGCTGGTTCTCCTTGATGATCACGTGGGCCAGGCCCAACGCCAGCGCGCCCTCCATGCCCGGCTTGATGGGGATCCACTCGTCGGCCTTGTGCCCGGAAATCGAAAGCCTGGGGCCGACCTGAATGATTCGCCCGCGGGTGTCGGGTCGGCCGCGACGGATGAAGCTGTAGGCGCTCAGCATCTGCACCTGGGGTTGCCAGTCTTCCAGGAAGGAGCCGCCGAAGAAGATCACGTAGCGGGTCTTCTCCCAGTCATACGCGGACGTATCATACCAGCCCTGGTTGAGCAGGTGGGCGGCCTTCTCGGCCGAAGTGCACTGGCTGCCCAGATCGGCCACGTTGGGCGTGCCGTAGGCCTGGCAGAAGCGGTCGATCAGATGGCTCATATGGCCCGGGGCGTGGCCCTTCAGGAAGAGGAGGGTGTGAGCGTCGCCCGCCGTCCGCAGCCGATCCAACTCGCCGACGACGCGCGCCCGCGCCTCCTCCCAGGTGATGGGCTCCCACTGGCCTGCACCCCGTTCGCCGACCCGCTGCATGGGGCCTTGAAGGCGATCCGGGTCATAGAGCACCTGGGTGCTGGCCTGGGCCTTGGGGCAGAGGCGTCCATGGTTGAGGCGATGGAAGGGGTTGCCCTCGACCTTGACCACGTTGTCACCTACGCGGCGGACATTCACTCCGCAGCCGGCCGGGCAGATCTGGCAAACGGACTTGATCCAGGTCTCCTCGCCGGCCGCAGCGTAGGACACATTGGCCTCCTGGAAGTTCGTCACCACCGCGTTGCCGATGACGCCCACCATGCCGGCCACGGCCACGCCCATGCCGGCCAGGGCCACGAATTCTCGACGCGTGTAGTCAGGAGCCCCGCTTTTCTCTTTCTCTTCGTTGTTCTCCATCAAAATATCTCCGTGACTGATCGGTTGCAAACGCATACCGCCCTACAATAAGGCGCGCTTTCCGAAGGCCGTGAATGATCTCGATCGATTATGATGAACAATGTAGCACCGCCCCTTCTCCCTGTCTATCCCCCTGGATTGGTATCTTTGGGAATGACTTGACTAAGAAAAATATAGCTCGAAAGTGTAATCAACGGTATCGGTTTAGGGGGTTGTTGAATATCCAATTGACTGGGATAATACCTGTTAATTGGGCCATGCATTCATGGTCTATGTGGTCTGCGGTCCCTTAAGCCCCCCTCTGAAGCCTGTCGACGCTGGTTCATACGCCGGAAGAGGATATTGTTCATGTCAGACTTGATACGCTGTGGAAGAAGTGCAATAAAAGAAAGTGCAACAAAAGAAACCGAGTTTTCACAAAAAACTCGGTTTCTCCCCTTCCTCCTGTTGACGCTGGTCGTCCTTCTCGCGCCGGCGTTCCTTCTCCCCGCGCGCGCGGCCGCGCAGGGGGAGCCAGTTCAAATTGACATCCTCACCGTGGCCATCTGGCCGGAGTATGATCAACCGGAAACGTTGGTCGTCTATCGCGTTCAACTGGATGCGGAAGCGCCCCTGCCGGCGGAGCTCTCCTTCCGCCTGCCCCCCTACATCCAGGAGATGCACGCCGTGGCCTATGAGGACAGCAACATCGGCCTTGTGAGCATCGACCCGGCATCGTACAAACTGCGCCAGGAGGGCGACGGCGTCCTGCTCACCGTGCCCGTGACCACCCCTCGCCTCCAGTTCGAGTACTACGATCCGAATATCCTGGTGAAGGACGGCGACGCCCGCCAGCTCACGTTCGACTTCATCGCCCCCTATGCCATCGCCAAAGCATCGTTCGAAGTGCAGGAGCCGTTCGAGGCCCAGGAATTCACGCTTACGCCGCCGCCCAAGAGCACCATCACCGGGGGCGACCGTCTCCAGTATCACATCATCACTGTGGATGACCTGGCGGCCGGCGATCCGTTCACTGTCTCCGCCAGCTACCGGCGCGCCACCGACGCCACCTCCCTGGATGCGCTGGTGGCCGCGTCTGGCGCGAGCCAGGCCTCCCCGCCCTCTGGCGCGACGTCCGGGACGCCAACCTGGATCTATTTGCTGGTGGGCGTGGTCGGACTGCTCCTGCTGGCCGGCGTCGGCTACTGGTGGTGGAAGGGAAGGGATGACGCCGGGAAGACGCAGAAGCGCGCCGCCCCGCCCGTGCGCTATTGCTACAAGTGCGGCGCACCCCTGCGCGAGGGCGCTCGCTTCTGCCAGTCCTGCGGAGCTAAGGTCAAGAAACGATGAGCGGTAACGATTCAGGCGGGATCTGGTAGAACGCGGATCGACGCTGATTAAAGCAGATTTTCACGGATTTTTTCTGAAAAATCCGTGAAAATCTGCTCCCGTCCGCGAAAATCCGCTTTCCAATCCTGGCCGGATAGACACGGATGGTTCACCACCTACGGAGGGAGGCGTGAAATGGCTGATATCGGCTATGTAGCCATGTCGTTGGCCTTCGCATTGGCGGTCTACGCCGCCGCGGCCGCGGCGGTCGGCGCACGCCGGCGGATGCCCGAACTGATCGCCAGCGCGCGAAACGCCGCCTTTGGCGTCGTCGGCATGTTGACCCTGGCCGTCGGCGTCCTGGTCTATCTCCTGGCCAGCGGCGACTATCAGACCAAGTACGTCTTCGAGGTCAGCAACCGGGCCGCGCCCCTCTTCTACCGGGTGACCGCGCTCTGGGGCGGCCAGTCGGGTTCCCTCCTCTTCTGGTCATGGCTCATGTCCCTCTTCGCCACCCTGGCCTTGCTCAAGAAGTGGGGGTCCTTGCGCGCGCTGGCTCCCTATGTGATCGCGATCACCCATGTCACCATCGCCTTTTTCGTCGGACTGACGGTCTTCGTCGCCAACCCATTCGAGCAGTTGGCCGGCATTCCACCGGACGGGCGCGGCCTCAACCCCCTGCTGCGCCACTTCGGCATGGCCATCCACCCCCCGCTGCTCTACATCGGCTTCGTGGCCTTCGTCATCCCCTACGCCTTCGCCATGGCCGCGCTCTTCACCCGCCGCACCGATCACATGTGGATTCGCGCCACCCGGCGCTGGACCCTGACCGCCTGGATCTTCCTCAGCCTGGGGCTGCTGCTCGGCGGCTGGTGGGCCTATGACGTGCTGGGGTGGGGCGGTTACTGGGGCTGGGACCCGGTGGAGAATGCGTCGCTTATTCCGTGGCTGGTGGGCACCGCCTATCTCCACTCAGTCATGATGCAGGAGAGCCGGGGGATGCTCAAGCGCTGGAATATGGCCCTCATCATCCTGACCTTCGCCCTGGTCATCGAGGGCACTTTCCTGACCCGATCCGGCGTGCTCTCGTCGGTGCACAGCTTCTCCCAGAGCGCCATCGGCCCCCTCTTCCTGGGCTTCATCGCGGTCATGTTCGCCCTCTCTTTCTACTTTTTCATCCACCGCTGGCACGACCTGCGCTCGGCCAACCAGATAGACTCTCTCCTCTCCCGGGAGTCCTTCTTCATGGTCAACAACCTGATCTTCATGGGGCTGGCTGTGGTCGTCTGGTGGGGAACCCATTTCCCCCTCTTTTCCGAGGCGCTCATGGGCGTCAAGATGGTGGTGGGACCGCCCTTCTTCGAACAGTCCACCGCGCCCCTCTGGGCCGGCCTGATCCTGCTCATGGGCGTCATCCCCCTGATCCCCTGGCGCAAGGCGTCGCTGGGCAAGCTGGGCCGCTCCCTGCTCTGGCCCGCGGTCATCGGTCTGGCCACCGCGTTGATCCTCTACTTCGGCGTGGGGCTGAAGTCTGTTGGCGCGGTGCTGGGCTTCGGGCTGTGTGCGTTCTCCCTGGCCGTGACCCTGAACGAATACTGGCGGGGAACGCGCGCCCGCCGTCGCCTGCGCGGCGAAAGCTATCCCATCGCGCTCTGGCGGCTGGCCGACCGCAACCACCGCCGCTATGGAGGCTATCTCATCCACTTGGGCGTGATTCTGGCCGCCATCGGCGTCATCGGCAGCCGGGTCTACCAGGTGAAGACCCAGCGCACCCTGGCCATTGGCGAGAGCCTGGTCATCGCCAGCAACATCACGGGCGAATATGAACTCACCTACCTCGGCCTGCGAGAGGGCGAAAGCGTGGACGATCGCCTGGTGACCGAGGCTGTGCTGGGCGTGAGCCACAACGGCCGGGACGGCGGCGAGCTCATCGCCAAGCGCGAATATTTTATCGCCCAGCAGCAACAGGTGACCATCCCGGCCAAGCATCGCACCCTGCTGGGCGATCTCTACGTGATCCTGGCCGGTTGGGAAAGATCGGGTGAAAGCGCGACCTTGGTCGTCTACGTCAACCCGCTGATCAACTGGCTCTGGATCGGCGGCTTACTCTTTATCTTCGGCACCGTGATCGCGGTCTGGCCAATGCCCCAGGAGCGGCGTAGACGGGTCGCGGCCGGCGTCGGCGCGCCCGATGGAGCCGTGCCTGCGGGGTAGCTGAACGTGCCGATTCAACCTTCCTGGAAGCTGGCAGCTTCCAGGAAGGTCTGGAGGGTTGAAATCCATGAAAACGCGAATGGACCATCGGTTCGTAGGTCGGGCATCCCTGCCCGACGTCGCACGCCGAGCAAGTCACGCAAGGATGCGTGACCTACGGCAACCGACGCCCAAATTCGTAGGTCGGGCATCCCTGCCCGACGATCGCGCACGCCGAGCAAGTCACGCAAGGATGCGTGACCTACGGCAACCGACGCCTGGATTCGTAGATCGGGCATCCCTGCCCGACGTCGCACGCCGCGCACACAGTCACGCAAGGATGCGTGACCTACTGGCGACCGCGCTGGCGCTCGCTCTCCTCCTGGTCTTCTTCGCAGCCGCGGCCGCCCAGGACAGCGGAGCCATCGACAACGAAAACATGGACCGGGTCATCGAAGTGGCTGAAGAGCTGAACTGCCCCACGTGCAGCGGCATCAACCTGGCCGACTGCCGCACCGAGACCTGTATCCAGTGGAAGGAAGAGATCGGCGATCTGGTGGCCGAAGGACGCAGCAAGGAAGAGATCCTGGACCTCTTCGCCACCCGCTACGGGACCTATGTCCTGCAAAACCCACCCAAGCAGGGCTACACCCTGCTCCTGTGGCTGTTGCCCCTGGCTGTGCTGGCGGTGGGCGGCGTCTGGCTCTGGCGCACCCTACGCGGCTGGACCCGCCAGCCCGCCGGAAACGCGCAGCACGCGACTGCGCCCCCAGGTGCGACGGTCGACCGCGTACACCTGGAGCAGGTCAGCCGGGATATGGAGATGTTGATCGATGACTGAGCAGACGATGACGAAAAAGGCGTTTCAGGATTCGGCCCAGCCCTCTCCTGTTGCAACGCGTCTTGTGGCCGAATCCCGGAATGCGGCAGAGGAACCCTCCTCTGAGGCTGTGGACAAGGCTTCCCTGGGTCGGACCGTGACCCTGATTGGGGGCACTCTTTTCCTGCTGGTCCTGCTCGGCGTGATGGCGGTCAATCTCCTGGGCGGCGATCCGGTCCTGGCCACGGGCGACCCGGCTCCAGAGTTCACCCTGACTCTCTTCGACCCGTTCGAACAGGAGCAGGTGGCGCTGTCGGACCTGGGCGGGCAGGTGGTGGTGGTCAACTTCTGGGCAAGCTGGTGCGTGGAGTGCGCCAAGGAGGCGGCCCTGCTGGAGCAAGCCTGGCGGGATTATCAGGACCGGGGGGTGGTCTTCCTGGGGGTGGACTATCTGGACACCGACAAGAAGGGGCTGGCCTACATGGCCGAGCATGACATCACCTACCCCTCCGGCCCGGACATGGGCAGCGTGATCTCGCGCGCGTACGCCATCCGCGGCGTGCCGGAGACCTATTTCATCGACAAAGCGGGCAAGATCGCCCACATCCAGATCGGGCCCATCGAGAAGGAAGAACTGTATCGGCTGTTGAACGATCTGACAACGACGGAAGATTGAGATTTTTGCACAGAAGGGAACCAGTCACCTTGGCCATCCCGTTGCAGGCTAGAGAGTGTTATAGCATTTGATCTTGCCCCAGGAGGCAATGATGCAAAAAACTCGTTCCCGAATGATTGGTTTCGCACTGACAGGCGTAGCCGCACTACTCTTCATTCTGGTATGGCAGGGATCCTTGCAAGCGACCTTCCGCTTCCAATCGCCGCTTCCGCCTCCGCCGGCCACCTGCTTCGAAGAGACCCTTGACGGGCTCACGCTGGAAGTCGTCGGCTATGTGACCGACGGGGTGGGGGCAACCGCCATCACCTATCAAGTGACCAACGCCAATCAGAAGGACATGGGCTACGTGGCCTTCGGTCTCGGCGATTGGACGCCGGTGGCGCCGGCCGATGACGCAACGGTCAGCGGCTCGCTTGGCGACTACCGTGTGGAATGGACCAACCGTCATGGCGCCCCCGCCTTCGCCAGTATCAAATTCGAGAGCGAGTTCGACGGTTTCAGTCAGGGCGTGCAAGAGACGTTCACCATTACTGTGACCGATTTCGATCCCGATAGGCCCTTTCAAGTGCAAATGAAGGCGGGCAGGGAACGCACGATCTTCCATGTGACGCTGGACGACGTTGGCTGCAACAGAACGACGCCTCCCTTCAGCCCTCTGCCCACACCGACGCCAACCCCAGAGGGCTATGCGCTGCCCACCGAGCCGATTGCGCCACCATGCGTCTTCGCCCCGCCGCCGGGTGGCATTCCCGCCGATGAGCCGGTCATCCCGCTGGACGCCTACACTTTTTCCGAGCCACAGGTCGTGATCACCAACACTGCGCCGATTGAAATCAGTCAGTGGCTGCCCGACAATGAGACGTTGCTGATCGAGCGCCATACCGGCAGAGGAAGTGCTATCGAATTGATCAACACGTTGACGGCCGAATCAACAAGATTGACAGAACCAGATCAGTCCATCGGCAGTGCGAGATGGTTAGTCGAAGATCAGACCGTTGCATGGCTTGAATTAGGCTCACTCAATCGTGAAACTAATCCGGGTTTCTGGGTCCGTTCTTTTGATCCACCCGGAGAGCGTCGTCTATCTGGCAACGGAACTAGAGGGAGAAACGCCTTTGACATCTCGCCGAATGGGAAGGAACTCGTCTTCATGTCGCTGCCTGGGGGAACTCAGCCGCTCATCTGGAACCAGGAGACCAAAAGATTACGCTCCCTGCCCATCGATCTAGCCAACTGGCGGTATGAGAAAGGACCTCTCTATCCCATGCGTCCTTTTACTCCGCTCTGGCATCCTGATGGCGATAAAATCCTCTTCCAGGACGGCGTCTGGTTATTCCTCTATGAATTGACCACCGACAGTGGCTGCGAGATCGATATGGCGGCTTTGTCAAATCGCTATAGATATATCCACAAAGCCAGTTGGTCACCCAACGGAAGGTATCTCTTGATTAAAAATTCTGGATCCCCTCTTTATGCAAATACGCATGGGCCATTCAATCTGGTATTGATTTTGGATACCTATACCGGTGATGCGATTCAGTACTCTCTTGGCAATGCCATCAATCACCTCTCTTGGGCGTCGAACAACCAAGTTGTTATGATATCAGGGAAGGCAGAAACGCCGAAGTTCAATGGTTATAATAACAATGGCTTGTATCTATTCAATATTCATAGTGGCGAGTACCGATGGATTCTGCCCGAGCATGAAGCTGCTCGCGGGGAATGGTCACCCGACGGAACGCGTTTCGTTTTTCATTGTCAATATCTTCGTGCAGATGGCTTTAACCTTGACATCTATCGCACCTGCATAAGCCAAGTGAACTCTAACCAATAAAGGAAGATAGGGTGATGGTCATGCATTGCTATCGAATTTCTTTCGCATCGGTTTTGTTCGTAATTGTAGTTTTGTTGGCATTGAAGCCAGGACCAGTAAAAGCTCAGTATAGCCCCCCAAATGATGTTACGTTGACTATATATCAACTGGATCGATCAATGGGTGGATCCCTCACTGATCCGCCCGTCCTATGTACGAAAGATGACCAGGCGATTGCACAGTCATACGGCTGCACAGCCGATGAAGGCAATCCCGCCCGCGCTTATCCGTTCCACTCCAGCACGATCACCATTGGCATCGACGGGACGGACGGCCCTGACAATGCCCAGTACCCGTATCCGTATTTGTGGGATGTCGTTCCTCAAGAATTAGACCTTGAGGGGAGTCAGGGCAACAAACCGTTGTCGTCCGTAGAAGCGCAGGCTATTGCCTCCCGCATCTACATCTATCAACGCATTCTCTATTCCGACGACTATGGTCCCATCAACAATTCCACCCAGTTTCAAGTCTTTCTGCCCTACCGCTACACTGGTCTCACCGGCGTGCAACAGGATCGTGTGCGAGACGCTACGGCGAACCGGCGCTATATGACCGAATCAAACGACACATATCCCATTGAGGCGCTCTTTGGAGCCGACAATCCAGAATACACCATCGAAGGTAACCGACCCTACTTGAAGCGTGTTTATGACCCCATCAGTTCCGCCTATGGCGTGCCGGATGGCGCCACTTTGGGGGGCATGTCTTCCAAAGGCGCAAGCCGGTGGAGCTTTGGCCACACCTCTTCACTGGGACCAGTTGCGGAGGGAGATGAAAAGTATCCCAATGATATCAATGGCTTAGGAAATTTCTGGAGTGCTCAATGGGACAAGGTAGAACAAATTCTGACCCATTACTACACAGGCGTCCACATTCGAGACGCCAATGCGGTCAATCATGTTTTGACGCCGAACCGCCGTTGGGTTCCCCTCCATATCTTTGGTTTTTCCAGCCCGTCCGACTCACTCCTCCTGTGTAAGGGACAGACCCATTACATTGCCGTTCAGTTGCAAAATACAGGCGTCTACAATTGGGGGGAGCATGCCTTCGCCCTGGGTTACCGTCCTTCCTGGAACAGTGGTTCGACCCAATCTACAGCGACGGACCCTGTTTTCATCGTCCCTACCCTGGCCGGAGAGGCGGCGACCACCGTGGTTCCCATCAAAACGCCGGACTATGTTGGACAGGGGGCCTACACGATCGGTTTGGACATGCAAGCCTATTCAACACCGAATCCGGGCGATTTTCAGTGGTTCAGCGACCAGGGATGGCCTTGGTATGAGGTGAAGGTCGAGGTCATCGACCACTGTCAGCACGTCTATCTCCCGCTACTTCAAAACGGCGTCACCGCCTGCGCCGCAGATTGAGAACGATCTTTGTACACAATCTCATGCTCAAGGACGCTCTCCAACTCATTTAGGACGCACTCATCGTTAATTGTTAGTGCTAATTGCTATATATATGGAAGAGACGATCCCATGGAACCGATACCCTTGACAATCAGTGTGGCGCTTGTGCTCATCAGCATCGGCCTGGTGAGCTATCCTCTGTGGCGGCAAGGCCGAAAGACCGGCTCCGGGTCGCGGGCCCAAGCCCAAAGCGTGGAGGAGCATCAGGCCCGCTATGGGGCCGTGCTGGCCGCGATCCGGGAGCTGATGTTCGACCATGAGATGGGCAAGCTCGCGGACGACGACTACCAGACCCTGCTGGCCAGGGCCAAACTGAACGCAGCCCGGATCCAGCAGGAACTGACCGACGCCATAAACCAGAAGACCGAACCCGATCCGGCGTTGGCCGCGACTATCGACGCGCTGGTGCGCGAGCAGCGGCGCAATGGGGCGGACGAAGCCCTGCAAGTGGATGTGCAGCGGGAGATTGAGCGCCTGAAGCAGATCCCGGTGGATGAAGAATCGGGCGCGCCCCTCTGCCCCCACTGCGGAAGCGCCATCGAGATCGGCGATCTCTTCTGCACCGCGTGCGGTCGCTCGCTGCAAAGCCCCCTCACAAAGGATGAATCCGATATGTCCATTGAACCCGCCGTCAACAAGCAGGCCGTCCTGGCCCGCGCGCTTCTTTTTCTGCTCCTGACCGGGCTGCTCCTGGCCCTGCCCGCCAAAGCCCAGGCCGCGCCCCCGCCGCAGGCTCCCGCCCCGGACGAGCCGCCTTCCATCACCAACGGGCGCATCATCTGGGACGGGGCGTGCCAATCCTGCCACGGCCTCACCGGCCAGGGCGATGGCCCGGACGCGGCCGACCTGGCGTTCCCGCCCGCGGACTTCACCGACCCGGAGACCGCGCGCGGCCTCGTCCCGACCGAGGCCTTCGACGTCATCAAAAACGGCCGGCTGGATAAGGAGATGCCCGCCTGGGAGGACGACCTGACCGACGCCTCTATCTGGAATACGGTGGCCTACATCTGGGCCCTGGGCGTCTCGCCTGAGAAGCTGAGCGCGGGGGAAACGGTCTATCTGGAAACATGCGCCGTCTGCCATGGCGAGCGCGGCGCGGGGGACGGTCCCGACGCCCCCGCGGACATGCCGGACCTCACCGACCAGGAGGCTATGCTGCAACAGAGCCAGGCTGACCTGATGGCCAAGTACGCGGCCAGCGAGCAGCATGCGGATCTCGACCAACTCGACGAGGAGAACGTATGGCGGGCGCTGGATTACACCCGCACCTTCGTCTTCCCGGTGCCGACGCGCGATGGCGTGCAGACCGGCCAGGTGATCAACGTGACGAGCGGCGCGCCCCAGGGCGATGTCCAGGTGCTGCTACACATGTTGCAGGGCGAGTCGGAGGAGTTGTTCACCCTGGCCACCTTCGCCGACGAAGAGGGACGCTATACGTTCGACCGGCTGCCGGTCGACCCCGCCTTCCGCTATATCGTCGAGGTCATCTACGAGGGGATCGGCTACCTTGGCGAAGCGACGACTATCCTGTCGGCAGAAGCGCCCACGAGCACTGTAGATGTGAAGGTCTACGCCACGACCGGCGACGACGACGCACTCTACATCGACCAGATGCAACTGCTGCTCACCTTCACGCCCAAAATGGTCAGCGTCATGCACGCTTACATTGTCGGCAACGACGGCGACGCCACCTACATTGGCCAGGACGGGCGCACCTTCGCCTTCCAACTGCCGGCGGGGGCCACGGACGTAGTCTTCCAGAATGACATGAACGGCCAACGATTCGTTCAGATCGACGGCGGCTATGCGGACACGGAGCCAGTCATGCCCAGCGAGAAGGGACTCGCCATCTACGGCCTTTACGACATCCCAGTCACCGAGGGCGCGCTGACCATCGAATTACCCTTCCCTGTGGATGCGAAGTCGGTCGATGTGCTGGTCAACGAGCAGGGCGTGATCCTGGAGAGCGACCAGGTGACGCCGACCGAGACCGTGGAATTCCGGGGTTCGACCTTTGTCCGCCTGCACGGTGAAGACTTTGTAGCCGGCGATGTATTGAAATTGGCCCTCTCTGAGCTGGAAGCTGTGGAACCGGTCGTCCAGGAAGAGGCTGCGGCCGGCGGCGGTCTGCCCAGCGGCGACTTCCTGGGCGATCTCATGGAGAACGGCCTGGACCAGACGGCGTGGCGCTGGGTGATCCTGGCCCTGGGTGGGCTGGTCCTGGTGGCCGGCGTGCTTCTCTATCCGGCGACGCGGGCGCGGCGGCCTTCGCCTGCGGTCCCGGCGGAGAACGATCTGGAGACGAGACGTCAGAAGCTGTTGCTCCTGTTGGCTGAACTGGATGACGCCAGGGAGGCCGGGGAGATCGACCCTGCGGTCTACGAAGAGGCGCGCGCCCAATATCGGGCCGAGCTGGCAGAGATCATGGATCAGATATAAGCAAGCCCGTGCGCAACCGTTTGTAGTGTGTGTGCGTTAGCGCAGTTGGCGCCAACTGCGCTAACGCACACACACTACAGACGGTCTACGACGAATGATTTGCCCGACTGTACTACGTTTTTTGCTTCAACTGGTCGGGGAAAAATGAACCGTTTCGCTCTATATTTTTTCCACTCGGCGCACTATACTTGTAGACGTCCACCCCTATAGATATCCACCCGCTCCATAGCGGCCAGATCTCCTTAGCTATCAACAGGGAGTTCAAATGGTCCAAGTATTGTGAAAAATGCAACAAACAGCGAGTAACCTCCGGGAGGTGGTCGCCAAAATCCCGGTAAGCGGAGGAGCCCCGACCACCTCCCGGAGGTTGAAATCATTTGAAAAGGAGATGCCTATGCCTATTGTCGGTGCTCTGGTGCAAGTCGATCCATTGGCGAACCAGGAAGTGCAGATCAACCTATCAATGCTGCCGGATGTGACCGTCCATGCTTTTGACATGCCGGGCAAGATAGCCATGATCGTCGAGCGAGAAACCTTAAACCAAATCCATGGTCTGCTGAAGGATACGGTTTATGACGTAGACGGCGTTCTGGCTATTTATCCGGTCTACACCTATCTGGGCGACGATCTCGATCGGGTCGAGGAAATTGATATTGACGCAGAGATTGCAGCAACCGTATCGAACATTATTGAGAACTCAGTGTAACGGCGACAAGGGGAACGCGGATTTGATCGGATGGAGACGGATTTTCACGGATTTTCTCTGAAAATCTGTGAAAATCTACTCTGATCAGCGAGAATCAGCGTTCCATAGAGACAGGAGAGAAATCGCGATGTATACGATGAACCGTCGTGACTTTATCAAAGCCACGGCCCTCGCCAGCGTGGCCGCGGTCGCGGCCGTCGGCGTCGATCCCACACTCGCACGCGTCGTCCAGGCCGCGGGCTCGCGGGCCGAGGGCGGAGTCGATGAATGGGTGAAATCCGTCTGCCGCTTCTGTGGCACCGGCTGCGGCGTGGAACTGGGGATCACGGGCGGGAAGCTGGTCGCGCTGCGGGGCGATCAACAGCACCCCACCACCAAGGGGCTGGTCTGCGCCAAGGCGCTCTTCCTGCCCAAGATCGTCTATTCCAAGGACCGGCTGACCACGCCCCAGATTCGCAACGCGGACGGCGTGTTGGAGGACGCCACCTGGGACGAAGCCATGACCCTGGTGGCCGACAAGTTCGCCGAAGCCATCGAAGAATATGGACCCAACAGCGTGGCCTACTACGGCTCCGGCCAGGCCTTCTCCGAGGAGTCCTACTACGCCAACCGGCTCTTCAAGGGCGGCATCGGCACCAACAATGTGGACGGCAACCCTCGCCTCTGCATGGCCAGCGCGGTGGGCGGCTACGTCACCACCTACGGCAAGGACGAACCCATGGGCAGCTACGATGACATCGATCACGCCCAGACGTTCTTCCTGGTTGGCAGCAACACCACCGAATGCCATCCGGTCCTGTTCAACCGCATCCTGGAACGCTACCAGACCGGCGACAGGGTGCGCATCATCCTGCTGGACCCGCGCAAGAACCCCATTCGCAAGATCGCCAGCGTCCATCTGGACCCCATTCCCGGCTATGATCTACCCATTTTCCACGCCATGGCCTATGTCATCATCGACGAGGGGCTTTACGATCCCGACTTCGTGGACCAGCACACGGTCTTCAAGAAAGTGGTGAAGAAGGACGACGGCTCCACTGAGGTCGTGGATGTGGACTTCGAGGGCTACAAGGAGTTCCTGGAAGAGTTCACGCCGGCAAAGGCGGCCGAGATCAGCGGCGTGCCCGCGGCTAAGATCAAGCAGGCGGCCAAAATCTTCGCCAAGGGGCCGACCACGTCCTTCTGGACCATGGGCCTCAATCAGCGCACGGCCGGGGTCTGGGCCAACAACCTGGTTCACAATCTCCATCTGCTCACCGGCAATATCGGCAAACCGGGTGCGACGCCCTTCTCGCTCACCGGCCAGCCCAACGCCTGCGGCGGCGTGCGCGACACCGGCTCCCTGGCCCATCTGCTGCCCTATGGCCGGGTGGTGGCCAAGGAGGCTCATCGCCAACAGATGGAAGCGATCTGGGGCGCGGAGCCGGGCCGGATCCAGCCCAAGCCGGGTCTGCACACCATCAACATGTTCCGGGGGCTGGCGGCCGGCGACGTCAAGGCCATGCTGGTGCTCTGCACCAATCCCGGCCAGTCGCTGCCCAATGTCACCCCCTACCGGGAGGCCATGAAGAGCGAGGATTCCTTCATGGTCGTCCTCGACGCCTACCCCACCCGCACCACGGAACTGGCCGATGTGGTGTTGCCGGCGGCCATGTGGAGCGAGAAGGAGGGCGTCTACGGCATGTCCGAGCGGCGCTACCAGTTGCTGCCCAAGCTGCTGACGCCGCCTGGCGAAGCTCGCCCCGACCTGGAGATTCTCATGGACTTCGCCGCGCGCCTGGAAGAGCGGGGCGTGGTGCCGGCCGGCTACATCGCCGACAAGTTCGAGACGCCGGCCGACGTCTGGGAGGAGATGATGCTGGCGTCCAAGGATACGGCCTACGACTTCACGGGCATCACCCGCGATCGCCTACGCGAGGAGCGGGGCATCCGCTGGCCTGCGCCCAACGAAGATCACCCGGGCACGGCGCGGCGCTATGTCAAGGGCGAGGACCCGCTGCTGGACGAGGGTCCTTACGCTGACGACAGCCTGGCCGAGGGTGACACGAAGTTCTACGCCCGCCCAGATGGCCGCGCGGTCATCTGGCTGCGTCCCATGAAGGGGCCGGCCGAGCCGACGGACGACGAGTATCCCTATGTGCTCAGCACCGGTCGCGTTCTGGAGCACTGGCACACGGGCACCATGACCATGAAAGCGCCGGAGTTGCTGCGCGCACAGCCGGCGGCGTTCATCGAGATCAACCCCAAGGACGCCAAGGAGTTGGGCTTGCGCACGGGCGACATGGTACGCATCACCTCCCGGCGCGGCGAGGCCGTCATCAAGGCCAGGGTGATCGATACGCCTCGCAAGGGGATGGTCTTCGTGCCGTGGCATTGGCCCGACATGCCCAGCCTGATCAACCGAGTCACCATCGACGCCTTCGATCCCGGCTCCAAGCAGCCGGAATTCAAGGTGTGCGCGGTGCAACTGGCCAAGGTTTAGGTGGAGCCAGGACTATGAAACAACTACTACGTCTAACCATCTTGACGTTGTTACTGGCGGCCCTGTCAGCCATGCTCCTCGCCGGCTGTCAGGGACTGGAAGCGCCTGTGGGCGAACCGCAGGCGGTGGAGGCGGGGACGACGGAAGCGGGGGCGGTTGAAGTGGATATGGTCGGAGAGGGATGGGCGCCGGCGTCATTCGCCCCCGGCGCGTTCCCCAATCCCTTCCCGGTGGATGGTCGCCATGAGGATGCGTGGTTCAACGAGCAGTGTCAGACCTGCCACGAGCAACAGATCCAGGGCGCGCCCGAGATCCCTCATGACGTCTGGACCCAGAACTGTCGCTCCTGCCATGTGCCAGACACCCAAGCTGAGGTCGCCCCGGTGGCCGATTGGGCGCCGGCTGCGTTCGCCTCGGGCGCGTTCCCCAGCCCGTTCCCGGTAGACAGCCGCCATGAGGATGCGTGGTTCAACGAGCAGTGTCAGCAGTGTCACGAGCAGGAACTGGACGGCGCGACCGCCATTCCCCATGACATCTGGACCCAGAACTGTCGCGCCTGTCACGTGCCCGCGGAGCAGGATGTGGGCCAGGTTGCGGCTACAGAGTGAGGATTGGATAGAACGCGGATGACGCGGATTTAACGGATCGGCACGGATTTTTTAGAAAAATCCGTGCCGATCCGCCCAATCCGTTCAATCCGCGTTCTATCTGGATCATACGTTCAGGACTCGTTCGATGGCCAAGAAGATCGATCATCTGCGACGGAATCTGCTCGCTGTGGCAGGGCTGGCGGCGGTGGGGTTTGGCGTTTTTCGTCAGGCCAAAAAGGAAGCGCCCGTCCTGCTGCGACCGCCGGGCGCGCTAACCGAGTCGGTGTTCTTGGCGGCGTGCATCCGCTGCGGCCTCTGCGTGGAGGCGTGTCCATACGACACGTTGATGCTGGCCTCGGCCGGCCAGGGTGCGGCCTACGCCACGCCCTATCTGGTTGCACGCGAAGTTCCCTGCTATCTCTGCCAGCAGCAGGAGGAGTTGCTCTGCACCAGAGTCTGCCCCAGCGGCGCGCTCAGCCCCGTCATCCCCGCCACCTATGAGGATATCCTGGAGCAGGTGGATATGGGCGTGGCGGAGATCAACAAGGAGACCTGTCTGGCCTGGAACGACGTAGTTTGCCGGGCCTGCTGGCACGCCTGCCCATACCCCAACGAGGCCATCGTTCTCGACATCATGGGGCGCCCTGAGGTCTACGACGACATGTGCGTGGGCTGCGGCCTCTGCGACCACGCCTGCCTGGCAGAGCCGAGCGCCATCACTGTCAACCCGGCGCGACGAGCATGAATACAACCACCACCACCGCCGCATGGCGGAAAAAAGGGCGACGACGGTTCCGGATCGGCTTCTGGACCTGGACCCATCGCGTCGTGCAGTTGCTTTTTCTCCTGGCCCTGATCTGGGGCGCGTCCGGCGTCTACCCCCATCTCATCGGCGGCAGCGCGACGGCCACCCGCATCCTGGACCGATTCGCGCTGGCCGATCCCCTGGCCGCGATCGAGATCACCCTAGCGCGGCGGGCCTGGTCGCCCCAACTGTGGCTGGCGGCCATCCCCATCCTGCTCTTCTATGTGCTCGCGGGGCGGGCCTACTGTGCGTGGATCTGTCCCCTGGGGCTGGCGCTGGAGTTGAATCAGAGCGTGCGCGACTGGGTGCAGCGGCGGCTACGTCGCCGCCACCGCAAGCTGCCCGAGTTCTCGCTGGACAAACGGACCAAGTATGGCGTGCTTGCGGCCGCGCTGGCCCTTTCGCTGTTCACGTCCCTGCCCGTCTTCCTGTTGATCTCGCCCATCAACATCTTCGCGCGCGCCTTCATCTACGGCTTCGACATCGCTTTTTGGTTGATCGTCTTCATCGCCCTTGTGGAGTGGATCGCGCCCCGGCTCTGGTGCCGCTCCCTCTGCCCGCTGGGCGCGTTCTACAGCCTGCTCGGCCACTTTCGGGTCGTCGGCGTCAACATCGATCAGGTCAAGGAGCAGGCCGCCCACTGCCATCTCTGCTCGTACAACTGTCCCATGGGCATCGAAATCGTAAAGGAGCACATCGAGATGGGGCGCACCGCGATCACCGACCCCGAATGCACCAGTTGCGGCGTCTGCGTGGATCACTGCCCCCGGGGCGTGCTGGGCATGGGCTTCAGCCTGCCGTGGAAGCGAAGGAAAGAAAGGGTGGAAGTGCACTGAGATGCGAAAACTGTTGATTGCCCTCATGCTCGCGGTCGCGGTCATTCTCGGCGGGTGCGGCCAGAGAAAGGTCGATGAATCGCCCCCGCAGGAACCCGCGCCTGCGCAGGAGACGGAAGTCGTCACCGGATGGAAGCCCGCTGCATGGCCGTCCGGCTGCCCGCCGGCGTGCAGCGGCGCGGATCTGAGCGGCATGGACCTGGCCGGCGCGGATTTCTCTGGGGCCGACCTGCGGGACGCGGACCTGAGCGGGGCCAACCTGACCGGCGCGTTCTTCTACGATGCTGACCTGAGCGGGGCCGACCTGAGCGGCGCGATGATGGAGGGCGCGGAGTTGAGCGGCCTGGACGGGGTTTCCCTGCAAGGGGCCAACCTGGACGGGGCCGATCTCTCCGACGCGGTGCTGGAGGGCGCGGACATGCGCGGCGCGACCCTGCGCGGGACCAAGGCCTATCGGGCCAACTTCCACGCCGTGGACCTGACCGACGCCGACCTGAGCGGCGCGGATTTGACCGAAGTGAACTTCACCGGCGCGAACCTGACCCGGGCCAACCTCACCGACGCGCAGTTGCGGGGCGCGCTCCTGGACGCCACCACCATCGACGAGACCATCATGCCGAATGGGCAGGTGCAGCCGGCCGGTAAGTAGAGAAGCGAATAGACCGCGGATTGAGCGGATTGGGCGGATCAACGCGGATTTT
>JAJRVT010000399.1 GCA_024277175.1 Chloroflexota bacterium | reverse complement strand
TCGCGCTGCGGCCATTCGGTGGCGCTGCACGACCACCGCGACTACACCGGGTCGAAGGTGGGGATGTGGCTGTTCCTCGTGACGGAAGTGATTCTGTTCGGAGGGATGTTTCTTCTCTACGCGGTGTACCGCGCCGATTATGCGCACGACTTCCACACGGCCGCCTCGCAGCTCGACACGCTCGTGGGGACGGTGAACACGCTGATCCTGCTCACGAGCAGTCTGTCGATGGTGCTCTCGATTGCCGCGTGCCACCACGGCAACCGCAAGCTGGCGCTGATCATGATCGCGCTCACGGTCATTTTCGGCGGCTGGTTCATGGTGAACAAGTATTTCGAGTGGACGGCGAAGATCGCCCACGGAATCTATCCGTCGTCCGAGTTTCTCCTGGCGCATCCGAAGGGCGAAATCATCTTCTTCGGGCTCTACTTTACGAGGACCGGCATCCACGGCCTGCACGTGCTCATCGGGATGGGGCTGCTCTACGTACTGATCGCCGGCGGCGTCGCACTCTTGCCCGGGAAGTCAACGGCGAGGGAAGAAGGATGGAACGCGGATTGAGCGGATTGGGCGGATCGGCACGGATTTTTTGAAAGAAAATCCGAACACACTCAATAAACCGGGGGAGAAACCGAGTTTTTACGAATATCTGCGCCTCCCGCAGTGGCGCCACGAAAAACTCGGTTTCTTTCGCCCCGAAATATTGAGGTGATACGAAAATCCGCGTTGATCCGCCCAATCCGCTCAATCCGTGTTCCATAAAGGATCCGCACCCATGCAACGCAAGATCGAAATCCAACGTCGCTTCTGGAATCCCGTCTATGACCGGCTGGCCTGGCTCTATGACGGCGTGGACTGGTTCACCTTTAACACGACCCAGCGCCTGCGCCTGCCCGCGCTGGAAGCCCTGCCGCGGCCCCCGGCCCGGGTGCTGGAGGTGGGCATGGGCACGGGTCGGCTGCACGCAGAGCTGGCCGCGCGGGGCTATGCCACGGCCGGCCTGGACCTGGCCCCCGGCATGGTGCGCCGGACCCGGCGTCGCCTGGCCGCGCGGGGGCTGCGATCCATGCTCGCGGTGGGCAGCGTCTACGCCCTCCCCTGGCCAGACGCGGTCTTCGACGCCGTCCTCTCCACCTTCGCCTTCAGCGCGTTCGCGGACGCGGACCTCGCGCTGGACGAGATGGTGCGGGTGATCAAACCGGGTGGTCGCGTCGTCATCGTGGACGCGGGCGAGGCGCTGGACGGCAACGTCATGGCCCATCTGCTGGCGCGCACGTGGGAGGCCATGGGCGACTTCATGCGCGATGAACGGCCCCTGCTGGCCGCGCGCGGGTTGGCCGTCACCCGGCGGGATTACGGGCCGTGGGGGTGCGTGCATGTGACGGTGGGCGAGAAGAGCTTAAAAACATAACGCGAAGACCCAAAGGTGCAAAGACGCAGAGGGTTGTCGCTCTTCTCCACGTTCCTCTGTGACACTGCGCCTACTAAGAAACTTAACGCAAGGACGCAAAGGCGCAGAGGTTCTTTTTGTCTTTGCGTCTCTGCGTCCTTGCGGCTTAGCGTTGAGTTTTTTCCAGGAGGAATTGAGCCGAGCAGGCTCTACTAGGGCTTTGCGTCAAAAATGATTTAACAGGATCTCGATCGGAGGATCAACCATGACCAGAGCGCGCGAGTTGGGCGTCCCTTTCGAAGGACGGCCAGGCCCATTGAACGCCATCACCGACATAGCCGGCGTAGAGGTGGGACATGTGACCCTGATTTCCGGCAAAGGCAGACTGGAGGTAGGCAAGGGGCCGGTGCGCACTGGCGTCACCGCGGTGCTGCCCCGGGGCAAGACGGGTGCGCCCGTCTTCGCCGGCTGGTATTCCCTCAACGGGAACGGCGAGATGACGGGCACGACCTGGGTGGAGGAGTCGGGCTTCCTGGAAGGGCCGATCATGCTCACTAATACCCATAGCGTGGGCGTGGTGCGGGACGCGGTGGTGGCCTGGGTGCTGGAGCAACGCCGCGCCAACCCCGCGGCCGCGGACATCTTCTGGAGCCTGCCGGTGGTGGCGGAGACCTATGACGGCGGCCTGAACGACGTCAACGGCTTCCACGTCAAACCGGCGCACGTGTTCAGCGCGCTGGAGAAGGCGACGACAGGGCCGGTGGGGGAGGGCAACGTGGGCGGCGGAACGGGCATGGTCTGCCATGATTTCAAGGGCGGCATCGGCACAGCATCCAGGAGGCTGGCGAATGAAGAAGGCGGCTACACCGTGGGCGTGTTGGTGCAGACCAACTACGGCGACCGGCGCAACCTCACCATCGCTGGCGTCCCGGTGGGGCGCGAGATCCCGGACCTGACGCCGGTTTCAGGACGCGCACAGCGCCAGGATGCGGCGGGCAGTTCGATCATCGTCGCGATCGCCACCGACGCGCCCCTGCTGCCCCACCAACTCAAACGACTGGCCCGGCGCGCGCCCCTGGGCATCGCCCGGGTGGGCGGCATGGGGGCCAATGGTTCCGGCGACATCTTCATGGCTTTTTCGACGGCCAACCCCCATGCGGCTCAGGACAACGCATTGGCTACGCTGGAGATGCTGCCCAACGACCGGATGACGCCCCTCTTCGAGGCCGCCATCTTCGCCACCGAAGAGGCCATTGTCAACGCGCTCGTCGCCGCTGAGACCATGCGCGGGGTGGATGACACGGTCGTCTACGCACTCCCCCATGACCGCCTGCGACAAGTGTTGAAAAAATATAATCGATTGGTCTAGACGATAGCCTGCATATATCTGCTGGAAACGTCTGGACAAACGCCTTGAGGTGATATCAAGCGGGCATAGAGCGAAGATGCCGCTTATAGGCCTTAATCAGGTTCGTTTCGATGGTGGCGTGAAGAGCGGTCTGCTTGTAAGGGTTGCGCTGGCTCTCCTGGAAGATTTTCTTGGCGCAACGGCCACAAAGAAAATAGCCGATCAACACCCCGCGCTCCCGGTAGATGAAGGCGTTGAGTGACAGCGCCTCCTGTCCCCTGATTTTGACGGCGTCGATCTCCCCCCTGCATCCGGGACAGAGATCGCTGTCGTTGAACCAATAGGACTTGACCGCAGGCCCAAAGCGAGCCTTCGCCTGTCCAAACATCTGCGCCAACAGTTCCTCTACATAGTCGTTGTATTCGTCATCCATGGTGCGCTCCTCAGTAGCTGATCGATTTGGTCCTTGTCTTCGGTGGATAATTCAGGGACCTGACGAAGCGCGTCCAGGAGGGTCGATTCGTCAAGTTGGGGTAACTCGCCGGCCCAGACCCGGCGAGCCAGGTTCGGGACGATAAGCCGGATGCGTTCGACCAAGTCGGGCGAGAGGTTGGCGGCCAGATAAGGAATGGCCGCGGTCAATTCAGGCGTAAAGATGGAAGCGCTGAACTGGTTCAAAGCGGCCTGGAAACTTGCGTCCCAGTCGATAGACGGGACGAAGGGCTGACCCGGACGAGCCAGGTCTACATGGACGACTTCCAGTCCGCCATCCACCAACAGGTAGAGCAGGGCCACCGTCTGGTGAAGCTGACGAGAGACCTCGTTGCCGGACGCCAGCGCGCCCGGGTTGATGACGGTGACGCCATCCTGTCGCCAGACCAGGGGAATGTGCCAGTGGCCAAAGACAACAACGTCAGCGCTGGCCCGCACGCCCCGTTCCACACTACGGGCCAGTTTGGGGCGCAGATCATTCCCCTGGCGGGAAACCCGCTCCTCGCGCCAGTTCTCGTAGTGACTGTGCCAGAGCAGGATGCGCCGCCCCGCGACCATGACCACCTGCTGGTAGGGCAGTTCCTGACGGGCATCGACCGAATCGTCGTTGCCATGGACTGCGACCACGGGCGCGATCGCGCTCAGCCGGTCCAGCACCCACAGTTCCCCCACGTCCCCGGCATGCAGGATCAGGTCTACGCCATCCAGCACTTGAAACAGGGGCGGCGGAAAATCCGCGCACCGGTCCGGCATGTGGGTGTCCGAGACCAGCCCCACGCGCGCAACCACACGCTCGGCCGGGACGTGGGTGGGCAGGAATGGGTCGGTGGTCATAATGTACAAGAGATTGGAGATTGGGAGATTTTCGTGGCTGATAGCCAATCTCCCAATCTCCTCAATCTCTTACTCTCCAATCTCTCTGCACCTCAACTCTGATCAAACTTAATCCACACCAACCCATTCTGCGGGTTGTCGATGTTGAAATGGAAAACATCGCTGTCGCGCTCGCCGTTGCCGTCCAGCACCCAAATGGTGTAGGCGCCGGCTACGGTATTGCCCGGCAGGTCGCCGGTTCCCAGGCTGTATTCATAGTTGAACTCGCCCAAGGGGCCGGGGCTTTTTGCCCCCGCCACGCTGCGCACGCTGTCCGGCACCGGCAGTTTGACGCCATCCTTCTTTAGGACCACGAAATAGCTGCCCTGGGCCTCATCACCCCGCCCGCCGTGGACAAAGGCAAGCTGCAATTTCAGTTCCAGGCCACCATTGCCGCCTGTGGTCGGCCCGCCGACGATACGGAATTTGCAGCCGTCATCGCCGCCGCACGGCCCGGCATCGGGATCGCCCTGGGGCTGGGGCGGCGGGGCCTGCTCTTCCGGCGGCGCTTGGGTGGGCGCAGGCGCCTGGGTGGGTGGCGGCGGCGGTTCAGGGATGTTCTGAGCCACGGCCACGCCTTCCGCATTCTCGACCCGGGCCAATTCGCCGAAAATCCAGCCTGGCTCGCCGTTGACACAACAGATCTGCCACCAGTCGCCCTGCTCGTTCTTGCCGATGAGCTCCAGTTCCGTGTCCTTCTCGGCCGTACCGACCAAGCCATAGGTGACGCCCGGCCCCTGGCGCACGTTGACGATGTCGATGTTCACATAGAGCTTGGCCTTGGCCGGTTCAGGCGTGGCGGTGGGCGGCTCCGGCGTTGGCTCTGCCTGCGCTTCCTCCACGGGCTGGGGCGTCTCCGCCGGGGGGGCGCTCTCCTGGGCCTGTACAGGGACAGGGGTCGCTGCCTGGATCTCTTCGGCGGCTGCTGCGCCAGCAACCGTCGGTGTAAAGGTGGGCACCAACGCGCGCGGCTCGAAAGTGGGCGTTGGATCCGGGCTGCCGCCGCCGAAGAAGCCGCAGCCGCTCAGCAGTGCGACGGCCAGCGCGGCCGCCAGGGCGGTCATAAAAATTGTTCGATGATTGCGTACCATGCAAATGACTCCGGTCTGTTTTCTCTTTTGATCGATGGCTGTTCAGCCAGGCTTCGGTGGAACGCGGATTTTCGCTGAATCATAACGGATTTCCACGGATTTTTTCTGAAAAGATCGTATCACCTCAATATTTCGGGGCGGAGTGCGTTGCACTGACCCAAGCCGGGCCGAATTTCCTCGATACGCCCGGTCAGTGCAACGGACTTCTCCGGTTTATTGAGCAGATACAAAAGATCCGTGGAAATCCGCTTCCCTCCGTGAAAATCCGCGTTCCCAAAATGGTCGCTGAGTTGAATTGTACCAACAATTGGCTGCTTTGACACCTTTTCCCCGGCTGTGGCATAGTGACCCCATGTTCTTGCAGATGCCGGAAGATCTCCCCGAAGAGCAGATCGAAGTCTGGCAGCAGGCCAGCGAATACTTCCACCGCGCCTACCAGCGCCAGCGGCGGGGCGACTGGGCGGGTGCGATCCAGGACTACAAGCACTCGATCAACTTCTACCCCACGGCCGAAGCCCACACCTTCCTGGGCTGGGTCTACGCGCACATCAACCTTTACGACGAAGCCATGGCCGAATGTCGCCGCGCCATCCAACTCGACCCAGATTTCGGCAACCCATACAACGACATGGGCGCCTATCTGGTGGAGCAAAAGCGCCTGCGGGAGGCCATCCCCTGGTTCGAGCGGGCCATGGTCGCGTCCCGCTATGAATCCCGGGTCTTCCCCTACTTCAACCTGGGCCGGGTTTACGAACGCCTCTACGACTGGAACGCCGCCCTGGTCCTCTACCGCGCGGCCACCGAGATCGATCCCAACTACCGCCCCGCGCGCATGGCCCGCAGCCGGTTGGAGGCTCGGATCAATTAAAAGCTATAGAGAACGCGGATAAAGCGGATTGGACGGATCTCCACAGATTTTTTTGTTTTATCCGCGTAAATCCGCCTAATCCGGTAAATCTGCGTTCTATCTTTCCACCGTCACCCCATACTCCCCGCCGGCCGCGTGGACCCGCAGGGGGTCGCCGGGCGCCACCTGGTCCGGCGCGGTGATGACCTGCCCGGCCTCGTTGCGAACAATGCTGTAGCCGCGGGAGAGGACGCCGGTCGGGTTCAACGCGTCCAGCCGCTGGCGCGCGGCGAGGACGCTGGCCGACTCCCGCTCCAGCAGCCGGTCCATGGTCCTGTGCAGACGCGCCTGGCGCTCGTCCAGCCGCTGGCGCTGGAGGTCCAAACGCCGCTGGGGGTGGGTGCGTTCCAGCCGCTGGAGCAGTTGCCCCAGCCGGACCCGCTCCGCCTCCAGCCGAGCCTGGGCCTGGCTGGCTAACCAGCGGCGGGCGGCGGCCAGGCCCTCCGCGGCCTCGGCCCGATCCGGCACCGCAGCCGCGGCGGCCGCGGAGGGCGTGGACGCGCGCAGATCGGCCACGAAGTCGGCGATGGTGAAGTCGGTCTCATGGCCCACGCCGCAGATGACGGGCACGACGCTGTCGGCCACGGCCTGGGCCACCCGCTCGTCGTTGAAGGCCCACAGGTCCTCGATGCTGCCGCCCCCGCGCGCGAGGATGATGACGTCCAGAGGTTCGACCGCAGCGTCGTAGTAGTTGGCTGTGGCCAGCGCGCCCTCGATCTGACCCGGGGCCTCGCTGCCCTGGACAAGGGTGGGGAAGACGACCACGTCCACCAGGGGCCAGCGCTGACTCAGCACGCGCAGGATGTCGCGCAACGCGGCTGCGTCCGCGCTGGTGACCACGCCGATGCGCCGGGGCTGCGCGGGGATGGGCCGCTTGCGCTCTTCGTCGAAGAGACCGGCCTCCGCCAGCCGCCGTTTGAGGGCCTCGAACTGGGCGTAAAGCTGTCCCCGCCCGGCTGGCCGAACCTGGTTGACATAGAGTTGGTACGCGCCCCGCTCCGGGTAGACGCCCACATAGCCGTGGGCCAGCACCTGGTCGCCAGCCCGCGGCAGCCAGGCTTGGGCCTGCGCACTGCCCCGCCACATGACGGCGTTGATGGTGGCGCTGCTGTCTTTAAGACTGAAATAGATGTGGCCGCTGGCCGCGCGCTTCCACGAGCTCACCTCGCCGGTGACCCAGACGTCGCGCAGGGTTTCATCCCGCTCGAAGAGGGAGACGATGTGGGTGGTGAGGGCGGAGATGGTGAGTGGGTTCATGGTGACAGGGTGACAAGGTGACAGGGTGACAAGGTGACAGGGTGACAAGGTGACAGGGTGACAAGGTGACAGGGTGACAAGGTGACAGGATGACGATGACCGCGGTTCAAGTCTACTGTAAATCGGTGGTTGTCGTCAAACATGGCGTGGGATGGACGTCGGCCCCCCGGCCCCCAATCCTTTACATTGAGTTGGCTAAATGTTCGATATTTGTATCAACATAAGAATTTTCGTGCTGTGGCCAATCTGTAATCGGAACACCTTCAATATAGGCGATA
>JAJRVT010000398.1 GCA_024277175.1 Chloroflexota bacterium | reverse complement strand
GTTGCGGGTCAGGCGATCCAGCCGGCAGCGCTCCAGGATGGCGGCCAGGGCGCGCAGGGCCAGGATGGCGATGGCCGCGCCGCTGCTCTCATCGCCCTGAACCGCGGCCGCCAGCCGGTCCGCCCAGTCGTTGTAGTACGCACCCCGGCTCTTGAGGTGCTGTTGCCAGCGATCCCGGGCGATGGTCATTTCCATGATCTCGGAGGTGCCTTCGTAGATGGTGGTGATGCGCACGTCGCGCTTGATCTTTTCCACCATGTACTCCCGGGTGTAGCCATAGCCGCCTAGGGCCTGGATGCTGTCTTCCGCGGCCTTGTTGCCGGCCTCCGTGGCCAGGAGCTTGGCCACCGCGCCCTCGGTCTGCAAGCCCTCTTCGCCGCCGTCGATACGGGCCGCGGCCCACTCGATGTAGGCCCGGGCCGCCTCCAGCCGCACCGCGTTGGGAACGATGAGCTTGTGGGTATAGCCCTGCTTTTGAGAAAGGGGCGCGCCGGCCTGGACCCGCTCCTGGGAATAGCGGATGGCCCGCTTGAGCGCAGCCCAGCCCGCGCCCAGCCCGAAGGCCGCCACCATGAGCCGGGTGTAGCCGAAGACGGCCTGGGCCTGGGCCAGCCCCTTGCCCTCCACGCCGCCCACCAGCCGGTCCGCGTCCACATAGACGTCCTCCAGAAAGAGGGCTGCGGTGTTGGAGGCGCGGATGCCGTGCTTGTCCTCCGGCTTGGCCGGGGTGAAGCCCTCCGCGTCCCGCTCGACGATGAACCAGGAGGGGCCGCCGGGGGCCAGGGCCAGGATGGTGTAGAGATCGGCCACGCCGCCGTTGCTGATCCACTGTTTGCGCCCGGTGATCCTGTAGCCCTTGACCTCGCCGTTTTCCATCACCGGCTCGGCCCGGGTCTGCATGGCCGCCAGATCGCTGCCGGCCTGGGGTTCGGTCGCGCCGTAGGCCACCAGCAACCCCTCCTCGGCGATGCGCTCCATCCAGTGCGCGCGCTGCTCGTCCGTGCCGCCCACGCTGATGGGGTCCGTGCCCAGGAAGGTGGCGAGCACGCCGGTGGCCACGCCCAGATCGATGGCGGCCATGGCTTCCGACACCCGGTAGATGTCGTACGCGCCGCCGCCCAGGCCGCCGTACTCTTCGGGGATGAAAACCAGGTGCAGACCGAACTTCATGGGGTCATAGAGGTCGCGCAGCACCTTCATGGGGAACTCATCGTTGTAGTCGAGTTCGAGCAAGTACTCGTCGGGGAGCTCCTTCTGCGCGTACCTGTTGAGGGTGGACAGCACCATGTCGCGTGTGTCCGCGTCGAAACCAGCCATTCTATGCCTCCTCCGGCAGAGCTGAATAGATACCGGCCCTTTCATCAAAAACGAATGGTCGTGATATATTTCACAAACTGAAACAAAGAAAAAACGACCAGCCAAAATCGAAAGGACTACGCCGTCATAGCCAAATATATTACAGTCATGCAGTGGGGCGGGAAGCCTGCCTGTAGGATAGCGGATTACAGGAGAAAATCGCAGGGACAGATGTCCCGAATATGGCAGACATCTGTCCCGCATTGGCCGGGGTTGCATTCCGGGATTCAGCCATAAGGTGCACCACAACAGGACATGGCCGGGCCGAATCCCGGAATGCTTTAACTCGTTCTGGACACATCCATTTCATCAGTTGCGCGAGCGCGTCCAATCGACTACAATACCTCCGATCCGTGAGACCCCGATCACGGCCACGCCGGTTCACTCCTCTCACGCATCACTCGTCACGCATCACTCGTCACGTTTTACGTCTTACGCTTTTACGAATCACGAAAGAAGGCAGCCATGACTCCCCCGAATCACGCCGCCGGTTCGACTGCGTCCCCTGCGCCGTCCGCGTCGGTTGCGGGCGCTGACGTCCGCTCGATCACTGGCCAGTTCCATCTCTTCTCGTTCCTGCTGGGCCTGCTCTCGGCCCTGATCCTGGTGGGCGGGACCCTCTTCCTGACCCGCCGGCCCGACCCGCCGCCTGTGGTTCTTCATCCGCCGCCCACGCCCGCGCCCACAGCCACGCCCAACCCGACCGCCACGCCCGCGCCCATCACCGTCTTCGTCAGCGGGGCCGTACGCAAGCCGGGGCTCTACACCCTGGCGGCCTCGGCCCGGGTGGGCGATGCCCTAGCCCAGGCCGGCGGGCTGACCGAGGAGGCCAACCCGGTTGCGGTCAACCAGGCCGAGCCCCTCTGGGACGGCGCGCAGGTCCACGTGCCGGCCGTGGCGGAGGCGGACGTCGCGGAAGGATCGGCGCTGGCGTCGCGCAGCCTCTCTGTCGAGCCGCCGGCCGGCGTTTCGGGCGCGGCCAACGCGAGCCAGGCGAACGCATCCCCGGGCGGCGGCGGGAAGATCGACATCAATTCCGCGACCGCGGAAGAGCTGACGACCTTGCCAGGCATCGGTCCCAGCAAGGCAGTGGCCATCATCGACAATCGTCCCTACGCCAGTGTGGACGACCTGGAGCGGGTGCCGGGCATTGGCATCAAGACCATCGACCGGTTGCGAGATCTGATCGTGGTTCAATAGGTAACGCGTGATTTTCGCTATCATCCCGGTGAGCGCACAGAGCGGACCTTACATTTCGTCTCCCTCTTGACACATCCTCTTTTGTGGTGTATATTTATTACAGACTAGTTTGTATTACAAACTAGTCTGTATATCTTAAATGAGCGTCGTCTATGCGGAAACGACGCGAATTCACAGGGGGCAAACCATGACCACAGGTAACGACGTGGAGCGCCAGTTGGAGCAGGTCCGGCGTCGGGCCTTTCGCCATTGGTACGAGGACGGCATCAGCGAGATGGTGACAGGGGGTTACCTCGTTCTGCTCGCTCTCTTCTCCCTGGCGGCGGATATGGCTGGGCCCACTTCATGGATGGCCCGGTTCGAGAATATGATCCTACTCCTCTACGTGATCGCAGGGGCGTTCCTGATACGTTGGCTGGTGCAACGAGGCAAAGAACAAGTCACCTACACCCGTAGCGGCTACGTACGCTTCCCCAAAACCACCGACAAATCCTGGGTCCGGCTTGTAGCCATCGCGGTGCTGGCCGCGACCGTGGGCGCGGTGTTCGTCCTCTCGGAAACGCCCTGGAGCCGACCGGCCTCCCTCGCCGTGTTGAGCCTGATCTTCTTCGCTGCATTCGCCTATCTCGCAATTCGAACCAGGCTGGCCCGCTTCTACGTGATCGCGGCGGGTGGTGGGTTCCTGCCCTGGATCAGCCTGCTCCTGGGCCTGGAGTCGGTTTTGCAATATACATTCGTGTACGGAGGCCTTGGGGTGCTGCTGCTGATCACTGGCCTGTGGACTTTCTTGCATTTCGTGCGCCGTCCGCCTCTGGACGAGGAGGGCGGTTCCCATGCCTGAGCGAGGGACCACATCACGGGCTGTACAGGGGATCACTCAAGTGGATCGTCTGCTCCATGAACCGGCCCGGCTGCTGATCGTGGCTTCCCTCTATGCCCTGGAGGAGACTGACTTCCGCTACCTCCTCAACGAGACGGGGCTGACCAAGGGCAATCTTTCCTCCCATCTCTCCAAGCTGGAGCGGGCCGGCTACGTGGACATCGAAAAAACCTTCCGAGGCAAGATTCCCCTGACCATCATTCGGCTCACGGAGGCGGGTCGACGAGCCTTCGACATCTATCGGGAGCAACTGCGGCAGATCGCCGCTGGCCTGCCGGAAAGGACAGAGAAAGACGAAGACCAGAGATGAGTTCAAACTGGACACGCAGCAGGATCAAGAATTCTGTAGAGATTTTTGTGAGCGACGAATGCCGCTCGGTTTCCATCAACTGAAATCAGTTGCCGATCGTTTGACAGGAGAAGGATGGGCGTAGTAGAATAAACATGTGACGCAACGCGTCACATCCTGTTAGACAAATGGATTCATCTTTACCCCACCCACCTAACCCGCGCGGAGGATGCAATATAATGGCCGACGAAGAAAAAGAGACGTCCTTGTCCGAAGAGGAAGAATGGGATGATTGGGATGACGATTGGGACGAGTCAGAGGCGGAATCGGGCGGCGGCGCATTGGTGCCGGCGATCAAACTCTTTTCGGTGGGGCGTAAACTGATGCTGGTCGGGCTGGGCGCGGTCGCCATCGCAGCGGAGGAGGCTGGCGGCTTTCTGAACACGTTGATTGAACGCGGGGAGTTGGCCGAAGAAGATGCAGGCAAACTCGTCAACCGCGCACCCGAAGAAGAAGACGCCCTGGAGCCAGGCGATCTCAGCGGCGACAAAGGACCGGAGACCCTGCTGGAGGAGAGCGTGGAAGCCATTTTGGCCCGGCTGAATGTGCCCACCCGGAGAGATATCGAAGAACTGACCCGCAAGGTCGATGAACTCAACCGTAGGATCGCGGCGTTGGGGTAGTTTTTTGACGCGAAGACGCAGAGGGGCGCAGAGAATGAAAAATTCTCTGCGCCCCTCTGCGTCTTCGCGTCACATGATTATCCTGAATGAGCGGACGTGGCCATCGGGCGGGCGTCCAGGCGCTCTGCCTTATTGGGGAGCGCATCCGCGGGACCGGATGCGGTGCGCCTGGGCCGCTTTGTTGGTCGTCCGATGGTGCGAGCGTCGCTGATGCGACGACGAAGCTGCACCGCCCTCCGCCGTACAGGGGGAATGCGCACGATCATCAGCAAGCTCAGAATGGCGGCGTAGATGAACGGTTCGATGCGCCCGCCCTTGGCCAGCCAGAGAAAGTGGAGGACGATAAGGGCGCCGGCCACGTACGTCAGTTTGTGAAGCCGGGTCCAGTTACGGCCCAGCCGACGCATCCAGCCTCGGGTCGAGGTGATGGCCAGGGGCAGCAGGGTCAGGAACGCGGCCAGCCCGATGAAGATATAGCGCTTGGTCAGCAGGGTGTCGTCCAGGATGAATCCCCAATCGAAGCGATAGTCCACCCCGAAGAAAATCCACAGATGGACGGCTGCATAGGCGAAGGCCCACAGCCCCAGGGATTTGCGCACCGTCAGCGCCTTGCGGAAGCCGAAAAGGATGTTGGCGGGCGTGCAGGCCAGCGACAGCATCATCAGGATCAGGGCGGCCTTGCCCGTGCGTATGGTGAGATCAGAGATGGGATTGACGCTCAGGCCGCCCAGGCCCCACTGCCAGAAGAGAATGATCAGGGGCAGGGCTGCGGCAATATTGACCGCCAGCCAGAACCAACGCTTTTTCAGCCATCCCCGAGTTGTGTATCGATTAACGCTCATCAGATTTATCATCCTTAAAAGTTTTTGGTCAGGTCCATGCCTTCGTAGAGATAGGCCACCTCATCCTCATAGCCGTTAAACATCAGCGTCGGCCGGCGGCGGCTCTCGCCGATCCGGCGTTCGGACCCCTGGGACCAGCGAGGATGATCCACGTTTGGGTTCACATTGGCGTAGAAACCATACTCATTGGGCGCCGCCGCCATCCAGGCCGAGGTCGGCATGACGTCCGTCAATTCGATCTTGACGATGGATTTGATGCTCTTGAACCCATACTTCCAAGGGACGACCATGCGAATGGGCGCGCCGTTCTGCGCGGTCAGCAGCTTGCCGTACATGCCGGTGGCGAAGATAGCCAGGGGATGCATAGCCTCGTCCAGCCGCAGGCCCTCTACATAGGGCCAGTCCAGGGTGCGGCTGCGCTGGCCGGGCATCTGCTCCGGCCGCTCAACGGTGGTGAACTTGACGAACTTGGCCTCGCTGGTGGGCTGGACAGCCTCCAGCAGCATAGAGATGGGGAAGCCCACCCACGGGATGACCATGGACCAGGCCTCCACGCAGCGCAGGCGATAGATGCGCTCTTCATGGGGGAACTGGGTGACCAGATCCTCGAAGCTGAAAGTCGTGGGCTTGTCCACCAGGCCGGTGACCTCCACCTGCCACGGAAACGGTTCAAAATCCTTGGCCTTTTTCGCCACCGTCTGCTTGTTGGTGGTGAACTCGTAATAGTTGTTGTAGTTGGTGATCTCCTCATAGGTGTTAAGGGGATCGCCTAGTTCATCGGTTGTGGCGCCGGCTGCGGGTGCGTCGTTGGCCAACTCCGGGGGCAGATCGCTGACGGGCGGCGTCGTCGCGGCCGTGGTCTGCTCGGCGGCGTCACTGTCGGCGGCGGGCGCGCTCGGCGATCCCACGCAGGCCGCCAGCACAGCCAGGCTGGCCGCTGAACCTGCGCCGACCATGAATTTGCGCCGGTTCAGGTAGATGTGTTCGGGCGTGATTTCCGAAAAGGGTATCTTCGCCATGGATTAAGTTTCCTCCACTATGAAAACAGGATGAAGCAGGTTGAATGCAAACGATTGTACCATATTCACCGCGGCCGTCGGTTTCCCGGCCCGGCCTGCTCAGTGTAGAACGATTTGCTAAACTTGACGTTAAGCAAATATTACAAGATGATTACGTCATGGCGAATGTGTGGCGGCTGCACCCATCGCCTGCCCATATTGTACACCAAAAGCAGCCGAGTTCCGTGAGATGATTTACACCCGCCTATGAACATATCCACAGAATTGCATCCCGCCATCGTCCATCTGCCCATCGCCCTTTTCCTGCTGGCCACGG
>JAJRVT010000397.1 GCA_024277175.1 Chloroflexota bacterium | reverse complement strand
CCGAGTTCCCTGGCCCAATTCGGGTCCAGGGACCGGCCAATGGCCTGCCCCACGCCGGGCCAGTAGCCGCCGCGTCCGTCGTAGCCATACACTCCCTGGGCTACCAGGAAGACGGCGAAAGCGCAGGGGTATCGGTTCTTGATGGCGCGTACGGCTTCTGTGAGACCCAGGCTGCGCAGACGCAAACCGATGGCCTTGCCAAGTTGCTGACACGCTTCGGCGGTGATGGGAATTTCGCCCAGCAACTCGACGGCTTGCACCAACGGAGCAAGGCGAGATTCCTGGTCTCTCAAAAGAGCGTAGTTTTTTGACAGCATCGTTACGTACCGACAGCAGATTCCAGACAACGCCACAATCGTTGGTATGTTGGATGACGGCTGTCGTTCGGCGAAAGGGGCAATTTTTTACAACAACCGCCCCTGCACCGGCTCAGCCTCCGCCCGCATCAGGGCGTTGTCGTAGTACATCAGCCGCGGCTGTTGTCTTCCTGCAATACCAACTTCGGCAACCGTCCCCAGGATGCGTGACGTTCCCTCACCTACACCAACCCACTCTGCCGCAACCAGCGATTGGTCTCGCGGATCACCGTGTCGAGGTGCGGTAAATCGGGCATCTGACCACGCAGGCGCGGCTCCCACAAGCGCCTGAACGTGTCTTGCTTGCGCGTCAGGACGTCGGCCAGGGCAGCCGGGTCCAACTCTTTGTAGGCCATCTTCTCGCCCAACCGGTATGACACGGCCTCAGCATCGGCCAGACGGTGGGTGAACATGTAATGGACGTCATACAGATCGCGGGGTTCGGTGCGGCCCAGCAGGGCACACAGCTTCTCCGCCAGGATCTCTTCCGGCGAATAGACATGGAGCGTCTCAGCCCGCCCTCGGCAATCGGTGTACGGTACCTGAAGCGGGGCCTCGACCGGCGGAAATAGCAGCAGTTCGTCGCGGGTAAAATCGGCCTTGAAAAAGCGGCGGCTCAGGTCGCCGCGCAAGGGGCCGACGTAATTCAGATAGAGCGTGGGGTTGCCGGTCTGGTGCGTCTCTACCCGGCGCACGGCCAGCGTGATGTTGACCTCGCGCCGCAGCCAGGGAAACAAGGCTTCGATTTCAACGATCAGGTCTTCGTTTGAAATGTCATCCAGCAGCGTAAAGTCGAGGTCTTCGGAGAAACGATAGTCGGGCTCGTAGATCTTCTTGATGGCCGTGCCCCCCTTGAACGCCAGCCGGTCGCGCAGCGGCGAATTGGCGATGGCCAGCAATGCCCACGTCAGCACATAATCCTTTTCGATGGTCTTGTCGCCCAGGCCCAGCCGGTGGGCCAGGCGGGCAATCTCGCCTGGTGGTATCATCGCTACGTCCTGACGATGGCTTGCAACGTCTCCGGTTCCAGGTTGAGCCGCAGTCGCCAGCGGGCCAGATAAGGGCCGCCATTGGGCAACAAGGGATCGAGCTGGGCATAGCTGGCAGTGACCATCTCCTGCAACGAGTCGATCAGCGATGGCGTGCCCAGGTCGAATAGCTCCAGCAGATAGCCCAACCGCTTGGCTACGGCACGACGACCCAGCCTGTGAGCATATCGGGCCATTTTGTCCCAGTCGAAATCATCCTGGCGCAGCCACAATCCCATGGCGACCTGGCTGACTCCGGCACACAGGTCGGGGCGGGCCAGACCGTCGAGGATGGTCCTTTCCAAATCACTGACGGTCACCTGCTCGTAAGGTGTCACCCAGACCGGTTCGGAGCCCCACAGCGCCGATGGAGGTGCGTAGACGAAGCGATAGGGCACGCCCAGGATCTCGCGCTTGGCAAGTCGCCGGGGCGTGATGACGACAACCCTCGTGACCGGGCGGGTGAGCATGTTGTGCACGTCCATCGCGCTTTCGTGCGAGATGTAGTAGGGTGTTTCGCCCAACAACTCGCGGGCGACGACGTAGCGGTTGACCTGGGGAGTCGCTTCTTCGCCCGACGACAGCGGCACGATGGCGTAACGGCCGGCCGTCAGGCGGACCAGCCAGCCGGCGCGGGTGAGCCGGCGTAGGATCTGCCGAGTCACATCATAACTGCTGCCCAGGACTTCTTGAGCTTCGGCAATGGAGAAGACGGTTCGATTGTCTTCAGCCAGTGCTGTGAGCAATCGGGCGCTGGTTGAGCCGAGGGTTTTATTGGCCATAGGATTGGTCCTGAGCCCCTCGGCTTCGCTCGGGATAAACTCCGCCGAAGGGCCATCTATGAGGTTGCGTGTATAGAAACGGTTGCAGTACGTCACATTCTATGCACAAAACGTTATTTGTCAACCTATCGGCAGGCTCGGGGTAAGCCTCTACAACAGCGTTCCCTGCACCGGCTCCGACTCCGCCCGCATCAGTGCGTTGTCGTAGTACATCAGCAGGCCCGCGTCCTCCTGCAGCACCGACGCCGGCAGCCGCTCGGCCACTTTGATGATGAGCCGGTAGTCTCGCTCGTGCCAGGCGTGCTTGAAGCCGGCCCGCACCGCCTCTGTACGGAACACCCGCAGCCGGCCCTTGCCCTGGGCGTACTCCTGGAACTCCCGCAGCAGCGACCGCTCGCGCAGCTTCTCCAGGTCCTCCCCCCGCGCCGGCTCCGGGACGTACCAGCGATCCGCCTCATCCTTGAGGAAGTTCTCCTCCAGGATGTCGCACAGTTCAGGCAGCTTTTCGTGGCGCGCCTGGTGCAACTCGCGCAGGAACTTGGGCTGGAGTTCCTGGTAGGTCTGCGGGCCGGAACCTGTGGTCGGGTCCAGCTCGCGGCGCAGCCACTGAATGGCCGATTTCTCGTCGGTGACGAAGAGGGCGAGCTGTTCCACTTTGCTGACCTGCAGGCGACGCCGGTCGTACTCGGCGGCCTGGTGGGGCAGGAAGTACATGCCGTCTCGCTCCGGGAAGCGCCGCTCGAGGCCGGCGTAGAACTCGGCGGCACCCAGGGGGACGCTGAAGCCGCGCTGGATGTG
>JAJRVT010000396.1 GCA_024277175.1 Chloroflexota bacterium | reverse complement strand
GATCTGGGACACCGACGCTCGTGGCGTCTTTTTCGGTTTGTCGCTGGCCACGCAGAAAAGCGACTTAGTGCGTGCGATCATGGAAGGCGCAGCCTATGGGCTGCGCCATAATGTCGATGCCGCCGCGGAAGCTGGCTTTGACGTGTCGAGACTGGCCTGTGTTGGCGGCGGCGCCCGCAGTGCGTTATGGAATCAGATTAAGGCCGATGTGTTGAATCGCCCGATTTATTTGCCCAATGTCGCGTCGGGCGCCCCGATGGGCGATGCGATTGTGGCGGCTGTAGGCGTGGGCTTGTACGCCACCGTCCAGGAAGCCGTCATTCATATGACTGGAACTGGACCATCCTTTGAACCCCAGAAAAAGAATGCACAGCGATACGATGTCCTCTATCGCGTGTATCGAGGTCTCTACCCCGCTTTGCGCACATCTTTTAGGGAATTGGCGAATGCACCTTTATAATTCAAAGTTCCGCCATTTTTGAGAAAGTGTTACGACTCTCTGTGGCCTACTGCGTTATCGTGCAACAAGTTTCAACCACCTTTATGTTAAGGATATTATCAAATTATGCTGACCGTCAAAAAACTGCCCAAAATCGAAACTACCCTCGAAATTAAAGAGTCATTCAAACAACTGGTCGTCGATGCCGGGTTAACTATGATTCACCAAGGGTTGACAGTGGGCACCTGGGGCAATTGCAGCGCCCGAGATCCAGAGACCGGGCTGATCTATATCACGCCCAGTGGCATGGATTACGAGGTGATCCAAACCGAGGACATTGTGGTCCTGACTGATCGGCTGGAAATCGTGGACGGGTTCAGGGTGCCGTCGGTGGAGCGGGAGATGCACGTGGCCGCCTACAACAGCCGGCCGGACGTCAACGCAGTGATCCACACCCATTCACTCTATTCCACAGTGCTGGGCGTCAACCGTATGGAACTGCCCGGCATCAGCGAGGACTTCGTGCAGATCGTGGGCGACAAGGCCGTCTGCTCCGAATATGTATTGCCGGGCACGCCTGAGTTAGCCGCCAACGCGGTCAAAGGATTGGGCGTGGAGCGCAACGCGGTGTTGCTGCCCAATCACGGCGCGCTCTGTGTGGGGACGGACATGAAGCACGCATTGACCGTGGTCACAGTCACCGAAAAGGCCGCACATATTTACATCATGGCTAAGAGCATCGGTACGCCCCAACTGATCAGTATGGAGCACATCCGCGAGATGCAGGACTTCGCTCGCAATCGTTACGGGCAGCGCTGAAGACACGTCTAAAAACCATGCGGCCGAATAAAACAAGCAAAGGGAAACAAAATGTTAACAGCCTTACGTGAAGAATTGTGTCAGTTGCATATGGAACTACCCAAGAACAATCTCGTCACCTGGACCAGCGGCAATATCAGCGTTCGGAATCCTGAAACCGGCTATATAGTCATCAAGCCCTCAGGGGTGCGCTACGAAGACTTGCGCCCAGAGCAGATGATTATCACGGATCTGGATGGCAACGTTGTTGAAGGGGACCTCAACCCTTCATCTGATACGGCCAGTCACCTTTACATCTATCGCCATCGGCCCGATGTCAACGGCGTAGTCCACACCCACTCCCCCTACGCCACAGCCTTCGCCGCCATTGGGCGACCGATTCCGGTCTATTTGACCGCCATCGCCAATGAATTTGGCGGACCTATTCCATGCGGCGGATTCGCCCTCATTGGCAGCGAGGCGATTGGCAAAGCGGTGTTGGACGCCATTGGCGACTCAAGGGCTGTCTTGCTCAAAAATCATGGCGTCTTTACTGTTGGCCCGACCATGGAAGCGGCGGTTAGGGCGGCGGTCATGGTGGAAGATGTCGCTCATACGGTTTGGATCGCGCTGCAAATGGGACAGCCGGACGAGATTGAACCCGAGGATGTGGCAAACTTGCATCACTATTACAGGCACGTATATGGTCAACGATCACCCTCGTCAGAAAGAATGTGATATAAAGGCCCTATTTGTGAAGGAGCTTATAATGACAGACAAACGCATGACCATCGTGGTCGGGTCGGATCATTTCGGCAAGCCGCTCAAGGACATCATCCGCGACCACCTGCGCGCGGAGGGCTACGACGTCGTGGACATGGGCGTTAACAGCGACGACCCGGTGGACTATCCGGACGTGGCCGCGCCCCTGGCCGAAGCCGTGAGCAAGGGCGAGTACGAGCGCGGCATCCTCGTCTGCGGCACGGGCGCGGGCATGGCCATCGTCGCCAACAAGGTGCCGGGCGTGCGCGCCGTGGCCGTCTACGACCCCTACACGGCCGAGCGCGCCATCGCCAGCAACAACGCCCGCATCATCACCTTCGGCAGCCAGATCATCGGCGGGCCTGTGGCTGAGAAGCTGGTGGACATCTGGCTGGCCAACGAATTCCAGGGCGGACGTTCCGCACGCAAAGTGGCCAAGATGGAGGCCCTGGACGAGAAGTATCACGGCAAGGCGGAGTTGTGACCCATGCTCGCCATCGATGGATTTGTATTCGATCTGGACGGCACGGTCTACCTGGGCGAGGCGGCCCTGCCCGGCAGCGTAGAGGGCATCGCCGAACTGCGGCGGCGGGGCAAACGGGTGCTCTTCGTCTCCAACAAGCCCCTGGAGCCGCGCCAGGCCTACGCGGCCAAGCTGACCCGGCTGGGCATTCCCGCCACGCCCGACGACGTCATCACCTCCGGGTACGTGCTGGGCCACCACCTGGCCCACGCCATGCCCGACCTGCGCCTCTACGTCATCGGCGAGGAGAACCTGCGCGCCGAACTGCGCGACCACGGGCTGATCGTGGTCGACGAATTGCTGGACCAGGATGTGCGCGAGGTTATCGACCCGGTGGGCATCGACGCCGTGGTGGTGGCCTTCGACCGCACCCTGGACTATCGCAAGCTCAACACGGCCTACCAAGCGCTGCTGCGCGGGGCGCGCTTCTTCGCCACCAACGCCGACAAGGCCTGCCCCATGCCCGGCGGCTCCATCCCCGACGCCGGCGCCACCATCGCCGCGCTGGAGCACATCAGCGGGCGCAAGTTGGAACTGCTGGCCGGCAAGCCCTCCCCCCTCATCACCCAGGTGGCGCTGGAGCGGCTGGGCCTGCCCGCGGCGCGCTGCATGATGGTGGGCGACCGGCTGGAGACGGATATCCGCATGGGCCAGGCCGCGGGCATGGTCACGGCCGCGGTCATGACCGGCGCCTCCACCCGGGAGGATGTGGCCCGCATGGAGGATCCGCCGGACTATGTGATCGAGAATTTGGGGGAATTGCCGGGGATGGTGACGTAGAGGAACACTTCGACGCAAAGGCGCAGGGACGCAGAGAAGCGCAGAGGGTTTTGATTTTCGCCGTTTTCTCTGCGATCCTTTGCGTCATTGCGCCTTTGCGTCAAAATTTTCTCGATGACGAATTCTGCTTTTATCAGGAGAATGCACCATGATGAGTGAACAAACCAAGCCCCCCTATGTGCTGGGCATTGACGCGGGAACGGTGGCTGTCAAGGCCGGCCTTTTTGACCTGAGCGGCAACCTGGTTGCGTCCGGCTCGCGCGACTATCCCACCTATTTCCCCAGGCCGGGCTGGGCCGAGCAGGATCCGGCCGAGTGGTGGGCCGGGCTGGCGGGCGCGGTGCGCGATTGCGTGGCCGCGGCCGGCGTGGACCCGTCCCAGATCATCGGCATGAGCGCGGACGCGACCACCTGCACCCTGATCCCCATGCGCGCCGATGGGACCGAGTTGCGGCGCTGTTTCCTGTGGATGGACGTGCGCGCCGTGGACCAGGCCAACCGGGTCTTCGCATCCGGCCATCCCGCGCTCCAGTACTGCCTGGCCGGCGTCAACGCCGAGTGGATGCCGCCCAAGATGCTCTGGTTCAAGGAAAACGAGCCGGATCTCTATGCGCAGATGGATGTGCTGCTGGAATACACCGACTGGATCGCCTACCGGCTCACGGGTCGCTTCACACTCAACATCAGCACCACGTCCCATCGCTGGTTCTACCATGCGCCCTCCGACGGCTGGCCGTCCGACTTTTTCCGGCAGATCGGCCTGGACGACCTGGAGGCCAAGCTGCCCGCGGACGTGCTGGGGATCGGCGAGGTGGTCGGACCCCTGGCCGAGGATGTGGCCGCGGAGTTGGGGCTGCCCGCGGGCATTCCGGTCGCGACCGGCGGCGGGGACGCGTTCATCGGCCTGCTGGGCCAGGGCGTGACCTCGCCGGGCGACATGGGCGTCATCATGGGCACCTCCAACGTACTCTCCGCACTGGCCGCGGACGAGTTCCACTTCCCCGGCATCTTCGGCAGCTTCCCGGAGGCGCTGATTCCCGGTCTCAACCTGGTGGAAGCGGGTCAGGTTTCCACAGGGTCGATTCTTTCCTGGTTCAAAAACAACTTCGCCGGGGGTGTAGAGGCCGAGGCTGAGGCCCAGGGGCTGTCGGTCTACCAGTTGCTCGACGAAGAGGCCGCCGAAGTTCCGCCCGGCTCCCAGGGGCTGATCGTGCTCGACTATTTTCAGGGCAACCGCACGCCCCATACCGACTCCTTCGCCCGGGGGGCGGTCTGGGGACTCTCCCTGCAATCGACCCGGGCCCACGTCTTCCGCGCCCTCATGGAGGGCATCGCCTACGGCATGCGCGATATTCTGGACACCTTCAGCCGCCACGACTTCAACGTGGAACGCATCATCGCCTCCGGCGGGGCCACCCACAGCCCCCTCTTCATGCAGATCTACGCCGACGTCCTGGGCAAGACCCTCTACACCACCAAGGAGGCCGAAGCCTCCCTGCTCGGCTCGGCGATCGTGGCCGCAGTGGGCGCGGGGGCCTATCCCGGCCTGGTGGAGGCTTCCCGCGGCATGGTGACCATCAGCGGACAGTACGATCCCGACCCGGGCCGCCATGAGGCCTATGACTTCTATGCCCGCAAATATCAGGAAACCTACCCCCGGCTGCGCGAACTCATGCGCGCCATGAGCGAGCACGTGGCGGGATAAAAAATAGAACGCAAATGACGCGGATTGGTCGGTCTGCACGGATTTTTAAAAAATTCGTATGAATCCACCCAATCCATGTCATCCGCGTTCTATCAAAATCGAAAGGAATCCACCCATGAAATCCGCAAGACCCGATCCAGTTGTGATCGATGACGACGCGCTGGCCCGGCTGGCGGACTATTGCCTGGCCAACGGGCTGACGCGTCTGCTCATGGTGGCCGACGTTAACACCTACGCGGCCCAGGGCGAGGCCGTGGAGGCGACGTTGACAGGCCGAGGGCTGGAGGTGGCCAAGGTCGTCTTCGACTCGCCGGAAGTGGTGGCCGACGCCGCCCATGTCCTGGACGCGCTCCTGGCCAGCGACCCACCCGGCGGCTCCCCCGAACTGACCTACCTGGCCGTGGGGTCGGGCACCCTCACCGACATCACTCGCTTCGTCTCCCACCGCACCGGGCGCGCCTTTCTTTCCATCCCCACTGCGCCCTCGGTGGACGGTTTCGCGTCCATCGGCGCGCCGCTGATCATCCACGGCGTCAAGAAGACGGTCATCTCTCAGCCGCCCCGCGCCATCTTCGCCGACCTTCACACCTTGACGGCCGCGCCCCCGGCCATGATCGCGGCCGGCTTTGGCGACATGCTGGGCAAGTTCACCTCCGTGGCTGACTGGCGGCTGGGCCATCTTCTCTGGGACGAACCCTACGATGAGGCCATCGCCCAGCGTATGCTGGCCACGGCCTGGCGCTGCGCTGAGGAGGCGGAGGCCATCGGCCGGGCCGATCCCCAGGGCGTACGCGCGCTCATGGAAACCCTGATCGAATCCGGATTCTGCATGCTGGACTTCGGCAGTTCCCGTCCGGCCTCAGGCGCAGAGCACCACTATTCCCATTTCTGGGAGATGACCCTGCTGCGGGAAGGGCGGCCCGCCATCCTCCACGGGGCCAAAGTGGGCGTGGCTACGGTGCTGGTGGCCGAGATCTACGCCCAGATCCGCCAGATGTCCCTGGCGGCCGCGGCCGCGCGGCTGGCCCTGGCCACCCTGCCTGACCGTGAGGACGAGCTGACCCGCATCCGCGCCGCGTATGGCGACCTGACCCCGGAGATCGCGGCCGACCAGGCGCCCTTCCTGAATCTGACCGCGGCTGATTTTGCGGAACTAAAGGTGAAAATTCTGGCGCACTGGGACGAAATCCAGGCCATCGCGGCCCAGGTCCCGCCGCCGGAGGAGATCAAGACCTGGCTGTGGATGGCCGGCGGTCCCGTGGACGTGGCCGGCCTGGGGCTGACCGCGGAGGAACAGGCCCTGGCCGAGGCCAACGGGCACTACCTGCGCCAGCGATTTACGGTGCGGAAGTTGATGCGGGTGATGGGTGGGGCGTGAAACATGAAGGACCGTAGGGCAGGCATCCCTGCCTGACGAACCCCGCCCGCCCGTCACCCACCCCTGGGTGATCTACTCGACCACGACCCCATCCACCATCACCTCGCCGTCCCCGGAGCGCAGGCCGCCGTCATCCGTCACCGGCAGGTGCACGTCGCCCTGGCTGGCCGATTCGTAAAGCCCCACCCACAACGCGTACTCCCCCGACTCCAATGAGGACGGCAGGATCAATGGAAACTCGCTGAGGATACGATCGCCAACGCGCCAGTAGCGGGTGGGGAAACGTTCCCCGGCCGGGGCCCGGTCATAGGAGGCCACGGTCTCGCCATCCGAGTTGCGCAGGTGGACGAAGGCCGTGTAGTCGGTGGCAGGCTGGCCGATCGCGTTCCAGAACAGGGTGACGGTGAAGGGTTCGCTGGCGTCGATTGCCGTAAGCGGCGGATAACGATAGCCTCCCAGCTCGATCACATCCCCGAAGCGAGCGGCGCTGACTTCCAGATTCAACTCGCCGAACTCTAACGGCCGGGATGGTTCCACCACCACATGGCCCACGAAGGGCGTAACCTGTTCGCCGGCCGCGTCGAACGCGGGCAGGGGCAGGCGCTCCTGAGAGGCTTCAGTGACCGGGTCGATGAAGCCCACATAAACCGTGGCCAGCAGGGGTGAACGGTCATCGACGGGCTGGTCGATGAGCACGTCATATTCGTCAGCGTAGATCGCGCCCGGCGTCCACAGGCTGGTGGGGTTGCGTCCCCAGCCGGGGTGGGTGGTCACGTTGCCGATAGCCTGCCCTTTCTCGTCCAGCAGTTGGATGAAAAGCTGGTAGTCCTGATCCAGGGGCTGGTCAGCCGAGAGGTAGAGGGTGATGGGGACCCAGTCGCCGGGCCGGAAGCGTTCGTCGGGCAGGCTCACGGCGCGGAGGCGGATAGGCGCGGCCGCGTCGAAGCGCAACTCGACCGGCGTCGCGTCCGCGGGGATGGCGGTCACAGGCGCTGGCGCGCGATAGGCGTCGGGAATGGTCACCGCCACGGTGTAGACCGAGCAGCCGGCCAGGAGCAGGGGCAGCGCAGCCAGCAACAGCCCGCTCACCCGCGCCGGCAGCCGGCGGGTCCAGACCGCCAGCCCCAGGATCATGAGGACGGCGAAAGCGCTGATGGCGGGAAAGAGCAGGCGACCCTGACTGCTGGTGGCGAAGGTGGCCCAGTAGGCGATGAGTCCCAGGATCATGGCGGCCCACAGCGCCAGCATCACCCGCACCCAGGTGGCGGGATCGGTCCAAAAGGCCGCGCCCCGCCGTCGCCAGCCCTGGACAACGCCCACCGCCAGCCCGGCCAGCGCGATCAGACTCAGCGCGTCCATGAGGGGATAGACCCAGCCGGGCAGCAAAATGTTGAACCAGCCGAACAGCCCCCAAAACGAATAGCGCAGCCCCCGGAACTCACCCTTCGCGCTCCCCCAGGTCAGGGGTTCCTGGCGCAGGCCGTTGGCCGCCAGCAGTTCATTGACGCCCAGCCAACTGCCATAGAGGACTTGGTTGCGCCAGTACCACCAGCCGGCCATGGCCAACGCGGGGACGAGGACCAGCACCAG
>JAJRVT010000395.1 GCA_024277175.1 Chloroflexota bacterium | reverse complement strand
TCCAGTTTCTTGACGCGCTGACTCACTTCATTGATATGATTTTCCAAGAGTAGCACCATATCAATGAGGGCTGTCTTATCCAGTTGCTCTAAGTGCTCGCGGCTATACCTGAGTAGTGCTGTCATGATTGTTCTATAGTAGCAGCCATTTGTTTGATTTACCTTTGCGTTCTGTATGTCTTATCTATCAACCGGCTTCGGCCTGAATAGTTACCGTATGTTGATATAGTGGTCTATGCTCGTGATTTATATATCTATACGCGAAATAGCGGCATGATGCGCGTAACAAGCGCAACTTCAGGGGGTCCCTTGGTGAAAAAGGAACCGCAGTCAGAACAATTCGATCTGCCCAGGTTAGCCCCCGGTGACGACCAAAAAATTGAAACAGGACAATCATCTATCGGAGCCAGTCGTCCCTATGAAGAGATGAGCGATGACAGCACCCAGTTCTGCGCGCTGATCCAGACGGCGCTCATCCTGCAACAAACGGCCTCCTATGAAGAGGCGTCAACGTGCATTGAAATCGCCCGACAACGATTGCAGTTGAAAGATTTGGGAACAGAGGCGCGAATATTGCTCCTGAATGCTGATGCATATATCCATTGGAGTCAGGGGGGGCTGGTTGACGCCCTGAGAATGGTCGACGAATCAATCATGCTGGCTGATCAAACTGATTTGAGCGACCTTCGTATCTACACCCATCTTCTCAGAGCGAATGTTCTACGCGCACAAATCCGGTATCCTGAGGCTCACTTCGCCTATGAAGATGCGTGCCGGTCCGCCAAAGAAGCAAGGTCCGAAGAATTTCGAGCCTGGATTGACGTCAACCTGGGCTGGCTGGACCTTCTGGAAGGACGATATGGCCTGGGAACATGTAAAATCATGCAGGCGGTGGATGCAGCCACCCCGGAACAAGCCGTCAGCTTCAACATATTTCTGGCCGCCGGCCACAATGTAACAGGACGACACCCAGAGGCCGAAAGGCTGCTGCTTGCCGGTCTGGATCACTACCAGAAATCCGGCGACAAACTGTCTGTCTTTGCAATCAAACTTCACCTGGCATATGCGTGCCTGCGTATGAATCAACCGCAGGATGCATGCGCCTACCTGACTCCTGCGTTGCAATGGGCCGAACAGAAAAACGTCGATTACTTCCCCCATTGGTGGCATCCGCACCTGGTCGGCAAAGTGTGCGCCCACATATTGAAATCGAACATCTCTCCATCCGTTGCCAAACGCATGCTGATCAAGCATCTGCCAGGGGAGGCTGTTTCGCTGCTTTCCAGAGAATTGCCCTACGTTTCTTCGATCAGCCGGCGACTAATGGAGAATGTACTGGACGCCCTGAAGACGACGCGCCCTGCTGATCTGGGCCAAATATCAGATCCAGTCATACGCACCACATTGAGAGAACTACTGCGCTTCGGACGCTTGAGGGCAGACAACTTTGCCAGGCTTCAACGCAAACTAACCACCGCCCGTAAACACAACGCCTTCAACCCTGTGGCTGTGGCGGTCTTTGGCCTGTATGTCCATGGCCTCAGCCGCAAAGAAATCGCTCGCAGGCTTGGGCGATCAGAGTCCACGGTGCGCAACTATATCACTTTCATCTACGAACAGTTTGGCTTCCGCGAAACACCGATCCGATCCCGTTTCGATCGGCGTATCGAACTGCGCAAAATCGCCCAACAGGAAGGGTTCATCCATGCCGACGAGGGGCCTACGAACGCGTCCTCGCATCAACTTTAGGACATCATGTCCCGTGCATGCGCTGCGGTCGCGTGTTAGGATAGGAAACAACGTCTATCACAGCCACATAAACGAAAGGATGGGGCCAGAATGAAACCTCAAATAACAGGGTCGCTCCGACAAAAGAGTTTGCCTCTCTGTCTTCTTCTTGCGTTCGTAGCAGGCTATCTCTGGGGGGCGACGCCCGCGTACGCGGCGCCTCAGATCCCACCGACCGATGATACGTATGTTGATTGGCTCAATTCGGATGATAATTTTGATGATAATAGACTTCAAACTCTCTTCTCTTCTTTTGGTGGAACGGTAACCTCCACCTCTGATGTGCTGCTCCAATTTGACATCTCAATTGTTACAACGCCAGCGGATGAATCAGATGTTGTCTTGACGATCATTCGCAACGTATTAGGCGCGGCGACAACCTTTGTCACACTAGGGCTGTACGAAACATCGGATGGGTGGGACGAGTCAACCGTTACGTATGCCATTGCACCTCCCGCGGGGACACTGCTGCAGCAGATCACGGTGAACAAGGAACAGACTGGAGAAATTCGGTTCGACAATGCAGCAGTGGGCGCCTATATCGAAACGCAACGGACAAATAATGCCAGCATTGTGTCATTCCGATTGCGAATTGACGCCGCCAATTCATCGTTACCTTTCGATGCCGGCGGTCTCGTATTCGAGGATAAAGAAAACACAGGCGGTACAGGCAACACCCCCTACCTCGACAAGTTGCCCACACCTACAATAGTCGATCTAGTCTCCTTCACGGCCGAGCCCACAGGCGATTCGGTCACACTGCGCTGGGAGACCGGCGATGAGATCGACAACGCAGGCTTCAACCTCTATCGCGCGGACACGGAGACCGGCCAGCGAACACAGGTCAACGATCAGTTGATCGCAGCCGCAGGCAACGGCGCCGGCGCGAAATATGCCTATGTTGATGAACGTCCTCCGGGCGTTTACTACTACTGGCTCGAAGACGTCGACACTGCAGGGAACGCCACATTGCACGGACCGGTCCACGCCACGCTTGGGGGCGCCGCTGCCGAACAACAGCAACTGTTCCTCCCCATCATTGCTCACTAAGGCCGGTTCGGCATGATCCACAAGAGGCAGATTGTCTCACATCCAAGACGCCAGAAAGGTAATGAATAATGGAAAAATCCAACACTGGAAGGAATCATTCGACCAACCAACGACAGTTCCATGACGGAAATCGGCAAGCGACGCTCCAGCCTCACAAACGGCCCTATACCCGTCCCCAGGTGATCAGCTACAGCAACGAAGAGATTTTGGAGCAGATCGGGCCGGCCGTGGCGCAAACCAGCCCGAAGCCAAGCGACACGGGCTTCATGCCAGGAGGATAATGGGCGCCTGAATACAAGGTCGTATGCAGGTCGGCAACCCTCGCAACTGAATTGCCGTTAAGAAATCAGAGGGGCGCCGCAAATTTTGCGGCGCCCCTATTCGTTTCATCATCAAAATACTGATATCTGCTCAATGTCTCGTGGCGAGTGCGTCCCATTGACCAGGAACAAGCCGGATTCCTCCAGTGCGTCCGGTCAATGGGATGGACTTCCCCGGTTTACTGGGCAGATACGTTTCATCATCAAAATACTGGTGCAAAAACTTTCTCGCAATGGAGCAGAAAACCATGACAGCGCGTGCTTCACACCTACAGTCTCTCTCTCGCTGGACGTTCGTATTCGCCCTGTTGATCGCAGGCCTGCTCGCCCTGGCCAGCCCCCAACCCGCCCAGGCCCAGGGACCGGACGACAACGCGCCGCCGGTGTTTCTCCCCCTGATCGCCAATGAGGGAGACCAGGCCGCCGGGGAAGACGCGCCCTTTGCGCCCGAACCCGACTTCGATCCGGAGTTTGTCGATCCAGCCGCCCCCCAGCCCGCCCAGGCCCAGGGACCGGACGACAACGCGCCGCCCGCGGTGTTTCTCCCCCTGATCGCCAATGAGGGAGACCAGAACGCCGGGGAAGACGCACCGCTCCCCATGGTGGATGAAAACGCACCCTTCGCACCTGACCCCGATTTCGCCCCGGCGGACATGGGGCCGGAAAACATTGACCCCGAGATGGTCGCCCCGGAGAACTTGCCGGAGGCCAGCGCAAGCCTGCTGGCAACCGACGCCGACCTGGCCGAGACCATCCAGGTCCAGGGAAGCGATATTCTTCTGGGCTGGACTGTCCCCGCCGGCGTGCAGTCCATCGAGATCCACCACAGCAACGCGCCTTTCTTCACGCCCGACGCCAGCACCCTGCTGGCCACCCTGCCCCCGGAGACGACCTCCTATCTCCACGCCGGCGCGGCCGGCGCCCCCGCCACCCAGCACTACTATGTCATCCGCATGGCGCCCGCGGCCGGACCGCCCCTGGATTCGCCCCAACTGGGGGCCATCGCCTATGCGCTCAATAACGAAGGCGGCAAGTACAGCCTCATCGCCCTCCCCCTCCAGAACGACGCCATCACCGACGCCCTCTCCCTGGCGGCCTATATAGGCGAAGGCCATGTGGCTTCCCTGCTCAAGTGGAACCCGGCCAGCGACGCCTTCCGCTTCTTCGCGCCCACGGGCGGCGGCGGCTTTGTGGGCGACAACTTCTCCCTGACCACGGGCGAGACGGTCTTCGTCTCCCTCAACGCCGGCGGGCCGGCCCAGGTGACCTTCACCGGCAAGGCGGTTCCCATCCAGCAGGCGCTGACCCCGGGAACGTTCAACTTCCTCTCCCTGCCCCTGCAACTGGCCCACCTGAACGACGCCCAGGCCGCGGCAGCGGACATCACCCACGTCTCCAGCCTCATGGCCTGGAACGAGCCCACCCAGGCCTTCCGCCTCTTCATTCCCCCGGACGTGGGCGACAACTTCGCGCTGACGCCCGGCGCGCCCTTCATCGCCAACCTGGACGCGGACGCGCCCGACGCCTGGCCGCCAACCGTAGAGCATTGCGGGACCATCTCCGCCGACGAGACCTGGTCCGCAAATGCGATCCATCGCGTGACGTGTGACATGACCGTGGATACTGGCGTAACGTTGACCGTTGATTCGGGCGCGATTGTGAAGTTTGAAAACAGCAGAGCACTATCTGTCAACGGAGATCTAGTCGCATCTGGAACGGCGGCCAAACCCGTTTACTTCACCTCCATCAAGGACGACAGCGTTGGCGGCGACACCAACAATGATGGCGACTCCACATCGCCCGCACCCGGCGACTGGGGCTATATCCAAGTCCAATCGGGCGGGTTGCTCGACAGCACCCACGCCATTTTCCAGTATGCAGCTGGTTACACAACAGATGGAGCGCATCCGACCATCTATCTTCTCGAAGGTTCACATGCAAATATCCAAAACTCTACAATCAGATATGGCAAAACCGGAATACATTTATATACACCAGACGGAGGGCAAGCCATCAGTCTGACGGTGAATAGCAGCATCATCGCAGACAACATGGAATATGGGATTCATTCTCATTATGCAAGCGGAAGTTATGACGTCAGCATCGCCAACTCCGTTGTCAACAATAATGGCAGTGGAGGCATTACATTATCAAATACAAATGCCATCTTGACGAACAGCCAGATCTCCGGGAACCAGGGCAATGGCGTCTCTTTCTACAAATCTGTTCTGACGTTGACCGACAACGAGATCAGAAGCAACGCAGGCTACGCAATTCATTGGTCATCTCCTTCGATTGCAGCCCCACAAATGAACGGTAATACCATCGCCGATAATACCTGGAACGGGCTTGGCCTCAGCGGAAGCGTGAGCAGTGATCTTACCCTTCCCGCCCACCCCACCGTTCCCTACGTGATTGAAAGATTCTATTTGTTCGTAAAGTCAAACGCGACGCTCTCGATTGATCCGGGCGCCATTGTAAAATTTGAAGGGCATATTCTGGTCAACGGAGATCTAGTCGCATCTGGAACGGCGGCCAAACCCGTTTACTTCACCTCCATCAAGGATGACAGCGTTGGCGGCGATACCAACAATGATGGCGACTCCACATCGCCCGCACCCGGCGACTGGGGCTATATCCAAGTCCAATCGGGCGGATTGCTCGACAGCACCCACGCATTCTTTCAATATGGAAGCGCGTGGAATGCTGGAACGGATGGATTATACCTATACCCGACCATTTATCTTCTCGAGGGTTCACATGCAAATATCCAAAACTCTACGATCAGATATGGCAAAACCGGAATATACTCCTCCGGTGGAGCACTCAACGTTAGGACGAGTAATATATATGAAAACAGCGCCAGCGGAATTTACAATGGTAACCCATCCGTAATCATCGTAGCAGAGAACAATTGGTGGGGTTCCAGTTCCGGTCCAGCCCCTTACGGTTCGGGTGATAGCATCAACTACCGCACCTGTCGAGATCCCGATACAAATGAATACTACATCTGCGAATACTACGTAGACGCAGACCCCTGGCTCGGCAAAAACGCCTTCGTCGCGACCCAACTGGGCGCCAGCGGGCCCAACACCCGCTACCAGGTCTACGAGGGCGACCCCGTCAACACGGCCAACGGCAACCACGCCTACAGCCACACGGATATCTCCATCCCCACCCGCGGCCTGCCCCTGGCCTTCACCCGCGCCTACAACTCCCTGGCCCCCGAACCGGGTCCCCTGGGCGTAGGCTGGACCCATACCTGGAACGTCACCCTGGACGAACAGACCGACGGCTCGGTGCTGGTCACCTTCGGCGATGGCCACGGCGAACAATGGACCTGGACCGGCAGCGATTACGAGGGTGGACCGGGCATCTTCGGCATCCTGGTCAAGAATGGCGACGGTAGCTTCGACCTGACCCAGAAGGACCGCACCCGCTATCATTTCAACGCCGGTGGTGGGTTGGCCTATGTGGAGGACAGCAACGCCAACCGCACCAGCCTCGCCTACGACGGCCAGGCCCGCCTGATCACAGTCACTGGACCGGCCGGCCGCAGTCTGACTCTGGTCTATGCCTCACCGGTCAGCCCTATGCTGGTCTCCCAGGTGACGGACAACATCGGACGCACGGTCAGCTTCGCCTATGACGCCGACGCCAACCTGACCGCGGTCACCGACGTCATGGGGCAGACCACGGCCTTGACCTACGACGCCAACCATCGCCTGCTCACCCTGACCGACGCCAACGGCCATGGTGTGGTCACCAACGTCTATGACGCCGATGGCCGGGTGGTGGAACAGACCAACGCCGCTGGTGACGTCTGGACCTACGCCTACAACCTGCTCAGTCGCGAGAGTCGGGTCACTGACCCGCGCGGCTTTACCACTATCTACACCTATGACAGCGAAGCGCGACTGGTGACGGCCACCGATGCCCTCAACCAGAGCGAGAGCTACGCCTATGACGCCGACAACAACCGCGTCGAATGGGTGAACAAACGGGGCTTCACTACCGGCTATGCCTACGACGCGCGCGGCAACACCACCGTCGTCACCGACACCCTGGGCTTCGTCAGCACCTTCGCCTACGACGCCCGCAACAACCTGCTTTCGGAGACGGATCCCCTGGGCCGCACCACGACCTACGCCTACGACGCCCATTCCAACCTGCTCTCCACCACCGACGCCCTGGGTAATGCAACCAACTTCACCTACGACGCCAACGGCCTGCTCACGACTTCCACCGACCCCCTGGGCCGCACGACATCCTTCGCCTACGACGCCTACGGCTATCCCGTCAACGTCACTGCCCCCCTGGGCGCCGTGACCACAGCCACCTATGACGCCGCCGGGCGCAAGCTCTCCGAGACCGACCCCCTGGGACGCACCACGGCCTTCGCCTATGACGCCGCCAACCGCCTCACCGCCGTCACCGACCCCCTGGGCGGCGTCACCGCCTACGCCTATGACGCCGTGGGCAACCGCACCGCCATCACCGATCCCCTGGGCAACGTCACCGCCTTCGCCTACGACGCCAAGGACCGCCTGGTCTCCACCACCGATCCCCTGGGTAACGCCACGGCCTTCGCCTACGACTCGGTGGACAACCGCATCTCTATGACCGACCCTACGGGCGTTGTCACCTCCTCCACCTACGACGCCCTCAACCGCCTGGTCTCCGTCACCGATCCCCTGGGGAACGTCACGACCTACGCCTATGACGCCGTAGGCAACCGCACCCGGATGACTGACGCCAACGGCCACGCCACCAACTACGCTTACGACGCCCTGAACCGTCTCACCTCCGTCACCGACGCCGCCGGCGGGACGGTCGCCTACGCCTATGACGCCGTGGGTAACCGCACCCAGATGACCGACGCCAACGGCCATATCACCGCCTACGCCTATGACGCCCTGGATCGCCTCATCTCCGTCACCGACGCGCTGGGCAACGTCACGACTTACGTCTATGACGCCGCCGGCAACCGCACCGCCCGCACCAAGCCCGATGGGACGGTCATCAACTACAGCTACGACGCCCTAGACCGCCTGACCGGCGTCGGGTACGGGAGCGGCTCTATCACCTTCGCCTACGACGCCGTGGGCAACCGCACCCAGATGAGCGATCCCGCAGGCGTCACCACCTACGCCTATGACGCCCTGGACCGCCTGACCCAGGTGGACGGGCCCAACGGGACCTTGAGCTATGCCTATGACGCCAACGGCAACCGCACCGCCATCGTCTACCCGGGCGGCCAGACGGTGACCTACGCCTATGACGCCGCCAGCCGCCTGGTCTCCGTCACCGACTGGGCCAGCCGCACCACCACCTACGCCTACGACGCCGCCGGTCGTCCCACGGCCATGGCCTACCCCAACGGCGTCGATGCAGCCTACGCCTATGACGGGGCCGGTCGTCTCCTCAGCCTGGTCCACACCGCGCCCGACAGCAGCGTCATCGCCAGCGCCAACTACACCCTGGATCCTGTAGGCAACCGCTTGAGCATGACCGATCTGGACGGCGTCAGCGCCTACACCTACGACAGCCTCAACCGGCTGACCCGGGTGGTCTACCCCGACGGCGAGCAGGTGGACTACGTCTATGATTCCATGGGCAACCGCACGAGCATGACCAGCAGCGTTCACGGGACCACGACCTACGCCTATGACGCCGCCGACCGCCTGCTGAGCGTCACCGACCCGGGCGGGACCACCGCCCTGACCTGGGACGCCAACGGCAACATGACGGGCAAAGGCGGGGACGCCTACGCCTTCGACGCCCTGGACAGGCTGGTCCAGGTGGCGGACGGGACCAACACCGTGAGCTTCGCCTATGACGGCGACGGCGTACGCCTGAGCAAGACGGTCAACGGGACTACGACCAGCTATCTGCAGGACGTGGCCGCGCCTCTGCCCGTGGTCCTGGTGGAGGGGATCAACGGCCAGGAGAATCGCTACGTCTACGGCAACGATCTGATCGCCATCCTCGATTCGGTGGACGTCCCCGCCTACTACCATGTGGATGGTCTGGGCAGCACCCGAGCCTTGAGCGACGGCGGCGCCCACCGCACCGACTATTATAGCTACGACGTCTTCGGCGCGACCCGGGCCCATGTGGGGAGCTCGGTGCAGGACTTCACCTTCACGGGTGAACAGGCGGATCCTACGACCGGCCTATTCTTCCTGCGGGCGAGATACTATGATCCTATAGCCGGACGATTTGTCAGTCGGGACGCGTTCCCCGCACTGGCGCAAAAAATACAATCGCTGAATCGCTATGCTTATGTGGAGAATAACCCTACGGGCTTCCGAGATCCCAGCGGCAACGCCTGGTACGATATGCTGAATGCCAACAAAAATGGCATCAACCGCTTCGTGGGCAAGCATATTGCGCCGCGTACGCCAGTCGTAAGCGATCTGATCGACATGGCTGAAGCCGGCGAGCAATATTCTACAAACCGTAGATACACCCTGGATAACATTGACACTATCACAGAGGAAGAATACGACGCGAGAATGCAAGCATCGATGCAAGGGATGGAGGGGATGCTTTCAAGCGCATCCAAGGCGGCTACGAGCGCGCCATGCACATCGCTCAATCCGAGTTGTGGCCTTACAAGCTTTGCACCCAAACCACTGGGAGACATCTACAACCTGATGAAGAACCCATTTGCCTGGCTGTTGGGCAAAGGGAAAGACGTCGTTGTCGATCCGATCTATGATATCCCTGCACATTCCATTGAATATCAGTTCCGCGATTATCAGACGGACGGTTCTGTATTAGGCGCTTCCATGGGCGGAACGCCAAACAGAAGCAAGTGAATCGATATTGACATGCTACGGCATGTGTAGAAAAACAGGAGGCTGTCATGAACACCCGCCACCATTTTTCGACTATTCTCCAGACCATCGTGAGTATCCTGATCACGGCCAGCATGCTGCTCTCGACGGCCAGCCCGGCCCTGGCCGCCATCGCGCCCCATGCCAACGGCGCCAACGAGCAGGCGCTACCACCGGAAACAGGACCGGATGTCATCTACCGCACGCGCGTGACCCTGAAAAACGAAGCCGCGCGCCAGCGTTTCGACCGCCTGGACCTGGTCGTCCTCGAGCAGGGCGATGACTGGGCGCTTGTGCTGGTGGACGAGAACCAACTGGCCGATCTGGCCCGCCTGCGTTTCGACCCCAGCGATACCGAATCCCTGAGCGGGCTGGTCGCCACCAGCGCGACTACCAGTCCCTGGCTGTCCGCTAGCCTGCAGTCCCTGCTGGCCCAGGCCCAGGCCATGCGCGGGCAGGTGGCTGCGGCCGGCGCGGACGGAACCGCGTCCGCGGACGCGCTGCACGCTGCAATGGCTTCGCTGACGAGGGAACAGCGGGCAGCGCTGGCCGAACCCACCTCCATCGACGATGACGGCGATGGCCTGACCAACACCCAGGAACAGTGGTGGTGCACGGACGCGCTCAACCCGGATTCGGACGGGGACGGGACCAGCGACGGCGACGAGGTCAGCGCGGCCAAGGCTTGGCTGGCCAACGAGGCCGCCAGCTACCCGGCCAGCGGCAAGCCCTTCAGCGGCTGGCCGGCCACCATGCCCGACTGCCCGGACGACGACCAGGATTCCGTGCCGGATCTGGCCGAGCGCTGGGAACTGGGGCTCAACATGAACCGGGAGAGCACCGACCGCGACAAGTTCGATGATGGACAGGAGTTGTTCGGCAATACGTACTGTCCAGGGAGCGGTGGTTTCTGTGGCTACGGTGTGCTGCCGCGTAACGAGGATTGGGGAGTAATCTTCGCTGAGATGCCGGCGTGGGTGAAGTCTCCGGGAAATCACCCTCTTGTGGCAGGCTTTCCGATTCCAGAAGTTAGTGTGCTTGAGTCGTCTCTCCAGTTACAGGTTGTTACAACGATTACCACGGATCACACCATTAGTGATGGTACAGAACGGTCATACGCGACCGCAAAAACGGAAGGCGCTAGTACGAGTGTTTCAAATACCACCACGTGGAACGAATGGCAGGAAGTCTCTGAATCGACGGAAGAGCGTATTCTTGACGCTTCCTCTCATGGCGTTAGGGCCTCCGAGGTATCCTCCGATTTTTTTGACGATATCAAGAAAAGGGCCGTTACTGGGACACGATACTTTCGAGCTAGTCTTGGCGCACAATTAGGATGTCTCGATTTCGGCGCCAATGTTTTTGTTGCTGAAGTGAGTTACAGTGAAGAGTACTCGGGTGCCGCATGCCGCGGTTCTCTGCGTAAGGCCCGAGAAATCTCGCCAGAGTTCGCAGAAGATTTCCCTGATGAAGAGCATACCTATGGCTCAGTTGCGGACCGATCAAACCCCATAAATGAGGTCAATGTCAACAACCAAATACTTGTCAGTAATAGTTTTGATACTGACAACATAGCTGTTGCAATCGATGGAATCCGATTTTCGCAAACTCAAGCCGCTGAAGTAATCGGCGAACGACTTTACGAGTTAGCGTATGTGTTTTCTGCGCCTGTCAAGATCACCGGCACATCAAGTGGCAGTTCATGGGGAGGATCTCAGACAACAACCACAGAGGAATACGAAGAACACACCGTCACCAACGGCGAAGCCTTCTCCACCAGCGAAGCCTGGGGCACGGCCACGGCCGAAGACTCCTCCCATGCCGCCGACCTCTGGTTCACCTACACCGTCCGCAACACCGGCACAGAGTACGCCCGCGAGATCGCGGACCTGGCCTTCAATCTCTACATCGGCGACGACCCCAACCCGGCCTACACCTACTTCGCAGCCCCAGACATGGGCGGCGACGGCAAACTCCACAACTTCATGCCCGGCGAGGAGCACGCTTACACCTCGCGGCGTATCCCGCTGACGCTGGAGCAAATGAAAGCCATCGATCTTGGCGGCCCCATCCGCATCGTTGTCGAGGACTTCACCTACGGCATCGACGAACTCTTCTACCAGGACGCGGCCAACGCCGGCCTGCTGGTCGCAATGGAAGACGGGACCGACGACGGCGACGAGACCATCGATCCCTACCTCATCCCCACCTGGGGCAACGAAACCGCACTCGACGTCCTGGCCCGCTACTTCCCCCACGAGACCGACGCCGACGGCGCCCTGGTCAGCATCTGGACCCCCGAATACGTGAGCAGCACCCCAAGCTGGTGTCAGGAACCCTTCCGCCCCTCCGGTCCCCAGGCCTCGGCCGTCTGGTGCAAGCACGCCCTCTCCACTGCCGACTGGTGGAACATCTACACCAACGGCCTTGGCGACGGTTCGGAAGGCTTTCAGGACACAGCAGCCACGCCCGGCGCGGTGGCCCTCTTCCGATTCAACAAGGATTCGGATCTGGACGGCTTCTCCGACCGCTCTGAGTTGAGGCTGGGCACGGCCATCGACGACGCCGGCGACTTCCCGCGCCCCGAACTGCTGGCCGGCGTCCACAGCCAGCGCAACGGCAACGATGTTGTCGCCACCCTCTCGTTGCTCAACACCGGCCTCTACGACGCCTATGGCGTGGAGGCCATCCTGGTCGCGCCCGATGACACCACCACCATCACCAACAACACCGTGGGCGGTTCAGGTCGCGTGCGCGCCCTCAACCAGGTCATCGTCGGCAGCCGCATCCTGCTCGAATCGCCCCTGCCCGCAGCCTGGACCCAGGCCGACCACGCCGCGCCCGCGGCCGGCGGCTACTTCACCGGCGACGCCGACCGCGCCTACGCCTTCACCGTTTCCGGCTGTGGGGCGGGCGGCTGCTCGGTTGGCGCCGGAACCTGGTCCCTGGACTGGAGCGACGACGCCGGCAACAGCGGCAGCCTCAGCTTTGGCGATGGCTACGCCTCCCCCACCTTCCTCCCTGTGGGCGACCAGGGTCTGACCCTGGCCCTCTACTCCGGCCAGGTGGCCAATGGCGAGAGCTTCACCGTGGAGGCGCGCACCCCCCGCGACACCTTCCAATACACCATCAACCAGGAACCCTTCACCGAACCCCTGGTGGTGGTCTCCTACAACGATCCCCAGGGCAACCATCGCTTCATCGTGCCGCCGGCCGCCATGGCCTTGAGCACGCCCAACGACGATCTGACCGCCTTCACCGGCCAGATGCTCCCCGACGTGGGTGTGGAGATCGTGACCACGGCCCCCTTCAGCCCCGGGGCCAACGCTACCCAACTACTGGTCAACAACCCCTCGGCCACCCAACTGACCAATGCCAACCTCTTCCTGGAGTTCATCGACCCCCAGGGCACGGTGGTGTTGGAGGCCAGCGCCCAGGCCGACCTGCCCCCCGGCCCCTCCTATGTGACCGTCAACTGGGACAGCGCCTCCTTCAACCCGGCCTATGACGCCGCCCAGGACTACATCGTTCTCGCCTTCCTCACCGACTATGAGGGCAACATCCTGGACACGGGCGGCCGTCCCCTCTCCAGTTTCCAGGCCGACCCCCTGCCCCAGTTGGTGGCC